>VXPS01000379.1 GCA_009839425.1 Chloroflexota bacterium
ACCAGACTCCGATGCTGGTCACCCAGTCCCGCCCCGGAGTTGAATCGATTGGGCGTGTAGCCGTACGAGATGCCGTTGTCCGGGTCCGCGAAGGCGGCATATCCCCCAGCGCCTGCGGTGCCCACGTTGCCTTCCTTGCCCCAGTAGTTGAAGTCGATGTTCAGCAGCAGGCCAAGCGCCACCCGAAAGTCGTTGCCGAACATGCTGTCCGGGTGATGCCACTGCTCCTCGCTTGCCAGGCGAATCACTTCGGGCGTGAACAGCCGCACGCCCTTGTACTCGCCGCCGTTGGCGAAGGGGGCGAAGAGCTTCGCCAGGGCCAGGCCGTTCGAAACGCCGCTGCCGGACGGAAAGACATACCTGACCAGTTCTCTTGAGCCAATGGCCTCCGGCGGCATGGGCGTGAACATCGCCGTGGTCTTCTCGTTGAAGAGACCGCCATTCATCAATTCGTTGTCGGGATTGGGAATCTGCTCGGCGACGCGATCGAAATCCTCATCGCCAACGCCAAGGATGAAGTCGGCGCCGAGCGGTCCCGCAAGCTCCTCGGCGATGAACTGCTGAATGGGCCGTCCATCGATCCGGCGCACGATTTCACCGGTGATGTAGCCGATGGTCACCGAGTGATAGGTCTCCTCCGTGCCCACCGCCCAGTTCGGCCTCTGGGCGGCGATCTTCCTAGTGAACCTCGTCCAATCCGTCGCATCCCCCGGTTCCGCATCATCGATGAACGCCAGGGACGCCTGGTGGGAGATCGCCTGCCGCACCGTGATGCGCTCCTTGCCGGCCGCGGCGAATTCAGGCCAGTACGCGGCAACCGGCTGGTCGTAGTCCAGCAGCCCCCGCGAGGCCAGCAGGTGCGCGCACAGCGCCACCACGCCCTTGCTCACGGACATGCTGCACACCAGCGTGTCCTCCTGCCACGCCTGCTCCGCTGTTTCGTCGGCGTGTCCGCCCCAGAGGTCCACCACCGTGTCGCCGCGTTCGATCACCGCGACCCGGGCGCCCACCTCGCCGCCTTCATTGAAGTTTCGCTCGAACGCCTCCTGGACGGGTGCGAAGCGCGCGGTGCAATGGCCAGCGATGGTTGCAGTCATCTGGGGATCCCCTGCGGAAGTTGTACGAGAGTCGTAAGGATAGCGGTGTGGGTTGCCTACCTGCTTTCCTCGGGCGTCGGCGTCTCTTCCATGTCGTTGCCGTGTTGCTGCGCCTCATAGGCATCCCAGGCCGCATTGACCTGGTATGCAAGCAAAGTCTCGGCGGTCCGCTCATCGACCGGGTATGCCGGCATGCCCGTGGATTTCAGCGCGCCGTCGAGCACCGCCTGCAGATACTCCAGCGACGCCGGGAGTTTCACGCGCAGGTCGGGCGCCGTGCCGCCCAGACCCGCGGCGTACTTTCCGTGACAGATCATGCAGCCGTATGACTCATAAACGAGTGCACCCGCTCCGGCCAACTCGGGGTCCATGCGCGCGACGGTTGGTTTCGGTATCCGCGTGGGTTCCGCCCAGGCGGGCGTCTCGGCTTCACCGTCCAGCGCAAAGGCCAGGAGACGAGGCTGACTGCGCGCACGCGGTGTACTGGAATAATGCCCGAGCCCGGTCGAGGTCATGGATCCTGTCGGTCTGCCGGCGGGAACGATCACGAACTGGCGTCCCTCGACCATCACCGTCGATGGCGCGGCGCGGATCGCGCCGCCTGCGGGAGCGCTCCAGCGCGGTTCGCCGGACGCGGCGTCATACGCGGTCAGGTAACCTTCGGCGCTGCCCTGGAACACCAGGCCGCCGCCGGTGTGCAGCAGGCCACCGTTCACCGGTAGCCCGCTCGACCGCCGCCACACCTCGCTTTGCGTGATGAGGTCCCAGGCCACCACCTCACCGAATCTCCGCCAGGACGGATCGGACGGATCTCCGTAGTAGAAGTCAAAGCTGAAGCCCGCACCGCCATCGTTCCTCGACATGGCAGTCGGTATGTTCATGACGGGGATATACAGGAGGTGTCGCTGTGGATTGAGTGCCAGCGCTTCCCATCCATGCGAGCCCAGGCCGCCGGTAGGCACCAGTCTCGTCACGCCGTCGCCCTGCTCCCAGTAGCGCGCCGACGGGTCGAAGATCGGCCGGCCGAATTCGTCCAGCCCTTTCGCCCAGGTGATCGGCACGTAGTTCTTTCCCGAAAGGAACTCGCCGCTGGCTGCATCGAACAGGTACACGAAACCGTTCTTGGGCACACTGACGACCACCCGGCGGTCTTCGCCAAAGACAGGCAGCGTCGCGAGCATGAGCCCGACCGCGGGTTCCCAGTTCCAGCCATCGCGGGGAACCTGGGAGAAGTGCCATCGGTAGTCGCCCGTGTCCGCATCCAGCGCCACCAACGCATTGGTGAAGAGCTCATCGCCCGCACCCTTGCCGCGCATGGTGGGGTTCAGGGGTGCGGGCCCGCCGGTGCCGATGATGAGCTGGTTCGTCTGTTCGTCGTAGACCATGGCATCCCAGACGCTGCCGCAGCCCTTGGTGCGCTCATACCAACCCTCCCCCCAGGTGGCCATGGCGCGGAGGTAGAGCTCGTTCTCGGGTGGCTGGTCCGGATCGCCCGGTACCGTGTAGAAGCGCCAGAGATGCTTGCCGGTGGCGGCATCGAACGCATTCACATGGCCGCGATTGCTGCCCGAGTCCTGGCAGGCGTTGCCGATGAACACCTTGCCTGCACCCACCCTGGGCGCGCCGGTGATGCTGTAGCCCTGCGCGGCATCGCAGGCCTCCGCGTCCCAGCGCTTGACGCCCGTGGCCTGGTCGACGGCCACGAGGCGGCAGTCCGCGGTTGCGACCACGGCCAGATCGTCGTAAAGCGCGACCCCCCGGTTGATGCGCATCCCGAGCGCCTCGTCAATAGAACCGGACCGTGCGGACTTCAAGGGCTCGTGCGTCCACAACAGTTCGCCGGTGCGCAGGTCATGGGCGAACACCTTGCTCTGTGAACCGCTCTGAAAGATTCGGCCATCCTTGATGAGCGGGTTGCCGACCGGACCATCCAGCGTCGGCAGATCGACAGACCAGACCAACCCCAGCCGTGCGACGGTATCGGTGTTGATCTGGTCCAGGTCCGAATGGTGCTGCATCTCGGGCGAATTGCCGAGGAGGGGCCAATCGGTGGAGGCGGGCGGATCGGCTGCCAGGGCGAAGCCTGCCGGCAGCAGGGCGCCCGCGAGGCCCCTGGCAACGATGCCGGAGACGTTCATCACGCCCCCTGGAAACCGCCGGGTGTTTTCGCTGCCATCGACTAGACTCTGTTGCGCAGTGGGCTTCTAGCGCATGGCGCCAGTTTCCCACCACTTCGCCGGGTGGGCCTCCAGCGCCGCCATGGGCCGACCTTGGCGGTCGCAAAGCACGTAGTCCGCTTGGGTGCCGTCGCGGAGCGTGTACTCGAAAACGACGCTCGAGCCGTCGGTCAGGTTCCAGCCCGCGTCCTTCGGCAGCGCGTCGATCTTGACGCGGGCAAATGCTCCCGTCGTGCCGCTCACACCGCCGCCCACGGATCGACCAGTTCGACGCCCGCACCCTCGAAGTCCCCGACATTTCGGGTGACAACCGCCTTCCCCCGCGACCGGGCAATAGCTGCGATCTGTCCATCAGCCAGGGATAGAGGACGACCGGCTGCTTGGCGGGTCGCGAAAATCTCCGCGTACGCGCGCGCGGCAGCACTGTCGAAGGACAACACCCGACCCGCGAAGAGGTTGCCGAATACACGTTCCGCCGCTGCGACCAAGCCCCGTCGCCTCGCCCCTTCGGGCAAAACTGCCATGCCGGCGCGGATCTCCGCCTCGGTGACGCTCGTCACGAAGAGATCCCTCGTTTGCTGGGCGTCAAGCCACTCAACCACTTCAAGCGTAGGGCTCGCCCGCATCAGTTCCGAGACCACATTCGTGTCGAGCACGACCACCGGACCAGCGACGCCTCAATCGAACCGTGGCGGCTCCCGCGTCGCTTCGCGCGGCGGCAGGTCCAGGTCCACGCCGCCGAATGGCTTGAACAGCTCGTGAATCGCGGTGCCTAGCCCTTTCTGTGGCGCCGCCTCGCGTGCCACCGCCTCGGCCAGGATCAGCCGTGCTTCTTCCTCCATGGAGTTGCCATGGCCAGCCGCACGCCGACGTAGCCGTGTCTTCACGTCGTCCTCGAGATTGCGAATCGTAATGCTTGCCATAGCCGAATACCTGAGTCCTCCTCGCACTCTACGCGGTGATTGCGTTGCCATCAACCTCTACTTTGGGCCTCGACTTTGGGCCGAATCCCACGCGTTCCAATCTGTTGGGGCTGGACGTGACAAGCCCGAACGAGACGCTGACGTGCCGCGACCCCGAGACCAGACATGGGGGCCGCGCCGCCCCGTTACGCCCGCGTCGGTCAGCGACCGCAGCTGATGAGCAACCCGGGGGCGCAAGGGGCGCGCGGGGGGGGTGGCGACCGACGAGATCAGCAAATGGCGCCCGCTTCGCCGCGGACCGGCCGAAGGTGTCAATGGCAACCGAAAACTGCGCACCTTGGCAATCGAAAATCGCGCGCTTTGGACCTGCGGTGCAGGCCCTGTGAGAGGAGCGAGAACGCCCGGCTCGGGACCGGCCGACGACGCCCGTGCCGCCCTCGCGCGGCATGGCTCATACCGGCAATCCCAACAAAGCCGCGTTGGTCGCGCGGAGGAACTTGTGCGCGGTCGTTTCAGGCACTCCTTCCAGGTGCTGCAGGAACTGACCCGGTTGCGCCGGGCCCTCGGGATGCGGGTAGTCAGAGCCGAACACGATCTGGCTGTCACCGACCAGATCCATGGCTTGCCTGATGTCGTCGGTGAATACGGGCGTGTGGTAGACGTGACGCTTGAACGTCTCGATCGGGCTGAACGGGAGATCCACCACCTGCTCGAGCTTGCGCGCGAAGTACGGCAGCCAGCTCACGGAGTTCTCGACGCTGAGCACGCGCAGCTTCGGATGGCGCTCGAACAGCCCGTGCAGTATCAGAGCACCGAGAAAGTCCATGATCGGCCGGTCCTGCATGGCGATCAGCCGTTGAAAGGGCGTCCACTCCGCTAGCGATGCGAGGCCGTTCTCTCCCCAGAAGCCGCTTTGCTGAACGTAGTGGTATGCGTTCATCCCGATGTGAACGGCCACGAGTACACCCGCTTCGCCAACGCGCGCCCAGAACGGGTCGAAGTGAGGATCGCCGGGAGATCGCCGGTCGATGGTGGGCCTCGGCGTGAGCTGGATCACCCGCGCTCCACGGCTGAGAACGTCCTGCAGCTCGCCGAGTGCCCGGTCCAGATCATCCAGGGCGAGCAGCGGTGCGGCGAAGATGCGATTCCGGTGCGCGAAGCCCCACTCTTCCTCCGCATACCGGTTGTAACCCCTGATGTGCCGATAGAGGAGATCCGGGCCCTTCCTCTCGGCGAGCTGGTCTTCCGGGAGCAGCCCGAGGGACCCGTAGAAGATGCCTGCCTCTACGTTCTGCGCGTCCATGACCTTGAGCCTGGCATCGCGGCTGCAGAATTCGGGAACCTCCGTGGCGGGAACGTCATAGGTCGGCACGGCGGCGTTCATCCGCATGGTGGTGTAGAGCTCGAGGTGCGAACCCGGGGTCAGCGGTAGGGCCATCGGCGATTCGGGCCCCGAGTACAGAGGCTCATCGCCCACGAAGAGGCGGTTCTCATCGTCGACCCGGAAGCCTTCCTTCAGTGTGCCCGAGTCGAAGTAGGCCAGGAACCGATCGACGGGCTCGTAGTAGTGGTTGTCCGCGTCAATGAAACGATAGTCGGGTTGCATTGCTTCTCCTTGCGCGTTTGCGAAGCTGGATCGACGTCATGGCGTCTCCAGATCGTCCAGGATCATCTGAGTCATGTGATAGTGCAGTGTGTCCCATGCGGGGGAGTAGAACTGGCTCGGAAAGGCGGGCGACCGCCGCGCCTTCTGGACCGCTTCCATCACGACGCTGTCCTCACGCACCGCCTCCTCGTAGATCCCACGGATCGTGTCCGCCGCGGAACCGGCGGCCACCGACGGGTCGAAGAGGAGAATCGTGGATACTTCGCAGCGCCCCGGCGATAGCGGCAGCACCATGGCCACCAGCACATGCTCGGCCCCGGTTGAGATCACCAGGTTCGGATAGAGCGTCAGGAAATACTCGTGCCTGGGTTCCTCGCGGGCCCCTATGTGCGGAAGCGGAGGGAACTGGTAGGTATCCGCGAAGTCCGCCCGTCGATAGCCGAACGTCAGCAGATTGCGGTCCAGGTCATGGAACCAGGTCGGCGTCCCGTCTGCGCTGACACGTGGAACCTGCGGCGCCTCTCGATACGTTCGGTGAACGAAGGACTCGTGCAGCACGTTTACGCAGGCGTTCTCGAGAAACGTCTTCCAGTTCGCGTGCAAGTCGCCGCGTCCGACCGCGGGCTCCTCCCCGGTGGTGCGACCAACCGCCAGATCGTCGAGGCGATACTCCGAAAGAACTCGCTCGGCAGGGGCAATGTGCGAAACGAACGGCTCCGGGTCCGCGGCGAGATTCACCCACAGGGCGCCGAGCCACGTCTCACTTGTCACTTCGACGAGATCGCCCGGACGCCCACCGAGATCTGCGACCTCACAGCCCGGCTGACCATTCCAGAAGGGAGTGCCCACGAGCTTTCCACTCAAGTCGTAGGTCCATCCGTGGTAGGGCACGACGAGCTCCGTCAGGCCCTTCGCCGGCGCGAAGACGACCGGGCACCCGTCATAGGGACAGACATTGTGGAAAACACGGGGCCGACCGTCGCTGCCCCTGACGGCGAGCAGTGGCATGTCACAGAAGTCGAACGGGAGGGCGTCGCCAGGCGCGGGAATCTCGCACTCGAAGCGCGCAGCGATCCAACGACGCCCAAAGATCCTCTCGACTTCCAGGGCCGCGAATGCCTCGTTCGTGAAAGCCTGGCGCGGCAGCGTTCGCGCGCTTTCAATCGGCTCCCGAATCCGGGAACGAGCCTCCGTGTCGAGCAGGGCGTCCAGGGGATCGGCCATCGACAGTCCCGCGATTTCGATAAACTTGAATGATAGGTCAACTTCTGCGAGGGCGCCAGAAGGCGGAAACGCGCCTAGAATGCGGCACGGCCGCTACGACAAGAGGACTGAGTTGAAATGCGGCAGACGAAGTTACGGCGAAAACCGAGTCAGCGCCGCGGCGAGGAGCGGGTCGCGCAGATCCTCGACGCCGTCGAAGCACTCGCCGTGGAAGCCGGGCCCGACGGCATCACGACGAATTCCATCGCTCGCCGGGCCGGCGTGAACGTAGGCACCTGTTACCACTTCTTTGCAGACAAGTACGAAGCGATCATTGCCGCGTTCGCCCGCATGTCCGTCGAAATCGAGGAAGCGGTCAGGTCGGCTACGGAGGAGCCGCCCGCACACGGAGAGTGGATCGACCATTTCCTGAACCTGTACCTGCCGGTCTTCCGGAAGCACCAGGGAATAGCCACTCTATTCGCCGCGTTGCGCACGCGCACGGACGTCAGGCAGGCCGACGACGCCTTAAGGGCGCGGATCGTCCCCATGATGACCACGGCACTGACACAACACTATCCCAATCTCGCACCCACGAAGGCACCGCTGGTCGCCGCACTCGTCCTTCTCGTCGTGGCCGAACTATCGACCGTTGTGGGCTACGTTTCGGACGACGAGGACGAAGTGGCCGGTGAGATTCACAAGCTCGTAGGCAGCTATCTCGCCGGATGGTGACGCTCTCGAAACAGCTCGTCGCACTGCCCACCCACCTCCCTTATGCCCTGCCGAAGCGGCTGGCGAGACACGTCGAATGCTCCCATATCTCCTGGGTCAGGCCGGGGCAAGGCGAACGTCTGCCTTTGGTCAGTCCTAGCGCACTCACTCGGGTTTGTACGGGCGAAGTTCCTAGCTCGGGCTCGCCATCTCGCGTATGAAACACCCCTCGCATGGACGCTTCCGAAACTGAACCATATCAACACACCTCACAAAGCTATGCTCGGGATAGCTAGGGCATTCCGTTCGCCAATGCCAGGGGCGTTGCGGTCCATGCGTGGCGCGAATGACACACAAAGGAAAGAAACGTCTCCAGACATGATTCAAGTGCTTAAGGCGTGCGTAGTCCTTCATTCCTCACGCATTCCTCGAACGGCGTGCGAGACCCATATTCTGGATGAAACTGCCGATTTCATTATCGGAATCCGACGCACCGGACTGGCGCCACTTTCCACCTAGCCCAGTCAGAGCTGCTTGATTCCTGAGTCCAACAGCATCCTCGCGAACTCCTCCCCGTCGATCAGCCTCACTTGGCCCCTTTCGGCGGCTTCGCGGCAATCGTCCGAAAATCGCTCGGCAGTGGAGACTACCCAGCTTAGACGGACATAACCGTCGTCCGCACCACTCCCCCCCTTGCTCTCCGTGTACTCCTTGACTTGCTTCACGGCCCAGCTGTCAGTCGTCCCGTCGTGAAGCTTGGCTTGGACATAGACTATAAGCTTGAGGGGCTCGAAGGTGGCTACGATGTCAGCATCACCTTCCTTGTCCTGCTCGTTCTTTCCGGGGATGTAAGCGGTTGCGCCCTGCTCCTCGAGATAGCCCCGAATCAACTGCTCGAACTGGTCTGGGTTGAGGCTATCCAAAACCGTTTTCCGAACTTCTGCTGCACACGTCTCCAGCACTTCGGTTCTCAGATTGATCGGACGCTTGTTTTCGTAGCGATCAATGGCGTTGTCTATGCTCTCATGCAGGTCGCTGATCTCGACATTCGTCTGACGAACCTTCAACCGATTCGTGAGGGCGGCGTCCGCATAGCCATCGCGCGGAATGTCTCTAACGACGGGCTCGACTCGGCGAAAGAAACCCAGATCGAGTACGTCCCCCGGTCGATCGGACTCCTCAATGTAGCCTTCCTCGGTGACGATGGCACTCTTGCCGTTCCAGCTTTGGAGGTCTCTCAGATCGTCTTCGATGTGTCGGGCAGCGAGTCGTCTATTGTCGGTGACTGTGTAAACATGGAACGCGCCCCAGGTGGGCACTACGACCCGATCGCCCTGCGCCATCTCCAGAAAACGCTGAAGACCGAAACGCGGCCTAGCCTTCGGATAGTCGCGTTCGACCGTACTCGCGACTGAGGACCATTTGTCTTCGTGTTGAGCCAGAAAGTCACGAGAGGCGCCGTAGTGTGCCCAACCGATCGACAGCAATTGCTTTTCGTCGAGTAGGGGGTGAGACCACTCCGTGTGCTGGCTTATACGGTGCAGGTAGTACTTCATGGGCTGGTGCTCCAGAGTCGCGGCTGGCAGAGTCCACACTCTACGGATATTGCTGGAAATACGGTCGGGCGCTATACCACGCGTGACCGAGGTGAACCGGTGTCGAACGGCTCAGCGTCGCACAGTTTACTCGAGCTTCGCGCCAGAAAAACTGGGCCATAAGAATGGGGGTAGGTTCCCTGATCAAGCGACACGCTGTGCGGCAAGCTCCTGCGTGGGCAGATGCGCGAGCGTCGCGGTGTTGCGCTCGCGCCAGGACAAGGACTTGTCCGGCTCGGAGGCGGCTTCCACGAGTTCGCGGACACGCGGACCTACCGCCGCGTCCAGATCGGCCGCCTCCAGGTCCGTATCCTCGATGACGTCGTGCGTGAGCCCGGCCGCCACGGTCTCGTCGTCATAGCCGTAGCCTGACAGGGTCGCTGCCACGGCGAGCGGGTGCTCGACGTAGGGCGTGACGCCATCCTTGCGCGTTTGCCCCGCGTGAGCGCGTCGCGCCAGCTCCCGGGCGGTGTCGATAAGGTCCATGTCGGCTCGTCTCCTACTCCTGCTGCTGGCTCTCAGCCTGCGGCATGCTTGCTCGTCTCCTGATCGCCGCCAGTACCTCGACGGTCGCCATCGTGTCTCTCGCGCAGTACGCGCGCAGATCTCCGAAGATCGCCCGACGTTCCGCCTCGTCATCGGTAGTGAGCGCCTTCATGTACCTCACGGACGCGAGTTGGCCATCTGCGATGGACAGGTCGTCGTAGTTGGTGTCCGTGAGGGCCGGAAGCACGCTCTTCAGCGAGAACGAACCGCGAAACGCGGGGTGGTAGTAGTGCCGGCGGATGACCGCGTGCAGATCGACGAGCCGCCGCAGGATCCGCTGAAGTGCCTCTGCGCGGCCGGGCAGGGCATGTATCAGTCCCCGAATGACCTCGTACTCGAACTTCGAGTAGACGCAGATAGAGCCGTGTGTGCCGAGCGCCTGGATCAAGCGTTCGGCCAGCATGGGGCGCGGGTCGTCAGCGCCCTCGTGCAGATAGTCCTCGTGCTGGTGTGTCCCGATACCTTCCGTGTGGACGGAGAACAGAAACGGAATGCTCCCGTAGGGCCTGGTTCCGACGAACCTCGGTATGGCGGGCGCGAAGGTCTCGAAGTCGAGATGTCGAACGGGTGCTTCGAGCCTCCCCAGGCTGGCCTCCAGGTCGCCCCTCACGAGATCGCCATTCTTGGCGACCGCACGGCGCACGATGTGTTGCGTAAACGACATCGGGAAGTCTGGCGGGATGTCCCGTATCTCGCTGATGCCCAGGCCGAGCAGTTCATCGCGTTTTGCGGCAGAGAGCCTGGGCAGTCATGGATACCGTGCTCGAAGCGCGGCGCGTCTCGGTTGCAGTGCGCGAGGTACGGGCAGGTATAGGGCGTTTTGCAGTGTTCACCGGGCGCGATCGCGGGGGGCTCCGCTCGGGCGAGCATGGCCTTCATGTCGCTCACGTCCGCAGGTACCTGGCTTAGCAGGTCGGTCGCGGGCTCCAGCACGGAGTGCAGCCTGAACAACGCGTGCGGGTCCGGCGGTTCCTCGGTGCGAACGAACCTGCTGTCCAGCGTGAGGACACACGCGTCTCGAACGTCTAGACCTGCTCCTCTGAGTACCCAGAGCTGCACAGCGGTGTCCAGCAGGAAGACCTCCTTGACGCGCGTCGTGGACTTCACCTCGACCAGGCGCCAACCTCCTTCCGGCAGCCGTTCGAGCACATCGGCCCGCACCGCGACACCCTCGTGCTCAAAGGCTGCTTCGAAGAGCGCCGGTACTTGCCCGTCGCCGATCAGGCGCCGGGTTTCTTCGACCGCTTCGTCGAAATGACGGTGATCCTGTGCGACCAGGCGACCCCCGGGATAGCGCGTACAGGCGAGCTGCCCGACTTCGTGACCAGTGTCGAAGATGAACTGCGAGACCTCGTCGACAACTGGCGCGAAGTCGCGCTGGTAGGTGTCGAACCAAAGGCGGAGGTGGCACTGCGAGCCGCTTATGTACCTGGACTTGGAGAGGCCGGGCGCAGTCCTGGGTTCCGTGAGTCCTGGAGGGCTCGTCTTCATCGGTACTCAGTCCTAACCGGCATCCGACGAAGAATGTGTCGCTTCCAGGTCACCACTCGCATACGCCGCACTCATCACGCCTGCATGCTCTCGAAACTCCTCCCGTAACGCCTCCGGCCCCAACACCTCCACCGCACCGCCGAACCCAAGCAGCCACCATCGCAGGTCCGCCGTATCCGCCACCGTGGCCTCCACCAGAACCTGCCCGTCCTCCTGCTCCGTGGTCCGGTGGTCCGCCGCCAACCGGCTCTCCGTGAGATGCAGCGCCGCGTCCGCCGCAAAGAGCGCCCGGAGCCGAATCCTGCCCGTCCGGATAGGGTAGGAGAACCGAAGCTCCTCCTTGATGTGCGCCGACAGCCGAAACGCGGGCGGGCTCTTGACGGGGGTATCGAGTTCCACCGACTTCTCCATCCGGTGCAGGACGTAGTGCCGCACGTCTTCGTAGTTCCACGACGTGGCGACTAGGTAGACGATGCCGTCCCGCAACACAATGCCGAGCGGGTTCAGCACCATGCGTTCGCTGCGTCGCCCCGCCTTGCTCCGGTAGTCCACCTCCAACTGCCGGTTGTGCATCAGCGCCGAATACACCGTCTGCTGTACGTCGTCACGAATGTCCGGAGGCTTGAGGACGGGTCCCCGCCCCACGATGCGTGCCCGCTCCACCCACTTCCCGAGCGCCGTGTCCGCGATCACCTGGGCCGCGTGGCGGAAGTACGGTTCGAGTCGACGCAGCGCCGCAGGCGGCATCAGCGGCTGCAGGTACTCCGACGCCAGGCGCAGCACGAATGCGGTGGACTGGCCCATGGCGGGAATCTGGGTGAGCGCGTGGCGGTCGATCCAGTACCAGTAGTTCGCCCGGCCCCGCACCTCGGAAGCGATGGGGAAGCGGCCCGACAGCATCTCGAGGCTGCGCTGGATGGAACGGACGGATACGTCGTACTCCGAATCCTCCTCCAGCAACTCTTCGCGAATCTGCCGCGTGCTCTTCCTGCCCGGGTCGACCGGAATGGCCGCGAGCATCGCCAGGTGACGGAGGACGGTATCGGTCGCCTTGCGCATCGGGCGATTGTACTGGTCGCTAACGACGGCCAAGGCGACACATCCCCCGAACTCTCCTCCCCGGCGACTATGGCGCACCGAACCCGATGGCCGCCCTGCGCCCCGGCTTCGCGTCGCACTCCGCGCGCAGCATCTCGACCAACGCGTCGGCGTCGTCCAGTTGACCCAGCACGTCCGCCTTGCGTCGAACGACCTCAAAGTCCCCCGGGGTAAGACAGTCCATCTGGTCGAGCCGGGACGGCGCCTCCATGTCGAAGTAGGCCAGGAAGGCGGAGCGCGCGGCGTGCGCCCCGAGGTACCCGAGCGTCACCTTGAAGGTGAAACGCCGTAGCACGGCCTCGTCGAGCTTGTCCGCATAGTTGGTCGTGCAGGCGAACGGCAGGGGGTGGCTCTCCATCCAGGTCAACATCTCGTTGACCTGGCTGATCTCCCAGTTCCGCTGCGCGCCCCGGCGATCCGCGAGCAACGAATCCGCTTCGTCGAACACGAGAAACGCCTCGTCGGCGCTCGCCTCGGCGAAGGCCTCGGCGATGCGCTTCTCGGTCTCGCCAACGTACTTGTCGAGCAGGTCCGACGCCCGCCGCTGGATGACTTCCAGGCCCATCCGCTCGGCGAGGTAGCGGGCGTAGGCGCTCTTGCCCGTGCCGGGAGGCCCCTGCAGACAGAGCGAGAAGCGCCGCTCGCCGCGGCCGGCCAGGCGCGCCGCGACCTCCGTGAGGTCGAGATCGGCCGACAGGAGCGTCGCGTCGAACCGAATCGCACCGCGAGGCGTCGGTCGGTCGCAGCCGAGTACGCGGGAGAGACTCCGTACGCCCCGGCGCACCAGCTCGAAGTCGCCGTCGGCCAAGGCGGCCGCTGCCGTCGCGCCGGCGGCCACGCCTGGCGAGGCGTCGAACTCCCTGGCCAGCGCCAGGGTCTGGGCCGGCGTCGCCTGGATGCCGTGGCTCGACAGTTGCCTCTGCCAGACCCTGGCGCGCACCTTCGTCGAAGGCTGTCGCATCTCCAGGGCGAAGGTCATCCGGCGGAGGATCGCCGGATCGATGTTCTTGGCGATGTTCGTGGTCCAGAACGTCGGCGCCGGCGTTTCCTCGAGGAGGCGGTTCATGAACACCTTGGACTCACCGCCTCGTCGGCCGCCTCCGAACAACGACCACGGGAAGGTCGATCCCGAGAGGAGGTCATCCATCTCGTCGAAGAGGAGCACGCCGCCCGAGTCCTCGCCGAGCAGGCACTGCGCAAGACGCAGTTCCGCCAGCCGCTCCTGCCGGGACGGCTCGTTGCCCTTGTCGTCCGCCTCCCCGACACCGAACAGGTCGAGGCCTGCCTTGCTCGCGAGTACGCGGCAGAACTCGGTCTTGCCGGTACCGGGCGGTCCGTAGAGCAGGATGTTCACGCCGCGGGCGCCGCGATCGACCGCGCCTCGGAGGAGCCGCAACACATCCTTCCGACTCTGCCCGAGGTGGTTGAAGTCCGACCACTCGAGCTCGCTCACGCCGCCTCCGCCAAGCAGGAACTGCCGCACGTCGACTTCCTCTGGATCGGGAGAGTCCAGGCGGCGCAGACGGCGGATCGCCTGAACCTCCCGGTCACGGTCGATCGACACGAGTCCGGTGCGAATCAGCGGCGCGTCTTCCGCGAAGCGATCGCCAACGAGGTTGACGGACTTTCCCAGCACGCACGACAGCGCCCTGCCTCGGGCGTTCATGGGTATCCGCGACCAGGCCGTGTGGTAGAAGGCCGCGTCGATCATGGACTCGACGACGGGCTGCGTGTCATAGCGCAACAGCACCTCCAGAATATCGATGTCCAGCGACGACAGGCCAACGGTCTCCCCGAGGCGCCACAGGCGGCGCCCCATCCGGTCGGGAGCCGCGTCCGATGCGGCGCGGCGCGCCTTGTCGACGAGTCTGCGCAGCTCCCGCCAGTTGGCGGTGGATTCCGCGGCGTTCGATGCGGCGACGGCGATCCGCTCGCCTGACCGCCCGCCACTGGCAAGCGGCGCCGCGTTGTCCGCCAGCCACTCCAGCAGGTTCGCCGCCTGAGCGCGCTTGCGGGGCAGGCGCCCCAGCATGTTGGCGAGATAGGAGAGGGCGAGATGGCGTTCGTGGCTGTTGAGCATGGGGGCATCCGGGACCGCGACGAGATCGGCTACGGTACGATGGCTATGCGACAAAAATCGTCGCATATCGTGAGCGTGTAGCCTCGGCCCACGCAACGGTCGAGCAGGTCCTCGCGCCCGTCGATCTCCCTGGATGCCATGAGCAACACGAGATGCGCGTTACGTTGGCCGGCCTGACGAAGGGCGGTCCGTCCAGGCTCGAGGTCCAGCAACGCGAGCGGCGCATCGATGACGCCGAACGTCTCGACGTGGCTCACATCCATGAGGCCGAAGAGGAGAGCGGTCGCCAGCGCGTGTCTCGCACTGCCGCCCAACTGCTCCCACGCGAGCCTGAATGAACCGTCCGACTCTGACATCACGAGCCGGAAATCCGCCGTGATCGATGCACGGCTGGTACCGATATCCGCCGTGTGTCCTCCGATCATGTCGAGAAACAGCGCGTTCATGCGGTCGCTGACTCGCGTCAGAACGCGTGTGTCCAACCCGAAGGCCCGGACGGCTGCCTGAACGGCGTTCGTGCCCGGCTCGGTGAAGGCGGCACAGCGCGTGTCATTGAGGAACAGTGTCTGGCGCCGGCTCTCGGGAAAGTGCGTCCGGATCAGGGAGCCCGGATCGTCGATCGGCGCCGGACCCTCGGGAAGCAGGCTGAACAGTTCCGCTGTCGTTGGACTCCGATACCACTCGCCGTCCCATATCGACTCGGACGCTGAACGGACAAGCCTGTAACGCCGCGCTTCACCGGCCGCCTCCGACACTTCGTAGTCGCAGGCTACGGAGATACGAACCGTGTTCTCCAGAGCGAGGTCCGGCGGGACGAGCGGGTAGGCGGTCTGCTCAAGCGCGCTGTCGCCGTAGAGCGCCCACTCCAGCGCCGTGCAGAGCGTCGTCTTGCCGTTGCCATTCTCCGCCCGGACGAGCGTCACGTTGCGGTTCCGGTCGGTGGAGAACTCGAGGGCGATGTCACCAAGACACCTGAAGTTCTCGATATGGGCGCGCAGAAGCCTCATGCGGAGACGGTAACGTCCGCACGCGACGATCAACGTCGCGTTGCGGTGTTGGGATGGAGCGTTCGAGGACGACTGCGGCTTGAATGATGCAACAGGATCACCTAGCGTCCGCGCGGGACCCTGACACGGAGCTAAACATGGATCTCATCGACGCTCTGGAGCGGTTCAACCGCAAGGAACGTTTTCACCTTCTACGCCACGTATTGGGATACGAAGGGTGGTCGTTTCGTCTGAGCGACGAGTTTCGCGAGGAGTTGGGCAGGAACATCGGGGAGCGCGTTCCGCCCGGGGCGCTGGTGATGATGGACTACCATCTTGATTGGATCAGCATGGCGGTCTGGCTGTCGGGACAGCACGCCCTGCCCACGAAACAGACGCCCGCACTAAACGAGGGGCGCGTGGCGGGCAATCAGGAGGACATCGACTTGCTGGTGGCGTTCAAGTCGAGTGGAACGATGCACATCGTGCTGATAGAGGCCAAGGGCGACACGCCTTGGAACAACTCGCAGCTGGAGTCGAAGGCGGTGCGCCTGCGCGAGATATTCGGTGACACGATTCCGGACGGGGCGGAGGTACGACCGCACTTCGTGTTGATGGCCCCCAAGGAATCGGCGGCGATCAACGCCGGAACATGGCCCTCCTGGATGCAGGTGGCTGTCGATCGACAAATGTCGTTGCCGTGGCCCATGAGGATGAAACCGACGCGTTGCGACTCGGAGGGCAAGGCGAACAGCAGCGGATGTTTCGTGCGGATTGATGGACCGGAGGGTTGGTAACCGAGGGGGCAGCATCGGCCCGCCGGCCGGCCAGGCCGGTAGGTGTGGCCTTGGTTCCATGACGTACTGGTACTCGTGACCGATGAGGAAGCGCACCGCGTCGGCGTTGGGCGGACGCGATGGCCCGCATTGTCATCGTGTCTTGGCTAGCTCGCGCGACGCCTTGCGGAGTACGCGCTCGGCGGAACGGAGATGACGTATCGTGCCGGCCAAATCCAGCCGAGCAGGCTCGCCGTCGAAGGCCAACACCTCGTTCGCCCACTCAGCCACGGCCATGATGGCGCCGGGCCGCATCCGTTTCGGCTTGACCATTTGTCGTCCGCCGGCCGACAGAAGGCTTTCGTGCCAAGATCGCTGTAACGCCTTGCGGCCCCGTGCTTCCGCGACGTTGAGCTTGACCGACAACTGAGCCCGACCGTCCTTCTCCTCCAGCCATAGTGCCGCGACCGCATCCACGTCGTGCGGTCGCCACCAGACCCCCGTGAACCCCCCGAGCAGGCGATGATAGACATGACCCAGCGTTGGCGGAGTTCGCCGGCGGGGGGGTATTCAGATCTGCCGCGGCCGAGCAACGTACCCGGGTTGATCGCGGGGGGAG
>VXPS01000109.1:0-1175 GCA_009839425.1 Chloroflexota bacterium
CCCCGGCTCGGGGGGGGGGGGGGGGGGGGTGGGGGGGGGGGGGGGGGGGGGCCCGGCGGGTCAGCCGCGTGCGCGGCGGGCCGGAGTCAGGCCGTCAGGTGCCCGTGCAGCGGAGCGGCAGCGAACGCAGGCCGCGGAGCACGAGGTTCCGGTGGAACCGCGGCCGGGGGCCGGCGAGCTCGATCGGCGCGAAGCGCGCGAGCAGCATCTCCAGCACGATCCGGCCCTCGAGCCGGGCGAGCATCGTGCCGAGGCAGTGGTGGATCCCGCGGCCGAGCGCCACGTGGGCGCGCCCGTCGCGGGCGACGTCGAGCCGGTCCGGGTCATCGAACACGGCCGGGTCCCGGTTGGCGGCGCCCAGCAGCACGACGACGGTGTCGCGCCGGCGCACCGTGGCGCCGTTCACCTCGCAGTCGGCGAGCGCGCGCCGGAACGTCGCCTGCACGGGCGCGTCGTAGCGCAGCAGTTCCTCGACCGCGCGCGGGATGCACCCCGGGTCCGCCCGGAGCCAGGCGAGCTCGGCCGGGTGGCGGAGCAGCGCCAGCATGCCGTTGCCGATCAGGTTGGTCGTCGTCTCGGTGCCGGCGACGATCAGCATCCGCACCATGTTCAGGAGCTCCTGCCCGCTCAGCCGCTCGCCTGCCGCCTCGGCGTGCACGAGCGCGCTCAGGAGGTCGTCCCGCGGCTCACGCCGCCGCCTGGCGATGATCCCGGTCAGGTAGGCGTTGCATTCCCGCGACGCCCGCCCGGCCAGCCGGCGCTCGCGCCGGCTCACCGTCGGTTCGAACAGCCGGGCCCGCTGGTCCGCCCAGCGGATGAACCGGTCCCGGTCGGCCGCCGGGATCCCGAGGATCTCCGCGATCACGATGGCCGGCAGGGGCCTGGCGACCGCCGCCATGAGGTCGAAGCCCGCCGGGTCGTCGATGGCGTCGAGCAGCTCCGCGACGACGCGCCGGATCCGCCCCTCGAGGGCGTGCACGCGGCTCCGCGTGAACGCCTGGCTGACGAGGGCCCGGAGCCGCGTGTGGTCCGGCGGGTCGAGGGTCAGCATGGTGAGTTCGTGCTCCGGCGGCAGGCGGCGGCGCGGGCGGCGCCGCCGCCCCCCCGGTCGTGGGGGGGGGCCCCACCCCCCGGGGGGGGGGAGGGTGGGGGGGCCCGCCGCCGCCCGGGGCGCC
>VXPS01000109.1:1185-16911 GCA_009839425.1 Chloroflexota bacterium
GCGGCGGCGCTGGCGGCGCGGCAGCGCCGCCTTGCGCGGATCGGTCCCGAACCGCCGGTGGTCGCGGAGGATGGCGTCGACGTCGGCGTACCGGCTCACGACCCAGGCGCCGAGCAGGCGGCTGCGGTGCACCGGGCTTCGCTCGCGGAGCGCGGCGTACCCCGGGTACGGGTCGTCGGCCGTCCGGCGGGTGAACGGGTTGTAGGCGACGCCGGCCTGCCAGCGCTCGGGCAGGGTTGCGGCGCGGGCGAGGCCGGCGCGGAACGCCTCGCCGGGGGACATCCGCATCATCGCCGCAGGCGGCAGGAACGGGCCGGCAGGATGCGCCGGCAACCGCCGCGATCCATGCCCCGCAGGTCAGTCACGCGAGACATCGGGCAGCGCCAGCACCAGGCGCACCAGGTCGACTTGCCGGGACACCCCGAGCTTCCCGAACACGTGGCCGACGTGCCACTTGACGGTGGTGGCGCTCCGCCCCGTCTCCCCGGCGATGGCCTGGATGGTCTTCCCCTCCGCGAGCGCCACCGCCACGTGGCTCTCGGCCGGCGTGAGCCCGAGCACGGCGCCGACCCGATCCGCGTCCAGCCGCGACCGGCTGTCCGGGTCGACGACCGTCACGAGGGCGCCCACGCGCCCGGACCGCTCCGCGGCCCCGCCCTCGGCGACCGGGGTGACGTGCACCACGAGCCGGGTCGGCGACCGCGCCCGGCGGAGCGCGACCGACCCGCCGGCGCCCGTGTCCCGCGGCCGCGGCAGCGCCCGCGCCAGCACCTTCTGGAGCGCCGCGTCCTCGTCGGCGCGCGCGGCGTGCAGCCCGCCGTCGCGGTGGACCAGGCCGTCCTGGTCGTGCAGGAGGGCCCGGGCGCGGTCGTTGGCCGCCACCACGCGTCCCTGCCGGTCGAGGTGCAGGACCGCGAGCCCGACGTGCGCGAGCAGGTCCCCGAGCGAGGCGCCCATGGCCCGGGCATTGACGAGTGCGTGGCGCACGCGGATGAACTGCCGGACGTGCGGAAGGATCCGCTTCAGCATCCTGACCGACGCCGACGACCAGCCGTCGGTCGCGATCGGATCGCAGGACGTCCACACGATCCGCGCGCCGCCCGGCCCGTCGAGGCGCGCGTGCAGGGCGTTGCACTGCGCGATCGTCGGCAGCATCTCGTTGTAGACCGGGGAGGTCCGCATCTGCGCCTCGGTCAGCAGCGACGTGACCGGCACCACCCGGCTGTCCGGCAGCTGCCGCAGGTGCGGCAGGCGCTCGTCGACGGCGTGGTAGACCTCGAAGTACTCGCGCTCGCGCTCGTCGTAGATCTCCCCGCCGGCGCACGAGCGGGTGAAGAAGAGGTCGATGTCGCCCCCGCCCGCGTCGTCGCCGTACACCAGGCTGTTGCCCCGCGACCCGCAGAGCTCGTCGATGAGGGCGGCGGCGCCCGGCCACTGCGCCTCGTCGAGCACCGCCTCGTGCATGGACGCGAGCAGGCGCTCGAACACCTCGGTACGGCTCATCGGGACGGCACCTCCATCCCCTTGATTCTATGTCGGGCCGGGTCGGGCGCCCCCTCCAAACGGAGGGCTGGTCCCCCGTGTTCGGAGGTCGGGTCGGACAGGCGCCGCCCGGCGTGGCGCATAGCCTTGCACCGCGCTGCCGGCAAGCCCGCCGGTACGGAGCCCGGCGTCGGCGCACCGAAACGAGGCACCGCCGCGACCGCCCCTCGCGGCAGGGCCGGTGCAATCGGATCGCCGAACCGGCGGTACGGACCCTCCATTCGGAGGGTGGGAAGCGCGGCCGTTCCATCTACCGTGACCGCGCAGCTGTGCATCGGGCCACCGGGGGCGACGGATCGTGACGGCGGCGGAATTCCCTGTCACCCCGTATCCCCTGGTGGCCGCCGTGCTGGCGTGCCGGACGGGCCGCGCCGGCCCGGACATGTGGAAACCGCGATCGGGATGAGCAGCCGGATCACCTATCCCTGGGGCCAGCGCGCACCGCGCGCGGAGCTCAGCCAGACCTCGGAGCGCCTGCGCCTGGCGCTGGCGGCGGCCGGCGAGCCCGGCTACGCCGGCATCGACCGGCGGCTGGAGACCGCGGTCCAGGCGGCGCAGCCGCTGACGGTCGTGTTGCGGTACGTCGCGGGGGCCGGTCTTCAGTCCAGGACCGGCAAGGGCAGCGGGGATCAACGGATCCAGGGTGCGGACATCGATCCCGCCTTGCGGGAGCTCGACGCGGCCGTGGTCCGCCTGGCCGAGGCATCGGTGGCGAGCGTCAGCGAGGACTACGGGGCCTTCGTCGAGGCCGCCAACGCTGTCCTCGAGCTCGCCGAACAGGCCGTCAAGGGCGGCGTCCGGAAGCGGCCGGCCGATGACGCGCAGGCCGCGTGGCGGCGCTTCGGTGCCTGAGTACCCCCGGTTCGGGGGCGTCGCACCGCTGGGTCAGGGCACGCCGTACGTCGAGAGCCTCACGGGCTACCTCCAGCGGCTCGCAAACACCTACGAGATCCCCACGGCGACGCTGTTCGGTCGGGCGGTGTATCCGGCGCTGCAGGCGCGAGGTCTCTGGCGCAGCCGCCTGAGCGACGTGCTCCGCCGGCACGCCTACGCTCTGAACGGAGCCGACGAAGTCGCTCGGCTGGGGGTCGACCGGCTGGAGACCCTTGCGGGCCGAAACGACCTCGCCGACTGTTCTTTCCTCACGCTGGGCGACCTCGAGCTGATCCGCCGCAAGGAAGTCGTCGCCGAGGGCAAGCGCTGGTGTGCGGCCTGCTGGCGTGCCGACGGCGCACCCGGCGGCCGCTACGAGCGGAAGCTCTGGGCGCTCGCGGTCGTGGAGGCGTGCCCCGTGCACGGGACGGCCCTCATCGAGCGCTGCACGGCATGCGGCCGGCGCCAGCCCGTGATCGCGCGGGATGTCGCGGTCGGCGCGTGCGCGTTGTGCGGCACCGACCTCGCGGAACCCGTTGCGCAGTCGCCCCCACGGGACGGATCCAGCGCGACCCGGCAGGCATGGTACGCCGGCGAAGCGGCAGCGCTGCTGGCCGCCGTCCAAGTGAGCGGTCTCCTGGGGTTCGACGCTGCTCGCCTGACCGATGCCCGCCAGCGGGGGCTGGCCGACCTCTTGGAGCGTTCTGGGCAGGTCGGCGCTCATCCCGCGGCCGTGACGCGAATCGAACGCTGGCAGCGGCGCTGGGGGCGGCCGAATCTCGAGGAGGTGTTCAGCGTGTTGTGGCGGGCCCGCTGGCCGATCGCGCGGCTGTTTCCGGAAGATGTGCAGAGAGCGCTGGCCAGCCGGCGCGCCGGCGACGGGTGAGTGTCAGTAGGCCGGTTCTTGGATGCCGGGTGGCCCATGAGACAGAATTTACATTGTGTTTCAGGCGGTTCCTTGCCCACAGTTGCCGAATGAGTCGGCATGCACAGTTCTTGGTGAGGCCAGCCGTGCCTGTCCGAAGGACATGCGCTTAAATTCAGGCCAAAACGCGAAGGGACAATATGGGCAAAGCCCATGTAGTGCTATCGGCCCGGCCAGAACAGCGTAACCTGTTGATCAAACAACCTTCAAGCAAACGTGTGATAGACTTCGGCTAGTGTCGGCCGTGGAAAATACAAACAGTGATCATGAAGTACGTGGAGGGGTTAAGTCACGCTAACCCGTTAGTCAGACTCGTATCAATATTCGGGTTGCTCTCATTTGCTTTCACCGCGGGATATTACGTGCGCGACCAAGGCTGGGGCCCGTTGGGAGACGACAATTCAAATTGGATTCCGAGGCTGGATATCCCTGCTGACTGGTTGCTTGCATTCTCTGGTTTCTCATCCGATGGTGAACGCCATTTCTTCATTTGCGATGTCGGTATGAGGTCCCTTACAGATTTGTCTGTCTCACGAGTAGCGACGGTAGGGTCCGAAGAAGGTCTCAAAATTATGTTGAATCCGATGTCTCCTGAAGAACAGAGAGCGGTGCAAGCACGATTAGAGCGTAACTGTATGATTATAAACAAGTATGGAAAAACTAACTAGGCCTATTGGTCCTTCCAATTCTCCAAGGCCCGATTTCCTGATTCCTAGATTGCCAGCACAGAATTCTCCCACGGTGCGGTCGTTACACATTGGCAAGGAACGACGCGGCACGAGGCGCCAGCATCGTCTGAGACAGAATCTACGCTCCATCTCATTCGAAGCAGGAGCCTAAGCCCGCCGCAACGGTAGCAGCAGGCTCTCTGATAGCCGTTCCGCTTATGTGAGGTAGGTTTCCGTCGAATTCGACCAAAATCGAATCGAAAATCATGGTTAAGGCACTTTCTCTCGAGCCTGACCTCCGTCCGCCCCGGTTGCCGGAGTTCGGCAACTTGGAGGTCAGTTGGGCGATGTCCGCCAACCCCATGTGGGACAATTTCGGGGTCCTGGCGTGCCCGGACGTGGGCGCCTTGGAGATAGTTAGCCCGCAACCGACCGTTCTTGTCGGGGATCCCCTGTAGCCCGATGGAGGGTTACCGCGGCTATCCGCGCCACTTCACCCACTGGTTGCATGCTTGCGCTCGGCAGAGGCGACACCCAGCTTGGGAAAGCCTATTGCATGGACGATTTCTGGGAGACACCGGACGTCAGCGCTTGGTCTCAATTTGCACTGGAACCTCGTACTCGTTCAACCGACCGCGACACCAAAACCGTCCGGCATCACCTCCCGCCCACACAGATACTGTTACTACTTGGTTCAGAAGATTTACCTCCAAGTTGTCGGGACGACGATGGAAACGAAAGCCTTCATGGGAGAACCAACGAGCAAGCAGATCCAACGCTTCAGTAGTAGGATTAATACCGTATCTTTGCCTGTCGGCATCAGTCAGAAATGCACCGTTGATGCCCAACTCGTCGAGGAACCAATTCCTCCTTCGGTTACAGGCTGCGGCCGTCAGCGAGAGGTCATCACGGATTATCGATAGTTCAATCAGCAACTCGTTTGAACTAAGCTTGTAGCCCACGGAAGCGAAAGCAGATGCAGGCACTGGGTCACGGCCAGACGCACTGAACATTATTCCTTCTTGCTCGTAGTGGCTGTCAAGTGAGTGTGCAATGCGCTCAGCTTGAGTTCTAACTCGGGCCACACCCAAATCCAAGAGCGTGGCTGGTTCTTGAATTAGCCACTCCGTAGCCGGTGTCGGCTCTGCGTGACCAGTGCGTATAGAAGCTGAAAAAATGGCTATCAGTAACACTATGGCGGCGTGCGGAACGTTCAGCATTGTCACCGCTGGCACTGGAGTCATTGTGCCGTCAGCAAATTTCTGCGGTGATAGCGCGGGTGGACCGTACCGTGTCGTGACGTTGGTGGAAACTTCTGTCATTCCGTATCTCCTATGGCTTGGCAGCGGCGGTGGATGAAGTCAAGGATCCGGTAGTACGCGGCCGTCGACCTCAGCCGCGCGCCGCGGCCGATGCCGCGCACCGGGGACTTGTTGGCGATCCGCGAGAAGACGTCGACCGCGTACTGCTGGTTCGTCGCGTGGAGCTGTACCGGGTCCGATACAGAAGCTGAGGAACCGCAGGGCTTGCAGCGGTAGCGGTGAACACCGTTCGATGTGAATCCGTTCTAGCGGTGCGCCTCGGGGTGGCTTCCGACTGGGCGTGTGCGGTTGACACAGTCGGGGTCCACGTCACCGCAGGCGTACCAGCCGATGCCCGGGACTAGGTCCTTGTTGGTGCTCTTTAGCTTGTAGTTGGGGTCCCGCTGCGGGTTCGGCCCGGATTCTCGCGCTGGGCGCGCGTTGGAATCCCGTAGTTCCTGCACCTTGGGTTTCGGCAGTGGTTGACTTGAAGCGTCCGGCCGGCTGTCAGCAACTCTGTGGACGCAACGAGCGGGACCCTGGGTTTCCCGGGGTTTGGCATCGGTTTTCTGATCCGCCAAAAGGGCGCGAAAATGCGCCGCGGAAGCGGCCTTATCTCGGCACGTTTTTCGCACCTACAATGTCGTGAAAACTGCTGCTTAAGCCTGAACTACCGCAGCCAACCGGAACGGCTTGGGGTTCTCTGAGCCTTGGCCGGGCCTACGGTTCCGCTGCAACGGGCAGGCCTCGCAAGCGAAGTGTTTCAATGGGTGCGGCCGCAGTTGGTTCGCAGCGTTCCCATTTCCCGGCCGTGGTACGGTCAACGCCTATCCTGTGCTCGTTGGCACGTGGTTTGTGGCTGGCGCGTAGAGGAGAACAGACTGAACCGCCAAACGGGTCAGATAGTTCGGAGTGTTCCCCATGAAGCACATCTCTCTAACGGTTGGTTTCTGGCTGGCCTGCGCGCTGCCAACTCACGCCGAGATCATTGCGTCCTGTGGCCCGTCGGCTGGTTACAGCTACTTCTACGAAGCAGACCTGCACGATGCCGAGGGTTGGGAGGAAGCCAGGATTACAGGCACCACCATTTTCACACGCTCCGGGGACGATCTCGATGTCATCATCCAGAGCACCGTCAACGATGAGAACTGGACCAGGAGCGCAAGCGATTACGGGGCACCGGTCGCGGTGGTCAATGAAGCAGGCGATGCCCTGCACATTATTGTCGTCTGGGACTCTGCAACCGAGCTGTATGCGCTGGACCTGAAACGGAAGATGTTCTCCGTCGTCTCGCACAAAGCGGGGGTGATCGACGTCACGCACGCGCTGGTGGGGCCCTGCGAATAAATTGGCTGCTCTAGGTCGATTGCGAGACACGCCTCTGAGCCCGATACGCCAAGTGTGTCGAACATCTCCTTCCCGATGCTTCGAATCGTCTGGACGAGCGCTGATTTCACACCGCTGCGTTCACCGCCATGACCAAATCAGGCACAGCACTCCCGGAGATCCGTGATACGAATCCGAAGGTCCGTCGGCCTGGGCACCTGCACAGCGACCGGCGAGTGCTGGAGATCACGCGCCTTACCGTGGACAGGATCGACCGCGACCCGACCTATCGTGCAGCGGGGCTTGGACAACATCGAGCGTTGGACACGACAGAACGGCGGCGACGTGCCGAGAGCCCATGCTGAGTGGAGGGAGCTGATCGAATGCCACACCTGGACGGATCTCCGGGCGATCCTGCTTCAGGAGAACGACGAGGAGCAGCGGCTCCGGAGTTCGCACCCGTTGGCCGGGATCATCACCCAGGAAGAACGCAACGCGATCCTCGCGAAGCACCCGGCGCCACCAGTACGGAAGGGGTCCACGGGCTGTTCATCGATACATACCGGCCAGCCCGATCGATGCCCAGGACAGCGGGCTAGTGGATGGTGAAGAATGCCAATGACTTTACGCCGACTTCTAGCACTTGCGATGGGCTTTCCGTTGGAGTGTCGGCCTGTCATTCCGCCTGCGGCTAAACGACACTCGCAAACGTTTCACCTGATCTCGCCGCCTCCGGAAGTTCTATGTCATGCCGAAACCGAAATTGTCTCAGTACCGCGGTGACTTGGATGCAGCGCAGATTGCCCACGGCATGAATGCCGCCCGTCGCAATGCCCGTCGCTTGGCTGACGATGCAAGGGCGCTACACGATCTCACGAGGTTCCCGACTGCGACTGCGGTTTCGATCCTGTCCATCGAGGAGAGCGGGAAGCTAACGATCCTACGCGGACTCGCGATTGCCCCAACTCCAGAAATTCGGCGACAGCGTTGGAAGGATTATCAATCTCATCGAAGCAAGAATGTCGCGTGGATTATTCCCGAACTCTACCTGAAGGGTGCGCGAACACTGGAGTCCCTTAGCCTTGCTGCGGATCCTTCAGCGGATCACACGGCGTTACTTGATCAGTTGAAACAACTATCGCTCTATACCGACTGTCTTGGTGCCGGAAACTGGTGCGAGCCAGCTAATGTCATCGACGAGGCACTGAGCCACGCCTTGCTCCAGATTGCCGACTTGTTGGCCAAGGGACGTCCCGTCACTGAGCTGGAAGTCCAGCTGTGGATCGCACACATGGGTCCAACCTATGGCGAATCCCTTGAACGCCAGAAGGCATCATTGGAGGCTTGGTATGCCGCAATGACGGAACACGGTCTACGGGACGAGGAACATGGAGAAAACGGCCCCGTCTCTCTGGAGACCTTTCTTTGGGGAAACAAGCACTAGGAATCTTGTCTCCTTGTGGTCCATCTTCCAATGCACTGCGACAAAGCGCTTTCGGCAGGCTGCTGAGCCGCGGTGCACAAGGCCATTACTCCCGAGGGTTGGCTGCAACAGCGCCGCCTCTTGTCGCAGAAGAGTTGGTTCAACCGTGACATCGCACACACGCCGGGCGTCTCACGCGAGCGAGCGCCACCCACTTGACTTGGCTGCGCCATGATTAACCACCACCCCCTGTTCTTCGAACCCGATCTGGACAGCCAGTTGCGCGCAAGGGAACGTCAAGTCGCCGCCAAGGTGGATGGCATACCCGAGAGTCAGTTCCTGGTCTCAAGCGATCAAGACGTTGTTGAGCACGTAGTTCCACAGCTGACCGTGGAACCGATCGTGCTGCAGTCGGAAGCCGCGTACATGAACCAGACCGAAACGCAAGTCGATGTCTCGGGCGACCCGATGAGGAATTTCAGACCGGACCGCAGCGGTCCTTTCCGTGTCCCTGGCACGCGAGTAGACATCGACATCCCATACATCGGCGAGGACTGGATATTCGGCTACCGCACCAATCCGTACTCTGCCGCATTTCCTAGCGCCAAAGTGGACGGAGGATTTCTCCGCATCTCGATCTCACTGCCTCACGACGCAGAGCCGGAGCGGTTCAGGGAAATTCGCGACTGTGAACTCGGTCTTATCAATGAGTGTGTCGACCGCGCACACGCCCAGGTCACAGCCTACAACGGGAACCTGGCCTCCCTGGTGCACCAGGCCATTACCGACCGCCGAAGCCGCCTCGGCAAGCATGCCGGCATCGCGGAACTGCTCGACATCCCCTTATCCGCGAAGCCAGGCGCGCCCTCGATTGCGCCAGTAAGGGTTGTAGTACGACGCCCGCCAGCGCTGCCCATCCCGCCGCGAACCGGTCTCGCGCCTGAACCGGGAATAACCAGTGAGACCTACGAGCACATACTTCGCTTCATCCGCCACCAAGGACGGACATTTGAACGAACCCCCGGTACCTACGCGTTACATAGCGAGGAAGGGTTGCGGAACATCATCCTCGCCCAGTTGAACGGCCATTTTGAAGGCGCTGCCATGGGTGAGGTCTTTCGCGGAACCGGAAAGACCGACATCTGCATTGAAACCGACAGCCGGGCCGCGTTTGTCGGCGAGTGCAAATTGTGGGCCGGTCCGGCGCGGCTGACCGGTGCTCTCGACCAGCTGCTGGGCTATCTCACATGGCGAGACGGCAAGGCGTCCGTCGTCCTGTTCAATACGCGGAACCGGAATTTCTCGAGGATATTGCCGACCGTTCCCGAAGCGCTCCGGAGCCACGCTCTGTTTGTCCGCGATCTGCCATGCGATGAGACCGGCGAATGGCGCGTTCTCATGCGGAGCCGGGAAGACGAGGGACGACGGGTGACGGTCCACGTCTTTCTGTTCGATCTCTACGAGGATTCCGGGGGCAAGGGTTAGTTCTCAATTGTCCCGTCGGGCATCATCGTGCCCTGCCGGGCTGCATAGCAAGCGGGTCCCTTAAGCGATCCCGATCATCGCTCCGACCACCACGCCGTCGATCGCGAAGGGGGTTCGTGACCGATCGATCCGGCGCGGCCGGTGCTCCTTGTTCGTGCTGTCGGGCACCAGCCTGACGTAGCGTTCGTCGACGGGTTCGTATCGCCCGAGCGTCACTTCGTCCCCCACGCGGGCGACGATGACCTGCCCGGGCTGCGCGGCCGGCGCCCCTTGGATCGCCGCGAGGTCGTTGTCCTTCAGCCCTACGCGGTCGAGGCTGTCGCCGCGGACGATCACGAAGTAGTCGGGCGGCGGCGAAAAGCAGCCCGCGACGTCCTCGTGGATCCGGCGCACGATGCGGCCTTCCGCCAGCAGCGGCTCCCCGGCCGGGACCGGCCCGGTCGCGATCGCCGGGAGCTCCGTGTGCAGCAGCCGGATGCCCCGCCGGGTGTTCGGCCGCACCTCGACCCAGCCCTTCCGCATCAGCGCGTTCAGGTGGTAGGTCACGCTGGAGATGTGGGTGAGCCCGGTGCCCTCGGCGATCTCCGCCAGGGTCGGCGGGAATCCCTGGTCGCGCACGTACTCGCGCACGAACCCGAGCACCTGCTGCTGCCGCCCGGACAGGGGTGCGGGGGTCATCGCCCCACCCCCTCCAAACGGATGTGGTTTCGCGCGGGACGCCGCCCAAGATTCCGAGATACGGAACGGTACGGAAGGTTGTTGGCTCGGGACATCGGTATTCCTCCCCCGTGTCTTGTGAAAGCTGGCAATCGCATCGGTCGGGTTGCGTCCCCGGACGCGGCCTGGCCGTTTGCTGTGCTGATGTATGGGCCTGCGGCCGCCGGCCGCGGAGGAAAGGCCGGATGACACGGTACCGGAGGCCACCCGACGCGGCCCCCGGCACCTACGTTGTCGCAAGGGAGCACACCCATGCGCCCACGCAGACGCATCTTCGGGGTCGGACGCCGCGAACGCAAGACGTCCTTATGTACAGGTGACACACTCGTAGATGACCCGGGCCTCGTTCTCTTGTCGACGCGACAGAGGAGAGAACGATGTCCGATCATCACCCACATGGCGCCCGGCCGGAGACCTTTCCTGACCCGGCAGGGCTGACCGGCCTCGGCCGGGAACTGGTCCGCTGCGCCCGGGCCGACGCCCCGGTCCGCACCGTCAAGCCGGGCCGGCGCCACGTCTGCGTCCGGTTTCCCTCAAGCAAGATGCAGCGGGTCGTCGTCTGCGAGAGCCGCCACATCGAGTACCCGTTCGCCCGCCACTGCGAGCACGACCCGGAGGTCCTCGAGTACTACCCCCAGCCGCTCCGGCTGTCGCTGGTCTACACGAGCGGGCAGCGCCGGGTCCGGGTCGGGTACGTGCCCGACTTCCTGGTGATCCGGCGGGCCGGCGCCGAGCTGGTCGAGTGCAAGACCGAGCAGGAGCTGGACCGCCTGCTCCGCGATCGCCCGGAGCGCTGGGCCAGGGACGACGACGGGCAGCCGACCTCGCCGCCGGTGCTGGCGGCGCTCGAGGGCTCGGGCCTCACGTACCGGATCGTGACGCCAGGCGATCTCAACCCGACGGAACTCCGGAACGCCGACATTCTCGGGCATTACCTCGAAGACAGTGACGGGGCCGGCCGATGACCGTGGGCGCGGGTCTCCGGGAACGGATCCTGGCCCTGGTCGACGAGCGCCCGGGCATCACCCTCGAGGAGTTGATCCACGAGTTCGGCGGTGCGGAGCCGATCCACCGACTGCTGCTGGCCGGCGACCTGTTCGCCGACCTCAAGACCGAATCGCTCGAGCACCCGGAGACGGTGCACCTGTTCCTCGACCGG
This sequence comes from Chloroflexota bacterium, assembly GCA_009839425.1. Taxonomy (GTDB): domain Bacteria; phylum Chloroflexota; class UBA11872; order UBA11872; family UBA11872; genus UBA11872. The sequence goes on from VXPS01000109.1 coordinate 12,605, forward strand.
GAGCGCTGGCGGTTGTGGCGGGCCGGCGTGGAGGCCAGCGAACACGCGAGCCGACGTCAACAACTGACGCACAGCGAGCGGGTCGACCAGTACGAGCGGATCAGCCGGGCGCTCGGGCGGCGGGTTCCGCCCAGGCACCAGCGGACCGTCCTCGACCGGTGGCACCTGATCAAGCCGGTCATCCTCGGCCAGGCGACGATCGAGCAGGTCGTCGCGGACGCCCGGCAATCCGGGGAGCCCGCCAAGGATGGCCGGCAGAGCCCCTGCGCCGGCGCCTCCCGGTCCACCATCTTCCGGTACGTGGCCGACTATCGCCGGGCCCAGCGCGACCACGGCCTGGGCCTGCTCGGGCTGGTGCCGCGGCGCCGGCCCGGCCACACGGAGTCCCGGCTCTGCCGCCGGCAGCTGAGCCTCATGGACACGGTCTTGGACGAGATCTACGAGCAGGGGGAGCGGCCGACGCTGAAGTCGGCGTACGCCCGGTTCACGGATCGCTGCAAGAAAGCGGGCCTCCGGGACCCGCTCTCGGACGTCACCTTCTGGCGGCGCATGCAGCAGCGCGATCGCGACCGGAGCAAGCGGAAACGCCACGGCAGCAAGGCGGCGGACGCCGACCGGCCGTACAGCGACGACCTCGGCATCCTGGAGCTGCTGCCGAAGAACGGCCTCTACTGCGGCGCCGTCGTGCACTTGGACCACACCACGGGCGACGTCCAGCTGTACTACACCGACAATCCCTTCGAGACGGTCACTGAGCGCCCGACGGTGTCCGCGTTCGTCTGCGCGTTCACGGGGATGCCGCTCGCGCGCGACGTGTCGTTCGACCCGCCCTCGTCGGCGACCGTCATGCGGCTGCTGCTGGACTGCGCCCGCCGCCAGGGCTGGCTGCCGTCCGCGATCGTCGTGGACGGCGGGCCTGAGTTCGAATCCCTGTACTTCGAGGAGGTCTGCGCGGAGCACGGCATCACGGTGATTCGCCGGCCCCGGAGCAGTCCCCGGAGCGGGGCGTGCGTCGAGCGCTTCTTCCGGACCAAGGACACGCAGTTCGTCCATACGCTGCCCGGCAACACGCAGGCCAGCCGGGACCCGCGCCAGATGTCGCGCGAGGTCGACCCCAAGCGCCTCGCCTGCCTGTCGCTCGCCATGTTCGAGGACGGCTACGACGAGTACCTGTTCGAGGTCTATCCGGACCTGAAGCACGAGGGCGCCGTCCTGTCCGGGCGCGGCGCCACGCCCCGGGAGTCGTGGGACATGGCCGTCCGCAAGTACGGCCGGGCCGGCGGCAAGCGGGTCGACGCGGCGGACTGGGACTTTCAAGTCTCCCTGCTGCCCCCGTGGAAGCGCCAGGGCGGCACCGCGAAGGTCGGCAAGAAAACCGGGATCCAGGTCGGCCACCTGCGTTACTGGCACCCCGGGATGGCCCGGGCGAGCGTCGTCGGCACGCGGGTGCCCGTGAAGATCTTCCCTGACCACGCCGGGACCGTGGCCGCGTGCCTGGAGCCGGACGCCAACGACCGGGAACGGCAGGGCTGGGTGCTGTGCCGCGTCCGGCACCGCTACAAGACGTTCAAGGACTGCACCCGCCGCCAGCTCGAACTGGCTATCCGGATCCTCCGGCTGAACGACGTCGAGAAGATCTCCATGCGGATCCTCGGCGAGCTCCTGGAGCGCGTGCACGCGGACGCGCGGCTGGCCCGCCAGCGCCGCCGGGACGCCGCGCGCCTGCGGCGCAACCCGGGCCGGCCGCCGTTGCGGCTGGTCGAGCCGGAGGCCGGGCCCGAGCCCGTGGCCGACGCACCCGCGCCCGATGACGAGCCGCCCCCGTCCGGCGCGTCCTGGGACGACGTGCCCGAGCCCGGGGAGTTCGCCGTATGAGCGCCCCCGCGCCCACCCGGGCCGAAATCCTGGCCGGGGACGCCGACGAGCGGGTCGACTGGTACGCCGGGCGGATCCTCCCGCATCGCGAACTGCGCCGCGTGACGGACGAGGTGACGTCGCTGCTGCGGCCCCGCCGACCCGGGCAGATCGTCATCGTGGTCGGACCGACGGGCGTGGGCAAGACGACGCTGCTGGAAGAACTGAAGGCGAGCCTTCTCGCCGCCGCTCCGCCCGGCATGCTGCCGGCCGTGTCGATGGAGTGCCCATCCCCGGAGAAGGGTGGCTACGAGTTCGGCAGGAAGCACTGGCGGAGCCTGGTGGAGGCGATGAACGATCCGTTCCCGGACGATCACATGCCGCCCGATGTCGCCGCCGAGCGCCGTCAGCGGGGCATCGAGTGGCCAGCGACCGGGCGGCGGTCCACGTCCGACGACCTGCGGCGGGCCGCGATCGCGATGGCGCCCCTCCTGGGCGTGCGCGCGGTCCTCCTGGACGAGTCCCAGCACCTGTTCTCGGAGGCCGGCGGGCGATCCATCGTGATGCAGATGGACGCGCTCAAGAGCTTCTCGAACCAGTGCGATGTGAAGCACGTGCTGTTCGGCACCAGCGACATGTTCATCGCGGGGGACTTCAAGGACCTGAACGCGCAGCTCGCCCGGCGGACGCGAACGGTCCTGTTCGACGCGTACAGGTACGACCATGCGGATGACCGTCTCGAGTTCGAGCAGGTCCTGATCCAGCTGCTCCGGCTGATGCCGCTCCGCGAGCGCGTGCAGGCCAGCATCGGCCGGGTGACCGGCAAGGCGGCGCGCGGCCGGGAACCCCGCTACCGGATCGAGAAGCCGTGGCTGGAGCTGGCCTTCCTGCACAGCGCGGGCTGCGTCGGGATCCTCAAGGACCTGCTGGTCTCGGCCCTGGACGAGGTGCTGTCCGCTGGCAGGGAGTCCCTCGCGCTCGAGGACCTTCAGCGGGAGTGCGACCGGCTGAATGCCGGCGGCGGCCTGCACATCATCGCGGACAACGTGTCCCAGTGGCACAAGATCAAGCCCGAGGGCTCCCTCCCGGAGGCGCGATCGTCGCTCGGCTTGTGACTCCGGCGGATCCGCCGGGTACGGGCGCCCGGCAATCCGGTGGCGAGGAGCTGTGGCCCCGCGGCAGCCTGCTGCCGCTGCCACCGATCGGCATCGGCACGCGCGATTGCGAGAGCCTCTCGGGCTACCTCGTGCGCCTGGCCGGAGCGCACGTGGTCCCGACGCGGGTCCTGACCGCCAGGGTGTTCCCGGCGGTGCTGGGCCGGCTGGGCGACGTGTCTGTGCGTGCCGTGCATGGCCGCCGGGGCGCCTGGATGAACGGTACCGGCCTTTGGGCAGAGGCGGTGTCGGTCGCGTTCGGCGAACTCACCCGTCAGGCGCCGCTCGCGCGGCTCACGATGCTGCCGTGGCGGCAGGTCCTCGCGCCGCGAAGTTTCCTCGCGCCGGTGCGGCGGTGGTGTCCCGCTTGCTACGCCGACATGCGGGCGGAGCACGGGCACTGCTGGGATCCGCTCGTCTGGTCGCTCGCGCCCGTGGCATCCTGCCCACGGCACCGGCGGGCGTTGGTCAGCCGCTGCCCGGCGTGTGGCCGCCGGCAGCCGTTCCTCGGTCGCGACACGGCGCTCGGCTGGTGCGCGCTGTGCGGTGTCGGCCTTGGGCTGGCCGAGGCAGCGCGAGCCCGGTCACCGGTGGATCCGAACGCGTGTTGGCGTGCTGAGGCTTGCGCGGACCTGGTGGCGCTGGGATCGGGCGGGGCTGCCGCGGCGAGCCCGTACCTCCCGCGCTCGAGGATGGCGGAGATCGTCCGGCTGGTCGAAGGCGGCAATCTGCCGGCGTTCGTGTGGCGGGTGGGCGTGACCCGGAACGCCGTGAAGCAGTGGCTCCGGCATGGCACGATCCACCTCGACTTGTTGCTGCATGCGAGTTCGTGCGTCGGGCTGAAGCCCGCCGACCTGTTTGGGACGGAAGATCCCGTCGGGAAGCTTCTCCAGAGCCGCAGGCAGCGGTCAGGCGCCGGTCAACGGGGCAACCGGTAGGGTCGGCGGGACTGGCGCGCGGTCGAGCGACGGTTTGACGATGTCGTGCGCGTGACGCACGGGCCGCGGCTCAGGGACGTCGCGACACGGCTCGGGGGCGATACAGCGCTGCTGCGGGCGCGGTGCTGCGATCGCGTGGCGGCACTGACGTCCCGGCGGCGGACGGACGCGGGTTCAGCGAAACCAGGGAAAGTTGTTGTGAAATGGGCGGCTGAGCGCTAGCTCGCCGCCATTAACCATAAGTTGAGCAAAAACTCGTCATTAACCATAAGTTGAGATTCCGTCTCAACTTATGTGAAAACTCTCACATGGATCTCACTCCGGGTTCGGGTTGCGTTGCGGAACAAGTTAGGCATGCTTT
>VXPS01000056.1 GCA_009839425.1 Chloroflexota bacterium
GAATTCGACAAAGGCACCGTAAAGATAATTTCGGGACACAGCATGCCAGCCGTCATCCCGACCAGACCCTGGACGAGGCCGGACGAGATCGTCATTCCCAACGACTTCCTCGAACGCCGCGAGACCAAGGCAGTCATCGACTCCATCAAGATTCTGCGCGAACGACACCCCGACGCCGCCGTCATTGGCAAAGTCATGGGTCCGTGGACGCTCTCCTACCACATGTTCGGGCCGCAGGAATTCCTCATCAACGTCATCCTCGATCCCGACTACGTGCACGCCTGCCTCGACCGGCTGATGCCGGCCTCCATCGAGTTCGCCAATGCTCAGATCGAGGCCGGGGCCGACGCGATCTGCCTGGCCGACCACTCCACCGGCGATCTCGTCCGCGCCGAGACCTACCGCGACTTTCTCATGCCCGTCCACCAGAAGATCACGCCGCAAATCAACTCGCCCGTGATCCTCCACTGCTGCGGCAAGACGCTCGACCGCATGCAATACATCAAGGACGCGGGCTTCGAAGCCTTCCACTTCGCCACCGAAAACGACCCGCACGAAGCCAAGGCCGTCGTCGGCGACTTCAAGCTCGTCGGCAATGTCAGCAACTTCGTCACGCTACTGTCCGGTCGGCCGGAGGACGTGGCATTCGAAGTGCAGGACATCATGGCCGCCGGCATCGACATCATCGCCCCCGAATGTGCCGTCCCGCCGCAAGTCACCAACGCGAACCTGATGGCCGTGCCCGCCGCCGCGCGCGGCGAGTTCGAGGGCGACCAGTCGGTCACGGATCCCAAGAACATGGCCCACGAGTACCGCGAAGAAGTCGCCAGGCAAAGCGCGGCAGCCTCTGCTGGACCGGCCCTGAGCCTGTAATCGGCGGAGTCCGCTGCCCGTCCCCGGGTGGTCTCAACAGGTGATAGCCAGGATTTCAAGGAAGGTGTCGGCTTGACGTGCCCGTGTGAGGTCTTTCGGTGCCATGCCTGATCGACGCTCCCGCTGGCGCGAAGTGTCCGGCATTCCGGTCGAGGCTCCCTTCCTGCGCGCCGTTGAAGCCGCGGGTGGACCCGCGGTCCTCGGCTATCCCATCACCCCTGGCCTGTTCGCTGGCGACGCGTTGCAGCAATACTTCAATCACGGACGGCTGGATGTGCCCGGCCGATCCAGCGCTCATCAGATCGGCGTGCCACGGCTTGCGGACCTTGGCGAGGCCATGGCCCGAGCGCTCCTGGCGCCGCCCGCCGGGGGCTCCGACGGTCCCTTCGCCGATCCCTGGACCGACGAGTCGCGCCGCCACCGCGCTGGACCGCCAGCCAGCGCACCCTTCGACTGGCGCGGCTGGCGCATTCGTCTCTACCAGCACGACCTGGTCCGCCTACTGGACCGTTCGCCCGTTGACGCCCGGCCAACGCCGGGACACCTCGGCGAACTCTTCGTCACGCTTGACGATGCCGAGCGCACTCGCGGCGCCGAAGGCCCGGCCCCGGTCCAACGCCTGACCGCGGATCCACCGTCCGAGATCCGGGCTCCGATCCTCACCTATCACCGCATCGCCGGCCCCACGGCCTTCCAGGCACAGCTCGAAGGGCTGATGGATGCCGGCCTCACGCCAGTCTCCTTGGAACATCTGGTTGCAGCCATCGAAGGCTGGGCCGAAGTTCCCGAAAGGGCGTTCGTCGTGTCGTTCGACGACGGCTGGCTGGATCAACTCGACGGCGCATTGCCGGTGCTCCAGGAACTACGAGTGCCGGCCGTCTTTTTCGTCCTGCCCGGCTTCGATCGCCACGGCCAGGGTCACATGACCATGGCCGACATTCAGTCCGTGCGCGCCGCCGGTGTCACCGTGGGCTCACACACGATCAACCACGCCGACCTGCCGCCGCTGCACCGAACCAATCTCGGCGCCGCCCAGGCCGAAGTCGTCGAGTCCCGCCAGTGGCTGGAGGCCGACGTGGACGGTGTCGACTACTTCGCATATCCCCTCGGCCGATTCGACTCCGACGTCATGGCGCTCGTCGCCGCCGCTGAATACCGCGCGGCTGTCACCACCGTGCCCGGTATCGTGCACAACCTTGACCGCCGCTTTGAACTCCGCCGCGTCGGTGTCGAAACCTGGTGGCCGCTTGAGGACGTTGCACAGAAGATTCGGCAGGCCGCACAGACCGACGGCGTACCTTCGCCGATCTAGGCCCGTGCTAAGAACGCGAACCCAAACGCCCCGGGTCCCGTGTGCGTCCCGACCACCGGGCTGATGGCCAGGTCGGGAATCGTATCGCCGTCGGCGTTCAGACCGTCGGCCAGGTCTCGCTTCAGCCGGTCATGTTCGGCTTGATTGTTCGCGTGCAGGATCGCCCAACTCGACACGCCGTTCGGCGCCTGCTCGCGCACGCGGTCCGCAATCGCCGCGTGTGCTTTGCGCATGGTGCGGACCCGCGTCACGGGCGCCACCACGCCGTCGGCCAGTTCAAGCACTGGCTTCACATTCAGCAACGAGCCCAGGAAGGCCTGCGCGCCGCCGATGCGTCCGCCCCGTTTCAAGTACTCAAGCGTTTGGACCACGAAGATTAGGTGCGCCCGCTCCGCGTGGTCCGCCACGATGCCCTGAATGTCCTCCAGGCTCGTCCCATTGCGTCCGGCGCGCGCGGCGGCTATCACACTGAACGCCATCGCTGGTCCCACCAGACGCGAGTCCAGCACCAGGATTTCGCGATCCACGTCAGCCGCGCCCTGACGCGCCGACTCCACGGTCTTGCTCAGGTCCGTCGACACGTGAATCGACACGATCGGACCGTCTCCCTCCACCTCGCCATACACCTGCGCAAACTCGGCGGGATTCGGCTGCGAGGTCATCGGGTGATCCGGAGATGTTTCCAGCAGCCGATAGAATTCGTCGGCGTCCAAATCCACGCCGTCTCGATAACTCGTGGTCCCGAACGTCACGTGCGTTGGGATCACCGTAATCCCCAGTTCCGCCGCAAGTTCGGGGGGCAATGATGCAGTGCTGTCGGTAACGACTTGGATTGACATGTTCTTTAGCAGCTTTCAAGTCCGGCGTTTGACGTGGCGAGAATAATCCCGCGCACTCTCAAGGGCAAAATCCTGGCGGCCCTCCTGGGTCTGGCTGCCGTCGCAATCCTGGGGCTTGTGCTGCTGGTTGTGTTCTGGACCTGGCTGTCATGGGTTCTGGTCGCGGCGTTCGTGCTCTATGGCGCCGTCGTCGTGCTGCTTGCGGTGGGTCTGCTGGGCTACCTCGTGTGGAAGCGACAAAAGCTCACGGCGCTTCGCTTGGATTGGATCGACAGCGAAGCGCAATCGCATCTCTAGTCCCCGGATACTCGGCCGCTCGAGCTTCCCCTATACCTCGCGGATCTTGGCCGTGCGGGTGCGACAATGCCGGCAGATCCCAGTGCGCGTCGCTCAACTCCAACTCGCCAACTTCCGCAACTACCGGCGTCTGACGCTGGATGTGCCCCCGGGTCCCAGCGTGATCGTAGGCGGCAACGGCCAGGGCAAAACCAACCTGCTGGACGCCCTGCACATCCTCGCGTCCACCCAGAGCGTGCGACCCGGTCCGGAAGCCTCCTGGGTGCGCTTCGACGCCCCGGCTGCCGAGGGCTTTGCTCGCCTCCGCGCTGAAGTCGTCTCGCCCTCCGGCGTGTCTGAGGTCGAAATGATCGTCGCCCGTACCCGTCCCGACGACGGCGAATCTTCGGGCGTGCGCCGTCGTGCGCGGATCGACGGTGTGCTCACCCGCCTGGCCGACCTCCCTGGCCGCCTCCTGGCCGTCAGCTTCGCGCCCTCCGACCTCAATCTCTGGACTGGTTCGCCCTCCGGCCGCCGACGCTGGTTGGACGTGGCCGTTGCCCAGGTTGACCCGACCTACACGGCCCATCTCGCCACCTATGAGGGTCTCCTCACCCGCCGCAATGCCCTGTTGCGACGCCTCCAGGGCGGCCTTGGCCGCCATAGCGAGCTCGAGTTCTGGGATGACCGCGTCTCCGAGCCTGCCGTCGAGGTCACCCGCGCCCGCGCGGGCTACGTGGCCCGCGTGCGCGCGCCCGTCAGCGCCGGCTTCCTTGCTATGCAGGGTGGCGGGCGGCTGGATCTCGCCTACCGCGCCACGGGCCTCGGCCTCGATGCCCAGGGATTCCGAATGGCACTGCAACAGCGTCGCAACCGCGACATCCAGCGCGGCGCCTCGGGGCTGGGCCCACACCGCGACGACCTCGAAGCCCGTCTGGATGGACGCCCCTTAGCCCACGTCGGCTCGCGCGGCCAGCTCCGCCTGGCGGCCTTGGCGCTCAAGCTTGGCCAGCACGATGTGGCGCACGAGCAACGCAACGAACGACCTGTGCTGCTACTGGACGACATCGCCGCCGAACTCGATCCGGAGCACCGTCGCATGCTGATCGACCGACTGCCAGGCGACGCCCAGGCACTGGTGACGACCGCCGATCCTGACCTGTTTGACGAGACTGCACTCCGGCATGCTGCCCGATACCAGGTCGTCGCTGGCGAAATCGACCTCATCTGTGGCTGATCGACGCGAAGGCCGCCCCCGTAGTATTCGCGAAGTCGTCGACGGGCTGTCGAACCGCGCAGATCTCCGCTACGGCGCACGACGCCTGGATGCGGCCGATGTCCTGCGGGAGGTCATCGGTGAGGTGCTCGGCACTGCGGTTGCGGCGCGCTGCCGCGTCGGTTCGATCATCGGCGCCGAGGCCCGGCTCGAGTGTCGGGACAACGCCGCCGCCTTCCGCGTGCGCTTCTACGTCCCCGACATCCTCGAATCCGTCGCCGCCCGTCTCGAGGCGGACGATGTGAAGACTGTTCGCGTGACGGTCTCCGCGCACGGCTGGCCCGACGAAGAGGTTGAGCCCTAAACCTGATCCAGTCGGAACTCCGGCAGCTGGGCGCCGGTAGACTTTCGCGGTCGCCGGATGCAAGGTCGCAGCCCCATGCAGTTCACCCGCTCACTCGATGTCATAGCCAGGCCGGACGTCCTGGTCGTCGGCGCCGGCTGCGCGGGCACGGTTGCAGCGATTTCGGCCGCCCGTGCCGGTGCCTCGACGCTTGTCGTTGAGCGCGGCGGTTTCGCCGGCGGCTACATCACGGGCGTCGTCGGTGCATCGCTCGATGGCTTCGTGGATCTCCGTTCCGGCCTGCCCGTCGTCGGCGGCGTGGTCTTCGACCTGGCCCGCGCCGCGGCCCACACTTCCGCCACCGGAGAACTCGCCTCCACCCGCTTCCGCTTCAACGCCGAAGTCGGCCAGTCACTCGCCAACCTCGACCGCCACGTCATCCACTTCGACATCGAGCGCTTCAAGCTCGAGGCCGACCGCCTCATGCAGGAGTCGGGCGCCCAGCTGCTCTACCACTCCGTCGTGGCCGACGTCATTCGGCAGGGCGACCGCGCAACTGGCGTCGTGGTGGCCAACAAGGGCGGTCTGGGGATCATTCAGCCCAGGGCCATCGTCGATGCCAGCGGCGACGCCGACGTTGCCGCCTTCGCCGGCGCCCCCTACGACCAGGACCTGGACGCCCAACAGCCCATGAGCCTGCACTTCCGCGTCGGCGGCTTTGACGCCACGCCTGAGGTTCGCGCCCACTGCAGCGCGTTGCTCAAGCAGGCCGTCGCCGACGGCCGCCTCAAGCTCTACGGCGGCCCCTGGATGGCCCCCTACGCCGAGCGCGACTACTACTTCAACGCCACTCGCTTCGCTGGCAACGGTACCGATCCGAACGACCTCTCGTCCGCCGAAATCCAGGGTCGCAAGGACGCCCGCCTCATGTTCGACCTATTCAAGGAACACATCCCGGCCTTCAAGGACGCCTACTTCGTCACCTCGGGCCCGGTCGTCGGCGTGCGCGAAACCCGCCGCATCCGCGGCGACCGCGTGCTCACCGCCCACGACATCCAGAATGCCGTCGCCTACGACGACGCCGTCTCGCTGGGTGCCTGGTGGCTGGACCGGCATCCCGTCGACTCGTCCGGCTACCACGAGCACGTAATCACGCGCCCCTACGACATTGCCTACGGCACGCTGACGCCGCAGGGGCTCTCCAACGTCTGGGTCGCCGGCCGCTGCCACTCGGCTGAGTCGGCCGCGCTCGCCTCCAGCCGCGTCACCGTTACCTGCATGGGCATGGGCCAGGCCGCCGGCACCGCTGCCGCAATCTCGGCCGCGAGCGGCGTGGGCAGTCGCGAGCTTGACATAACACAGCTTCAGCAGCGACTGCTGGCCGACGGCGCCATCATCGGCCACCGCGCCGACGACGTCCGCGCCGTCGGCGACACCATGCGGCCCGAGGAACTCCCCTCAGCCGCCGCCAGCCACTAAGGCAGAGCCCTCCTCAGGCCACGCTCGTCGCCGGTCGCGGCTTGCCCGTCGCGTCCAGCATCGCCAGCACCGCGTTCCGCGCTTCGCGGAAGAGATCCAGGTGGTCGCGCCCCGCGCCATAGGCCGAGCTGTTCAGGTGCGGCTCCAGCGCCAGATCCTCGATCACGTTGGGATCGACCGCCTGCATGATTTGCGGCCACTGCCCGTCGCCTTGGCCGATCGGCACGATCGTGCCCGTCGCCGCCACGTAGTCCTTCAGGTGCAGCACGCGCACCCACGGCGCCACCTTGCCCCAGGCCTCGTCGAACGGTCGCGTCTCGCTCACCACGTAGGCGTGCGCGTCGAACGCCAGCGCCACCTGCTCGGGGTCGTAGTCCGACAGGATGTCCAGAGTGCGATCGCCGTCCAGCGTGTACATCCGGTAGTTGTTCTCCAGCAGCGCCACCACACCGTCCCCGTCGGTCTCGATACGCCGAACAAGTCGCTCGAATGCGCCCTTCACCGCGTCTCGGTCCTCAGCGCCCGTAGATCCGTCGCTCGGCGCGAAGGAGAAGACTCTTATCCACCGGGACCCCAGCACGTTCGCCGCCTCGATCGACCGCGTGAGTTGCCGCTCGACTTTGGCCTCGTCCGTGTCCACCGCGTACTTGCCGACCGGTGAGGTCACGCAGTAGCAGCCGATCCCGCTCCCATCCAGCCGCCGGCGCAGTTCGGCCCGCTGCTCGTCGCTCAGCTCGTCGATCGAATGCGCCGGCCTGTCCGCCGTCAGCCGCAGCTTCGTCAGGTTGGCCCGGGGAACCCCCAGCACCCGCAGTCCGGCGATCTGCTCATCCAGCGGCTCCGCGATCTCCCCGCACATTCCGGACATGCCCCAGCTCATCGACGTTCTCCTGCCTTCCGGCGAACTCGCCGGCGCGCATTCTAGGCGTCGCCCGCCGTCTCCACGGGAATCTCCGCCGCGGCTGCCAGCGCCGCTCGCAGATCCACCGTGTACATCTGCCGCGTTCCCTCGTGAACCGAATCGATTGACAGCTCGGTTCCGTCCCGGTTCCAGCGCGGATGCAGGTCCACTCGCAGCGGCCCTTCGAACTCCGGCGGCGCGTGAAAGGCCCCCAGGTCTACGCGCAACCCGTCCGCCGCCCGCACGAGCATCAGCCGCCGCAGGTTCTCGCTGTCCGGGTACGTGTCGTTTGCGATCCATGCCCGATCCGGCGAATACGAGCAATGTCCGTCCTCGGTCAGTACGCCCCGCGCAAATGCCTGCGGTTCGGCCCCGACGTCGCTCACCCGCCAGAACGCATTAGGCGCGACTGGTGCTCCTCCCCAGGCGAGGATCTCGTCTGGGGCCCGCCAGTCGTAGTGCGAAACCAGCCGTGCCTCCCAGATCACGCGCGCGTCTGACCCATCGGGTGCCAGCGTGACCAACCGCGTCTGCCGCGGCCCGTCGAGCGGCTGCCACCGGTGCAGCACTGCGACCCGCGACCCATCGGTATTGATCTGCGCATGATTCAGCCAGTGAAGCTGACCGGCCATGCTCGCGTCTGGGTCCGTACCCACGATCTCCGCCAGCGACATCACAAGCGCGGCGCCGCCGCTCGCGAGGTCAATCCGCCACACTCCGTCCTCGCTCGGCGCTTCAACGTCGGCCCACGGATCCGCCACGCCTTCGTATCCATACCCCGGACGCTGCGTCGCCAGCCGCGCGAAGTTCAGCCCGATCGCGTACCGCCCTACGGGATCCACCGCGTACACGGCCCGCTCCAACTCCCGCCGCTCCCCGGTTGCCAGGTCATGCACGACACCCGCAAAGCGCCCCTCCCGCCTCCGGTTGTAGACCACGCTGTCGGTCGTCCCCGGCACCCACTGCAGCATCGTCCCCTGCTGCCAGCACCACGCCGTCGTGGCCGCGAACGGCTCGAACGGCTCAATGCCCGTATCCATACCCCGGACGCTGCGTCGCCAGCCGCGCGAAGTTCAGCCCGATCGCGTACCGCCCTACGGGATCCACCGCGTACACGGCCCGCTCCAACTCCCGCCGCTCCCCGGTTGCCAGGTCATGCACGACACCCGCAAAGCGCCCCTCCCGCCTCCGGTTGTAGACCACGCTGTCGGTCGTCCCCGGCACCCACTGCAGCATCGTCCCCTGCTGCCAGCACCACGCCGTCGTGGCCGCGAACGGCTCGAACGGCTCAATGCCCTGCGGATCAACCAGGCCCAGCTCGAGCTCATCGTCGGGCGTCGGCTGCCGGTACCGGAATCCCGCTCGCATCCCAAGGACCCTCGACCCCGACGGCGACCACGGCGTCTTCTCGTAGTACCCGAAGAAATGGTCCCCCGGCGGATGCGTGACACGCCGTACCGTCACGTCTGGCGCAATCAGGATCCTGGACATGTCGTGAGTCTAAACCCGCGCTAGGCAGCGTCTCCGGTATCCTCGCCCGCCTACTTCTACGCGGCCGCAATCGGCCAGGGCCCCCTGTGCATCGCATAGCTGTTATTGCCGGCGACGGAACCGGACCCGAAGTCACCGCCGAAGCTCTCAAGGTCCTCGAGGCCGCCGCGGCCGCCGAAGGCTTCACCTACGACCTCACCGAACTCGACTTCGGAGGCGAGCGTTACCTCCGTACCGGCGAGACGTTGCCGGACTCGGCCCTCGAAGACCTGCGCGGCTTCGACGGCATCTTTCTTGGCGCCATCGGCCACCCGGATGTCGCGCCCGGCATCCTCGAGAAGGGCATCCTGCTCAAGGCCCGCTTCGAGCTCGACCAGTACATCAACCTACGGCCCGTCAAGCTCTACCCCAACGTCGACACCCCGCTCAAGGACAAGGGACCCGACGAAATCGACTTCGTCGTCGTTCGCGAAAACACCGAGGGCATGTACACCGGCATGGGCGGCGTGCAATACGAGGGAACCGACCACGAGGTCTCCACCCAGATTCACTGCACGACCTGGCGCGGCGCGGCCCGCGCCGTTCGCTACGCCTTCGAGCTCACCCGCCGCCGCAACGAACGCAAGCAGTTGCACCTGGTGGCCAAGACCAACGTGCTCACCAACGTCGGCGGCACCTGGTGGCGCGCATTCAACGAGATCGGGGACGCCGACTACCCCGACGTCACCCGCGAGTACGCCCATGTGGATGCCGCCGCCATGTGGTTCGTCAAGAACCCCGAGTGGTTCGACGTCGTGGTGACCGAAAACCTCTTCGGCGACATCATCACCGACATCGGCGCCATCATCTCCGGCGGCCTTGGCATCGCTGCCGGCGGCAACATCAACCCCGAAGGCGTCTCCATGTTCGAGCCCATTGGAGGCTCCGCGCCCAAGTACACCGGCCAGGGCGTCATCAACCCGCTGGCCGCCATCAACGCTATGCACATGCTCTTGGACCACCTGGGCGAGTCTGCCGGCTCCGCGCGCGTCGAGGCCGCCCTCGTCAGTGCCCTCCAGAGTGGCAAGATTAAGTCAATGAGCGCCGGCCGTATGGGTATGGGCACCGCCGAGGTCGGCGACTTGGTCGCCTCACTCGTCTAACCGCGGGCTGACGCTGGACTAGAGGTGGCTGCCTACGGGCTGCCGCTCCTCGTATCGGTGCGCCATCTCATCCAGCGAGACCACCGGCACGCCGCCCGCCTGGCCCACCATGCCGAAGGCTTCCATGCGGGCAGCGCAGACGTCCGCCATCGCCTCGCGCGCCGGCGTCAGGTACTGCCGCGGATCGAACTCGCCGCGCTGCTCGGTCAGCACCCGCCGCACCGCGCCGGTCATCGCCAGCCGGTTGTCCGTGTCCACGTTGATCTTGCGCACACCGTGCCGGATCCCTTCCTGGATCTCCTCAACCGGCACGCCCCACGTCTGCCGCATTTCTCCGCCGTGCGCGTTGAAGATGTCCTGCAGCCGTTGCGGAACGGATGAACTTCCGTGCATGACGATGTGCGTGTTAGGCAGCCGCCGATGAATCTCCCGGATGCAGTCCATGACCAGCACGCCCGCGTCCGGTTTGTGGCTGAACTTATAGGCGCCGTGGCTCGTACCTATCGCTACCGCTAACGCGTCCACGCCCGTACGTGCCACAAAGTCCTCGGCCTGCTCCGGATCGGTAATCAGTTGTTCGCGGTCCAGCACGCCTTCCGCGCCGTGCCCGTCCTCCTGGTCGCCCATCCCGGTCTCCAGGCTGCCAAGGACGCCCAGCTCGCCCTCCACGCTCACGCCGCGCTCGTGGGCCAGCTCAACCACCTCGCGCGTCACGGCGACGTTGTAGTCGTAGTCGGACGGCGTTGAGCCGTCTTCCAGCAGCGAGCCATCCATCATCACGCTCGTATACCCCTGGTCCATCGCGCTCAGGCAGGTTTCTGGGCTATTGCCGTGGTCTTGGTGCATCACCACCGGAGTGTTCGGGTTGAGCTCCAGGGCCGCCAGGATCAGGTGGCGCAAGTACGCCTCGTTCGCATACGCCCGCGCGCCGCGGCTGGCCTGGATGATGACCGGAGAATCCGTCCGGCTCGCCGCCGACATCACGGCCTGCACCTGCTCCATGTTGTTCACGTTAAACGCCGCCACGCCGTAGTCGTTCTCGGCGGCGTGATCCAACAACACGCGCAGGGGAATCAGCGGCACGCCAGTAAAGCTCCCGGTCCGAAATGGCCGTTCTGGTCGAAAGGGGTAACCCTCAGGATACTCCTATCGCGCCGGATTGTGCATGCCCAGAGTTGCGCGTGAACCCCGCGCCGCTCACCATCCCTCTATGTCGACGCCCATCCACTTCCGTCACATAGACCTTGCCTGTGGCGGCCGCATACTTTCGGATCGCCACGTGCTGGTGGCGAACGGTGTTGTCACCACGGTAAGTCCAACACCGATCGAATCTCCGTCCGCCGCGCTCGTCGTCGATGGCCCCGGCATCCTGGCCCAGGGCTTCGTCGACACGCATACCCACGGCCGGAGCGGTTTCGACGTCATGCGTCCCGGCGATGTTGCGCTGCTGTCACTGGATCTCCTATCCCAGGGCGTAACCGGCTTCCTGCCCACCGTCGTGGCCGCGCCACCAATAGACCTGCTGGCGGCCCTGGCGTCGGTTCAGGGCGATCCAGGCGGCGCCCGCATTCTCGGCATACATGCCGAGGGCCCCTTCCTTTCACCGGACCAACCAGGCATGTTCCCGCCGGACGCATTTCGCGACTACGACCCGGCGCTCTGGTGCGACATGCAAGCTACGGCCGCCGCACCGATTCGGCTCATGACCGTCGCCGCTGAACGCCTCACCCCGTCGCAGATCGACGCACTGCACGCCGACGCCGTCACCCTCAGCCTCGGCCACACCAACGCCACCTACGAACAGGCGTCGGCGGCATTCGATGCCGGAATCACCCGCGTCACCCACGCCTACAACGCCATGCCCGGCTTCCACCACCGCGCCCCCGGCGCCGTCGGCGCGCTGCTTGTCCGTGGCGAAATAGACGCCGAACTGATCCTCGACGGCTTGCACGTCTCCCGGGCCGCGGCCCGCCTCCTCGCGACCACCCGTACCGCCGGACGAGTCGTCCTCGTCTCCGACAGCGTCCCCCCGGCTGCCTGCCCGCCCGGCGACTACACGTGGGCCGCCCGACATCTACGCGTGCTAGGAGACTCCATTCGCCTGCCCACCGGCCGCCTCGCCGGCAGCGCCCTCACCCTGGACGACGCCGTGCGCCGCGCGGTGGCCTGGCTCGGCGTCGATCCCGCGGTCGCGCTCTTCATGGCCTCGGAAGCCCCGCGAGCCTCAATCGGGCTGGATCCCGATGGCCTCCGAACGGGCGCCGTGGCCGATCTTGTCCTGCTCGATTTGCACCTGCACCCGCGCATGACCCTGGTCGGCGGCGTCGTTCGCTGGCGCTGGACGGGCCCGAAACATTGCGCTATCGCCCCATCTGGGGCAGATTGAGCGGAACGGCCAACCCTCCAACGCAACAAGGACCAGCGCGTTATGACTTTGGGCCTCTGGGGTCGCATTCGAAGCTCCACGATCAGCTGGCTCATTATCTCCGCCTTTTTCTTTGCTCTTGATGTCGTCGACGGATTTCCGTTTCCGTCCTGGTCGCTGGTCCTCATCATCGTGTTCATGTTTTGGCCGCTGTACTTCGCGGTTCGCTGGATCGTTCGCGGCTTTTGACCGCGGTCCGACCCAAATGACAACAGACGATCAAAGCGAGGGAGTCCCCCAGCTTCTCGGACCCGGTGGCGAGCCGCTCGGCCCAATGCCCATGCCGGCCGCCGAATCGGCGCCTCAACCTGCCGCGCCCGAACCGCCCGTCGCTCCCGAAGCCCCGGCGGCCCCCGACGCCGCGCCGGAATCCGAGGCCGCCCCCGCGCCCGATCCATCCCAGGGTCCGATTTACCGCATCTCCACCTTGCTCGCCGTTGACCCACGCGCCATTCCCGCTGCCCTGATCACGGTTCTCAACCACGATCCCTTCGAGGCCTACAAGCGACGCCTCGACGCCGTCCGCCCCCAGTTCGACCAGTCCCGCGACGTGATGATTTCGGCCACCGAAGCCCAACTCCTCCAGCAGGGCGCGCCGCAGGGCGAGCACCGGACAGCTGCCACCCGCATGGTCGAACAGAACTTCATGCGCACACTCTGGGACGTCTGCTTCGAGACCGTCTCCGGCGCCCACGTCTCGCTCATCTTCTCCGCCGGACTGGCTGGACCGGAGCGCCTCGCCGGAGCCTTGCTCGCCTCCAACGCTCCGGTGCCAACCGTGTGGGTCACCACCCGCGCATTGACGGTCGGCGACCGCTTCGGGGCCTGGGCCGTGCCCGTCACCAAGGACACGGAAATGCCCGCCACCGTGACCCTCACCGCTGAGAACTTCCAGCAACTCCGCCTCAGCTTCGCCAAGGTCCGCGTCTAGCCTCTCTCCCGCGCCCGCTTGACAGCCGGTTCGGGCTTCGGTAAAAACCGACTGACCAGTCGGTTTGTTGATCCCATGAGCCTTCGTCTCCCCCGCCGCGCGTCCAATGGCCGCAAAGATGCGACCCGCCTCGCCCTCCTGGAGGCCGCCCTCAACGTCTTCGGCGAGAAGGGCTACCACGGAGCCGCCGTCGACGACATCGTCGACCGTGCCGGACGTTCCAAGGGCGCCGCCTACTTCCACTTCCCCAGCAAGGCCGCCATCTTCCGCGCCCTCGTGCGCGAACTGGCCAACCAACTGGTCAACTCCATCCAGCGCAAAATGGACGACGTGGACTCGCCCGCCGAACGCCTCGATGCTGCTCTCCTGGGCCTCATCGAAGTCTTCGTCCGGCACCGTGCTCTCGCCCGCATCGTGCTCATCGAGGTCGCTGGCGCCGGCCGCGCCTTTAGCGCCGACCTGATCTTCGTCCGCCGCCAGTTCGCCGACCTGATCGAGCGCGAACTCGACCGCGCCGTCGAAATCGGCGCTATCCCGCCCTGTGACACCCACCTCATCGCCACCGCCTGGTTCGGAGCCCTCAACGAAGTCGCCGTCCACTGGCTGCACGATCCTGACGCCGGATCGCTGCACGCCTCCTACCCCAGCCTGCGCCAATTGCTCCTCCAGAGCGTGGGCTTCAGCCCCGCCGAGGTAGATCGCGTGCCCCTCCATGCTTGAAGCCCCAGCCGCCCCCGCCATTCGCTTTAGCGACCCGGCCCTCGAGCCAATCTGGGACAAGTCCCAGCGCGGCGAACGCCTCTCCGAAGACGACGGCCTCACTTGCCTCTCCACCCGCGACCTCACCGGCCTGGGCCGCATTGCCGACGCCGCGGCCCGTCGCGTCTCCGGCGACCGCGTCTATTTCACCTTCAACGTCCACGTCAATCCCACCAACATCTGCGTCCTCTCCTGCAAGTTCTGCGACTTCGCCGCCAAGGTCGGCGACGACCACGCCTACGAGTACTCCATCGACGAGATCATCGGCCAGATCCATCCCGACGTTCACGAAGTCCACATCGTCGGCGGCCACCACCCCACGATCCCGTTCGAGTGGTACGAGGATCTCCTCCGCGCCATCAAGTCCGAGCGCCCCGCCGTCCAGATCAAGGCCTTCACCGCCGCCGAGATCGACTACTTCCACAAGCGCTTCAAGATTCCCGACCGGGAAGTCCTCGAACGCCTGCTCGACGCCGGCCTCGACTCCATGCCCGGCGGCGGCGCCGAGGTCTTCTCCGAGCGCGTCCGCCGCGAACTGTTTCGCGGCAAGGCCGGCGCCGACCGCTGGCTTGAGATTCACCACCTCGCCCACTCCATGGGCATCCACACCAACGCCACCCTTCTCTACGGTCACATCGAGACTCACCGTGAGCGCGTCCGCCACCTCATGCGGCTGCGCGAGGCCCAGGATGAATCCGGCGGCTGGCTCTGCTTCATCCCCCTCGAGTATCAGCTCGGCACCACCCTCCTCGTCGACCGCCAGGCGTCCCCCATCGACGACCTCCGCACCCTCGCCACCTCCCGCCTCATGCTCGATAACTTCCCCCACATCAAGTCCTACTGGGTGATGAGCGGCGAGGAAACCGCCTCCATCGGCCTCAACTTCGGCGCCGACGATCTCGACGGCACCATTGGCACCGAGCGCATCGCCCACGCCGCCCTCGCGGCCAGTCCACTCGGACTCGAGCGCGACCGCATGATTCGCCTCATCCGCTCAGCCGACAAGGTCCCCGTCGAACGCAACGCCACCTACGACGTGCAGAAGGTGTATGACGCCTAGGCTCGGCCGCATTCCGTATCTCAACACGGAGCCGTTCTTCGCTGACGACGAAGTCCGGGCCAGCGCCGTCGTCGAGGTCCCCAGCCGCATGATCGACCTCGCCCGCCTCGGCGCGGTCGACATCGCGCCCCTTCCCGTCGTCGCCGCTTTCGATCACCCCAACGTCTTCCGCCCCGTCGGCGGCCTCGGCATCGCCGCCGCCGGCGCCGCCCGCAGCGTCTTTCTGCGATCGTCGGTTCCCGTCGAGGATCTCTCGGACGCATGCATCGGCGTCATCGACGACACGGCCACCTCCGTCCGCCTCCTCAAGGTCCTCCTGCAATTCCGCTTCGATATCAGCCACGCCACCTTCGTCGCCCTAGACCAACCCGCCGACGCCGCACTCCTCATCGGCGACAAAGCCCTCCTGCAGAGCCGTAACCTCCACACCCACCCCTACGAACTCGACCTCGCCGCTGAATGGCACGACTGGACCGGCCTCCCCTTCGTCTTTGCCTCCTGGATGACCCGCCGCGACGTGCCGCCCGACGCCTGCGTCGCCGCCCTGAACTACTTCAACGCCAACCTCGACGCCAACCTCGCCGATCCCTCCGCCATCCACCGACGCCGCCCCGATCTCGGCCTTTCCGCCGACGCTGTGGCGACCTACCTGCGAACTTTCCTCTATCGATTCGACGACTCCGCCTGGGCCGGCCTGGACCACTTCCAGGAGCTCGACGCCCGCCTCACCGCCGTGGAGCGCGTAGCGTGATGGACCACATCGTTCAAAAGATCAACGCCGGCGACCGCCTCACACCCGCCGACGCCCGCTACCTCCTCTCGGACGCCCCCCTGCTCGAAGTGGGCGCCCTCGCCGACGAGGTCCGCCGCCGCCGCCACCCCGGCGACGTCGTTACCTACGTCGTCGACACCAACCTCAACTACACCAACCTCTGCGACGCCTACTGCTCCTTCTGCGCCTTCTACCGCCCCCACACAAGCAAAGCCGACGACGCCTACACCCACACCGTTGAGCAGATGATGACCCAGGTCGCCGCCGCCGCCGCCATGGGCTGCACCACCGTCCTCATGCAGGGCGGCCTCAACCCCGAGCTACCCCTCGAGTACTACCTCGACATGGTCCGCACTACCCGCGAACGCTTTCCGGGCATGACGCCCCACTACTGGTCCGCCCCCGAGATCTACGAAATGTCCAAGGTCTCCGGCCTCGATTACAAGGGCGTCTGCCAGGCCCTCTGGGACGCCGGCCAGCGCACCCTCCCCGGCGGCGGCGCCGAAATCCTCACCAACGAGGACCGCCACCGCATCAGCCCCCTCAAGATGAACGCCGACGAGTGGATCGCCGTCCTCCGCGCCGCCCAGCAGGTCGGCTTCCGCGGCACCGCCACCATGATGTACGGCCACGGCGAGACCGTGGACGGCCGCGTCGAACACTTCCAGCGCGTCCGCGACCTGCAGGACGAAACCGGTGGCTTCTACGCCTTCGTCCCCTGGAGCTTCGCCCCCGGCGGCACCCCCCTCGGCCGCAAGCTCGGCGGCCTGCGCGCCCAGGCCAACGACTACCTCCGCATCATCGCCGCCGCCCGCCTCTACTTCGACAACATCGACCACATCGACGCTTCGTGGTTCAGCGAAGGCAAAAAGACCGGCCAGGTCGCCCTCCACTTCGGCGCCGACGACTTCGGCGGCACCCTCTTCGACGAAAACGTCATGCAGGAAGCCGGCCACTACGTCCGCACCTCCGTCGAAGAAATGCAGACCATGATTCGCGAAGCCGGCTTCACCCCCGCCCAGCGCAACACCCACTACCAGATCCTCCAAACCTTCGACCCCCACCCCCT
>VXPS01000354.1:0-8322 GCA_009839425.1 Chloroflexota bacterium
CAGTACTCCTTCGCGGGTCTGGCGGCGGGCGACTACACGGTCTCGATCGCGGTCGCAAGCGACGCCTACGTGTTCGGCTCGATGAGCGAGGACGTGGCGCTCGGCGACGACGAGTCGGCGATCGTGAACTTCGAGGGCATGCACGCGCGCACGGCGAGCGTGTCAGGTCAGCTGTTCATCGACGAGCTGGACAAGAACGACATGCATGACCAGGGCGAGGAGCCCTTCCCGTCGCCTTCCATGCTGGCGGCGCTGCAGGGTCTGGGCCTCCCGCTTCCGTCGACACTGGCGGTGCCGATCACCCTGGTTGGCCCGGCGGTGCATGAGGTGAGGTCGGGCAGCCTGAACGTGATGACCGGACAGTATTCCTTCGGCGAGCTGCGCGCGGGCGCCTACCAGTTGCAGATCGGATCCCTTGCATCGCTGCTGCCCGCACTGCCGCCGGCACTGGCCGCCGTGCTGCAGGACTTCGAATACGGCGGACCCGCGGAAGGCTACGCTGTCAGCGTGGCTGCCGGTGAAGCCGCGGTCCAGAACGTTCCCGTCGACATCACCCACACGACGATCAACGTCGCGGTCACGCTGAAGGGCGGCGACTATCGCGGTGAGCCGATCCCCGGCGCCTCGGTCGACCTCTACTCGGATGAGGACGGCGAGACCAAGATCGGCGGCGGCATGACCGGCGACAACGGCGCCACGTCGATCCGGATCGCACGTATGGGCACGAGCGACAACACGGTGCACATGGCGGTTTCCTCGGACTACTTCATGGCGCCCGACGCCGGCATGCAGGCCGTGACCTGGAATCCGCAGTCGACGGTGCACCCGGTGCCCGGAACCGTGGATCCCCCGGTGGTTCTCAACGACGCCGACATCCTCAACCTGAGCGTCGACGTGAGCGTCGGCGGCGCTACGGTCATGACCGACTACGG
This sequence comes from Chloroflexota bacterium, assembly GCA_009839425.1. Lineage (GTDB taxonomy): Bacteria > Chloroflexota > UBA11872 > UBA11872 > UBA11872 > UBA11872. Next base: position 933 of record VXPS01000354.1, read on the forward strand.
CGGCGGCAAGCCGCTCGCCGGCTGGGTCCTCGCCGTCGTGACCGGCGATCCGACCGACCCGACCAGCCTGATGCCGGTCGAAGGCGCGCCGGCGATGCTGGACGCGGACGGCATGGCGGCCTTCGAGGAGATGCTGGCTCCCACCGACCTGCCGAAGCCCTACATCTTCGACGTCGTACCCGACAGCCTCCAGCCCGATCTGCTGGACGGCGGCGAGGAGTTCGGATCGCAGCCGGCGTCCTACGTCCACACCGGACTGATGCTGGACCGCACCATGGACGCCGGCATGATCGGGGTGCAGTACACGACCCAGACCCTCAAGGTCTACACGCATCAGGAGATGGACCAGGTGATGGGCTACACCGGCAACATCCTGGGCGGTGACACCAGAGCGCCGGCCGACATGGTTGACCTCGAGATCCGCTACATCGACGACGATGGACGCTCGCGTTCGTTCACGAATGCCGAGTGGGATGACGACGACAACACGAGCTTCAAGGACGGTGTGACGACCTTCGCCCACCTCCCGGCCGCTGCGAACGTCATCGTGTCGGCGGACGAGGCTGTCGACGGCATCATGCTCCTCGACCCCGATGAGCTCGCGGCGTACACCGGCATGGAAGCGAACGGCATCACCGGCGGCGCCTTCGGTGCCAATGGCGGCTTCAGCCACACCGTGGAGCTCTGCCCGCTGCAAGCCACCAACCCGCAGGACCACGGCGAGTGCGCGTCGTTCGCCTACGTGACCACGCACACCGTCAGCGGACTGGTGTGGAAGCGGGGCGTCACCATGGATCCCGCGGGCGACGGCTTCAAGACGGGCGGCGAGGCCGACACTCCCACCTTCGTGCCGGGCATCACGGTCACCGTGTCGCCGGTCGAGGGCAAGAACCTCGCGGGCGATGAGGAGTCCGCCACCACGACGGAGGATCCAGTCCGGACAGCGGGTGAGTCCCGTGCGGGAACCGAAGTGCTCGACGAGACCCACCAGTTCAACTTTGCCGACATGGCCGCAGGCGTGTACACGGTCGACGTGCCGGACGGATGGCGGTACCGGATGGGCGGCAAGGGCAGCGAGACAATGCTCGGTGACGCGCTGAGCCCGCTCGCCGGCGACGTCGCCCTCGACGTGACGCCCTCGACGGCCACCGTCTACGGCCGCCTGACCGGCTCCGACGGCTTCGCGCTCGACAGCGTGACCGTCACCGCGAACAACGCTTCGACCATGACCGACGCGATGGGCCGCTACATCATCGAGGGCATCAAGTCCGAGACGCGGCGGATCCGTGGCGTCACGCAAGCGAACAAGGTCTTCGTGCAGGCCGCTGCCGAGGGCTTCACGAACTCGGCCCTGCAGATCATCGACTTTGCGGCGAACATGCCGGTCGAGCACGACATCGACCTGTCCGGTGTCCAGGCGCGCGCCTCCATCAGCGGTACGGTCCGCGCTTCCGGCAGCAACGCGCCGGTGGCGGGCGCCCTGATTACGGTGGACGGTGCGGCTCCGCTCAACGTGCCCACGAGCGGCCGGAACGCGGGCAAGCTCGTGACGGGCGCCGACGGCACCTACACGGCGATCATCGCCGCGAAGGGCCTGGGTGCGACCGCTTCGGTGTCGGCGTCCAAGGCCGGCATGACCTTCGTACCCGCAGCGCTGGTGGCTCCGGCGCACGCAGGCGCGGAGATCACGGGCATCGACTTCACCGGCTTCGTGAACGCCACGATTTCGGGCAGGGTGACTGCTCCGGGTGGCGGCCCGCAGGCGGGCGCTGCCGTCACGGCGACGTCGACGACTGATTCCACCCTGGTCGTGCACGACACCACGGGCGTGACGGGAACCTTCTCGCTCAACGTACCGTTCGGCGGCTACACCATCGAAGCCTCGCTGGCGAACCACATCTTCGGATACCCGGCGACCGGCCAGGTGGTGAACGTGGCTCCGGGCCAGGTGGTGAACTTCGGCGCCATCCAGGCGAAGACGGCGATGGCCAGAGGCGTCAGCGCCACGCGTGTGACCGATACGACGACGGTGGCGGGAGTCTCGACCTACACCGGCGTCGTCACCGTGACGTGGACGGATAGCGGCGAAGACGTGCCCCCAGGGTACAGCGCCGCTGTCTACACCATCGAGACCAACACCGGTGCCGAAGGCGCCTGGGAGGGTGCTGACGGCGCCACGCTGGCCGGCGCCGATACGACCGGACTCGGCCGATTCAACTCCGGCGCCGACGACGACGGCGAGCTCATGGTTCGGGTCGTAGCCACGGCTGCAGCCGACGGCAGTGTCACTGACATCACCGATCCGTTGGTACTCAACTCCGTTCCGGGTACGCTTGCGGCGGTCGATCCGTCGGTCAGCGATGTCATGGCGAGGCTTGCAGTGACGGCCGACACCACGGCTAACGACACCATGGCGGTAACCTGGGACGCCACGTCGAACGCGAGGTCGGCGTTCCGGGTCGTCGTCCAGTTGGCTCCGGCCTCTCTGGGTGGGACGACCTTGTGGTTCGTCGCCGAAGGTGGCAGCACCGTGGACGCCAACGCCAGGTCGTGGACGTACGACTTCGTTCACAGGGCCACCGTCAACTGGGACGTTGCCGTCGACGGCGGTGCGGTGGATGTCGCCATCACCACGGCCGAACTCAGAGCGGCCACAGCGGTCCGCGTTGAATCAGTACAAGGCACGGTAAGTGCCACCAACCCGTGGAAGCCCTCCGCCGAGGTCGCTGTCACCGGCGGAAGCTAGCAACCCCCCAACCCCATCGGCCTGGCTGGCTCGCCACCAGCCGGGCTGATGGGCCGCAGGACGGCTCACCCCCCGTCCGGGAGTCCCCCGGGTGGGGGGTGACGCTCGTTAAGCGAATGACTACCCCACCGCGCGTTTTCACCCGATGCGGAGACCACACGATGATTCCGAACCAGTCCGCCACGCCTTCCCGTTCCCTCCTGGCCGCCGCGGTGATCTGTGCGATCCTGATTCCGTCGGCGGGGGTGGGCGCTGAGGACCCGGCTCCGAGAAGTCTCCGCGAGGTGACCCCGGTTGCGGAGCCCCCGGCGGCGAGCGCGGCCGTCCCTCCAGTGACGCGGCTCAGCCGTACCTTGACCGGGACCGTCCACGAGGAATTCCGCATCCACATCGGCTTCTCGCAGAGCGTGACCGGCTTCGAAATCGCGGACATCCAGGCGTTCGGCGGCACGCCGGCGCCCTCCATGGACACTCATTCCGCTTCGAGCTACTCCCTCAGCTTCACGACAATCCCGGATTATGCCGGCACGGTGACCATCACAATCCCATCGGGCGTGGCGCACAACAACCAGGGGGAGGGGAACATCGGGACAGTGCTTTCCTTCGAGCTGGACAACAAGGTTCCGACAGCGCTGGACGCCAGAATCAACGGCGACGAGGTCGTCATCGTCTACGACGAAGAACTGAACAAGAGCATCGTCCCGTCCATCGGCGACTTCCAGGTGTCGTTCCTCAGGGAGGGTGTGTTCAACGTCAAGGCCGTATCCGAGGTCGAAGTGTTCACGCGCGAGGTGATTCTGTGGCTGGAGAGCCCTGTCGAACCGGGGGACGCGGTCCGGTTGTTCTACGGCGACACCGGCCCCAACCCGATCCAGGATCGGGTCGGCAACGTCGCGTCCGGCTTCGAGATGGCGGTGAGAAACGTCACCGGGACGACGAGCACCGGTGTCCCCGGCGAGCCACGCAACCTTACGGCGGTGGCCGACGGCACAAACGCGATCGACCTGGAGTGGGATCCGCCGAGGGCGGACGGCGGCGCCAGGATCACCGGATACCTCATCGAGGTGTCGGCGGACGCCGGGTCCACCTGGTCCAACCTGGTGCGCAATACGCGCAACACCGATACCAGCTACCGGCACGCGGGTCTCTCCGGGGGCGTCACGCGCCACTACAGGGTGTCGGCGATCAACTTCAACGGGACGGGAGATCCCTCCGACATTGCCCACGCCACTACCGACGACCTGATCCCCGATGCCCCTACGCAACTGTCGGCGCGGGCCAGCGGGACCTCCGCCATCGAGCTGAGCTGGCGCGCACCCTCCTCCGGCGGTTCGGCTCCGATCACCGGCTACGTCATCGAATGGTCCCGCACCGGAACGGACGGCTGGATGGTGCTCGCGGCCAACACCGGGTCCACGGCCACCAGCTACACCCATAGCGGGCTCAGGCCCGGCACCACTCTTCACTACCGCGTCGCGGCGATCAGCCGCGCGGGCACGAGCGAGTGGTCGAGCACCTCGCGGGCGACCACCGAGCTCGCCCGTCCGAGCGCGCCAACGGGGCTGAGGGTGGTCCCGAGCGGCCCTGGCGGGAGCAACCAGCTCCTCCTTGCCTGGACGACCCCGGCCGACGACGGCGGCAGCCCGATCACCGGCTATCGCATCGAGATGTCCGCCACCGGCACGGGCGGCTGGATCATCCTCAGGGGGAACACCGGAAGCACGGGCACCACCTACCTGCACACCGGCCTCCCGCCCGGCACCACCCGCTTCTATCGCGTGGCCGCGGTCAACGCCGTGGGCACAGGGACGTTCTCGACCGTGGCGAGCGCCGCGACCAATGCCGCGCGTCCGGGGCTGCCGCAGAACGTGCGCGCGCGGGGGACCGGGCCGCACACCGTCCTCCTCGCCTGGGACCCGCCGGAGACCGACGGCGGGGCGCCCGTCACGGGCTACAGCATCCGCATGGTCGGACCCAACGACCGCTCCTGGATCATCATCCGGCCGAACACGGGGAACACGGCTACGACCTTCACGCACACCGGGCTCGATCCGGTGACCCGGTACCAGTACCAGGTCGCGGCCATCAACCGCGTGGGCACCGGCGCGTGGTCGCTCACTGCGCCGGCCATTACACACGCCGACAAAGCCGAGGCCCCGACCGGGTTGACGGCCAGGGCGGTGGGCACGGCGCGCATCGACTTGTCGTGGAACGCGCCCCGCTACACCGGCGGCGTCTCGCTCCTCGGCTACCGCATCGAGGCCTCCGACGACGGGGGCCTGACCTGGAACATCATCCGCCGCAACACGAACGCCACGACCACGACGTTCTCCGATGTGAACCTCAGGCCCGCGACCACGCGGCACTACCGGGTCGCGGCGATCAACCTCGCGGGGGTGGGGCCGTGGTCGAACACGGCTCGCGCGACCACCGACGCGACCGTGCCGGGGGTGCCGCGGCGCCTGAACGCCGAGGCGGCCGGCACCTCGCAGATCACCCTCTCCTGGCAGGCGCCCTCGGACGACGGGGGCGCGCGCATCACCGGCTACCGCATCGAGGTGTCGGCCGATGGGGGCAGGAGCTGGGAGGACCTGGTGGGGAATACCCGCACCACGGCCACCGTCTTCACGCACGGCGGGTTGGAGCCGGCTTCGACGCGCCACTACCGCGTCTCGGCGGTCAACAGGGTCGGCGTGGGCGAAGCGTCGCGGATCGCGGGCTCCACCACCGACGCCACCGTGCCCGACGCGCCAACCGGGCTGGTCGCGAATGACGTCTCGCCCACCCAGATCGACCTTTTCTGGATCGCGCCCGCCTACAATGGCGGCGCACGCATCACCGGCTACCGCATCGAGGTGTCCGAGGACGCCGCCGTGTGGTCGGATCTGGTGACGAACACGGAATCCACGGTCACCGCCTTCTCGCATACCGGCCTCCTGCCGGGCAGCACGCGCCACTACCGGGTCTCGGCGATCAACCGGGCGGGTACCGGCGCGGCTTCGGCGAGCGCCTCGGCGGCGACCGACGACCCGGTGCAGCGCGCGGGACGGCTGAACACGCGTGTCCTGCCGCACGTGGCGGCCGCGATGACGTCGAGCACCGTCTCGGCGATCGCCGGCCGCGTCGATGCGGTGGCCAGGGGGATGGGCATGGAGCGGCGTGTGGCAACGAACGGGTTGTCGTCCATGGCGGCGAGCTTGTCCGCGCCGGCCGCGGGAGGCCTCGGCCTCGCCCAGGGCGACCAGGCCGGCCTCGCGGCCCTATTCGGCGGCACCTCCTTTACGATGCCCTTCGGGGCGGCCTCCGACGCGCAGCAGCAGTCCGCCACGGGCACGCAGCTGGCCAGTTGGGGCGCGGGCGAGTACCACCACCTCGGCGAACCCGGCGCGACCGGCGTCGACTGGAAGGGCAACATGGTGAGCGCCCATGTGGGCGTGGACGTGCGCGTGGGGCCGGACATCCTGGCGGGTGTCGCGGGCTCGTACTCCTCGGGCTCCTTCGACTTCACCGACAGGACGGGCGCGACCGCGGTGACCGGCACCTACGGCACCACCATGACCAGCGTGCACCCCTACCTGGCGTGGTTCTCCGGGGCACCCGGCACCTCGGTGTGGGGCTCGGCGGGGTTCGGCCGGGGCGACATCGAGGTCGATGACGTGCGCGAGGGGTTCCGCACCAGCCCCGCCAGCATGTTGACCGGGGCCGGGGGCGCCAGCTACCAACTGCTCGCGCGCGGCGCGGGGGGCGGCGTGCGCCTCAAGGCCGAGGGCTGGGCCGGCCAGGTGATGGTCGACGGCAGCGAGCAGATCGAAGAGGTCACGCTCAACATGCAGCGCGGCAAACTCGCCCTGGAGCTGACGCAGGGCTTCAGCACCGGTGCCGGGAACGAGATGGCATTCGTGCTCGAGGGCGGGATGCGCTACGACAACGGCGACGGGGTGAACGGCGCCAGCGCCGAGGTCGGCGGTGGGCTGCGCTATACGAACTCAGGGCTCGGACTGACCGCAGAGGGCCGCGGCCGGCTCGTGATCTCGGCGCGCGACGGCTACGAGGAATGGGGCCTCGGCGGCACGCTCATGTTCGACCCTGCGGCCCGGGGAGAGGGGTTCTCGATCCGGGTGGCGCCCTCCTACGGCGACCACACGAGCGGAGTGAACCAGCTCTGGGAACGCGGGGTGCACGACGCGGTGGGCGGCCACGACCTGGGCATGGGTCCCAACGTGGACGGTGAGGTCGCGTACGGCATCGCCGGCTTCCAGGGGACGCCCTACAGCGGCTTCTACCTCGCCGAGAGCGGGATGCGCGCCTTCTCGAGCGGCGTGCGCTACGAGCTGGGCGCGGGTGTCGGGCTGCGGCTCGAGGGCACGCGGCGCGAGAGCGGGCTCGGGGGAGCGCGCCACACGGTGGGCGTCCGGGGGAGGATCAAGTTGAGGTAAGGGCGAGGGGATCGCCGTGGTGATCAGGCCTAACCTGGATCGTCACCGAGTCGACCGCGGATGTAGCCCTCCAGGTGAGCGACATGCTCACGCACCTGAGCGAGGCCCTCACGCACCTGAGCGAGGCCCTCACGAACCTGAGCGACCTCCCCACGAACCTGAGCGACCTCCCCACGAACCTGAGCGACCTCCCCACGAACCTGAGCGA
>VXPS01000354.1:8332-16776 GCA_009839425.1 Chloroflexota bacterium
CGAACCTGAGCGACCTCCCCACGAACCTGAGCGACCTCCCCACGAACCTGAGCGAGTTCCCCACGAACCTGGGTGATCGCTTCAGCGTTGCGGTCGATCCGGTCTCCCAGGCGAGTCTCCATAGCACTCATATCGGATCGGATGAACCCGTAGAAGCCTCCGAGCGCCAGCAGCAGCACGACGAACTGTCCCCAGTCCTTCATCCATGCGGATCTGGTGGCTGCTCTGGCTGTATCGGAATCGATCATGTGCCATGTCTCCGGGTGCGTTCCCCCAATCTGGCGCGCACCGCCCGAAACCGCCACGGAACGGGACCGGCAACGCGCCGCCCGTGAATCTCGCCGTTGCCGCCGGGCGAGACCATGGTGAAATGAGTCGGCTAGCCGCCCAGACGGCGATGACCGCGTCCCGCAGCGGCTACTTCGAACTGGCGAAGTGCGCGCCGATCGCGTCGACCGCGGCCTGGAGAACGCCGAGTTGCTTCCGGACATCGCTGTCCAGTCCTTCGACCCTCTGGTCGAGGCGCTCCTCCAGCCCTTCGAGCGAGTATCGAAGCTGCTTGAACTTGGCTGACACCGTGTCGACGCTGGTCACGAACTCGACGCCCCGTTTCTCGGCGTGTGCCTCCACGTCGTCGATCCGCGTGGCGAGCTTCGATTCCACTGCGGAGATCCTTGCGTTCAGTTGATCGAACCCGGCGACGACACGACGCTCGAGCTTGTCCAGCGCGGTAGCGAGTTCCTGAAGCGCGAAACTGTCCTTCATCGTCTATCTGCTCTCTTCGTCTTCGTATGCGTTTTGCCCGCCGAGGGCGGGTTCCTCCGGGAACGAAAACCACGGTATCCCGATGGGTCAACCCAAGGCGCCGCTCCTGGGGTCCATCCCCCGCGCCAGCGTTCGGCGATTGTCGAACGCCTTGGCCCTGGCCTCCTTCAACGTAACCAGCGGGTACGCCCCCAGACCCAGGTTCACGGCCCTGCCGTTGATGTAGAGGCGTTGCGCCCACGTCTTGCTCGTCCGTCCGGTCGATGTCGGCTTGACCAGCAGCGACAGCCCGTAGCCTCCGCGTCCGTCGCCGTATCGGCCCGGCCGGCGGACCGACTTGACGAAACTCGCGTTGAGCGTCCTCGGTCGCTCCATCCTGGTATCCTGTCGGTCACCGGGTCCCCGGATTCGCACAACCCGGCCCCTACCGCAACCTGATCCTTCCGCGGACACCAACCGAGTGTCGGGCCCCGCCGAGGCCGCTCTCGCGCCGCGTGCCTTCGAGGCGCAGCCCGACCCCCGACCCGAGTTCGTAGCGCACGCCGCTGCTGTAGGCTCGCGTGCCACCCTGGCCCAGGTAGAAGCCGCTGTAGGGCGTGCCGTGGAATCCGGCGATGCCATATGCCACCTCGCCGTCCACGTTGGGCGCCATGCCCAGGTCGTGGCCGCCGACCGCGTCGTACACCCCACGCTCCCAGAGCTGGTTCACCCCGCTCGTGTGGTCGCCATACGAGGGCGCCACCCGGATCGAGAGCCCCTGGCCGCGGGCCGCAGGGTCGAACATGAGCGTGCCGCCGACGCCCCATTCCTCGTAGCCGTCGCGCGCCGAGATCACGAAGCGGCCGCGGCTCTCCGCGGTCAGGCCGAGATTCGAGTTGGTGTAGCGCAGCCCACCGCCGACCTCCGCGCTGGCGCCGTCCACGCCGTCGCCGTTGTCGTAGCGCATCCCGCCCTCGAGCACGAAGGCCATCTCTTGGCTCTCACTGGCGCGGAAGGCCTGCGTCAGCTCCAGCGCGAGCTTGCCGCGCTGCATGCTCAGCGTGGTTTCCTCGATCTGCTCGCTGCCGTCGACCATGACCTGGCCGGCCCAGCCCTCGGCCCTGAGGCGGACACCGCCCGAGCCGCGCGCGAGCAGTTGGTAGCTGGCGCCCCCGGCCCCGGTCAACATGCTGGCGGGGCTGGTGCGGAACCCCTCGCGCACGTCATCGACCTCGACGTCGCCCCGGCCGAGCCCCGCCGAGCCCCACACGGATGTGCCGGGCGCCCCCGAGAACCACGCTACATAGGGATGTACGCTGGCCATGGTGGTGCCGTAGGTGCCGGTCACCGGGCTGGCGCCCGTCCGGTCGGTGAAGTCGAAGGAGCCCGAAGAATACGAGCCCGCAACGCCCGCCAGGATGTCCGGCCCCACGCGCAGGTCCACGCCCGCGTGGGCGCTCACCATGTTGCCCTTCCAGTCGACGCCCGTCGCGCCTGGCTCGCCCAGGTGGTGGTATTCGCCCGCGCCCCAACTCGCCAACTGCGTGCCCGTGGCGGACTGCTGCTGCGCGTCGGGCGCGCCGAAGGGCATCTGGAACGAGGTGCCGCCGAAGAGCGCGGCCAGGCCGGCCTGGCCGCCCTGGGCGAGGCCGAGGCCTCCCACGCCCGGCGCAGACAAGCTCGCCGCCATCGACGACAGCCCGTTCGTTTCGACCCGGCGCTCCATGCCCATTCCGCTGGCCACCGCGTCGACGCGGCGGGCGATCGCCGAGACCGTGCTCGACGTCATCGCGGCCGCCACGTGCGGCAGGACGCGGGTGTTCAGCCGTCCCGCGCGCTGCACGGGGTCGTCGGTCGCCGCCGAGGCGCTTGCCGACGCCGCGCCGGTACCCGCCCGGTTGATCGCCGAGACGCGGTAGTGGCGCGTGCTCCCCGGCAGCAGGCCGGTGTGCGAGAAGGCGGTGACCGTGGATTCCGTGTTGGTCACCAGGTCTGACCAGACGGCGGCGTCTTCCGAGACCTCGATGCGGTAGCCGGTGATGCGGGCGCCGCCGTTATAGGCGGGCGCGAGCCAGAACAGGTCGATCTGCGTGGGCGAGACGTCATTGGCGGCCAGGCCGGTGGGCGCGTCCGGCACGGTGGCGTCGGTGGTGGAGCCCGCGACCCGCGACGCGTTGCCCACGCCGACCCGGTTGACCGCGGAGACGCGGTAGTGGCGCGTCGAGGCCGGCGCGAGCCCGGTGTGCGGGTAGACGGTGGCCGTGGTGCGCGTGTTGGCCACCAGGTCCTCCCAGCTCCCGCCCCCGTCCGCCGACACTTCGATGCGGTAGCCGGTGATGCGCGCGCCGCCGTTGTCCGAGGGTGCCTGCCACGAGAGGGTGATCTGCGACGTGCCCACCGCCTCGGCGCTGAGGCGTCGCGGCACCCCCGGAAGAGTCGCGTCGGTGGTCGCCCGGGCCGTGTTCGACCACGCCCCGTCCCCCGCGAGGTTTCTCGCCGCCACCCGGTAGTGCCGCGTGGTGGCGGGCCGGAGGTTCACGTCGGAAAAGGTCGTCGTCGTCGAGTTGGTGTTGCGGCGGAGGATGGTCCAGGTCGCGCCCCCATCGTCGGAGGTCTCGATGCGGTATCCGATGATCGAGACGCCGCCGGTGTAGCGGGGCGCGTTCCACGACAGGTCGATGCGCGCCGTGCCCACCGCCCGCGCCGTCAGTCCGGTCGGGGCCCCGGCCTTGTCGGCGTGCGTAATGGCCGCCGCCGGGAGCGCCGGGGGCATCGGCGCGAACTCCCCTCGACCCCTGCGGTTGATGGCCGCGACCCGGTACTGGTACCGGGTCACCGGCTCCAGGCCGGTGTCCGTGAACGTGGTCGCCGTCGTCCCCGTGTTGGACCGGTGGGTGATCCAGTTGTTGTCGTTGGGCCCGATCCTCTGGATGGCATAGCCGGTGATGCGCTCTCCGCCGTCGGCCTCCGGCCGGTCCCAGGCGAGAAGGATGCTGTGCGGCCCGGTGCTGCGCGCACGCACGTTCTGCGGCGGCCCGGGAGGCGCTGCGTTGGTGGTGCCTTCGGCCACACTGGAGGGGGGCCCCGGCCCCTTGCCGTTGATCGCCGACACCCGATAGAACCAGGTGGTGGCGGGGCTGAGATTGCCGTCGGTGTAGGCGCGGTCCGCGCTGCCGGTGTTCGTCACGAGTGGCACCCAATCTCCGAAGCGGGCGGCGGACCTCTCGATGCGGTAGCCGACGATCGCGCTTCCGCCGTCGTCGGCCGGGCGCGACCAGGTGAGGAGGAGCTGGTCGCTTCCTCCCACGCCGCCCGGCCTCACCCTCAGGCCCGTGGGCGCGCCCGGAAAGTCCACTTCGGTGGTCGCATGGTCGGTGTTCGACCACTCGCTCCTCTTGCCCGCCCTGTTGATGGCGAGGACGCGGTAGTGGCGCGTCGTGTTGGGCCTGAGGTCGTCGTCGGTATAGGTGGTGGCCGTGGTGCTGGCCACGAGCACGGTCCAACCGCCAGTCCCCGTGCGCGACCATTCGATCCGGTAGCCGGTGATGTCACTCCCGCCGTCGGAGGCGGGCGCGGTCCAGTTCAAGATGATTTCGGCTGTCCCCCCCGCACGGGCCGTGAGCCGCCGGGGCGCGTCCGGGCGATCCGCCGACGTACTGGCGCTGTCGACGTTGGAGGGCCTGCTTTCCCCATTGGGGTTGATCGCGTGGACCCTGTAATGGCGCGTTACGCCGGCGGTGAGGCCGGTGTGCGTGTAGGTGGTTCTGTTGTTTCGGGTGTTCGCCTCCAGGTCCGACCAACTCCCGCCGCCGTCCTCCGACACCTGGATCCAGTACCCGGTGATGTCGGAGCCGCCGTCCTCCTCCGGCTCCTCCCAAGCGAGTCTGATGCTCGTGGGGCCTTCGGCGGTCGCCGTCAGGTTTCGCGGCGGGCCGGGAACCCCGGACCCCGCCCGGGTGAGGTTCGGGATGGAGCGGCCGATAAAGCCCGGAACGCGATTGCCGACGTCGTCCCGGGCCGCGTTGGCGCCGTCGTCTCTGTAGTCCAGTTCGACCGCATCCCCGGGGAGGACGGGCTCGGCCAGGGTCAGGACCATCCGATTCCTGTCCACCTCGACGCCGGAAACGCTCTTCGTGTGGTACCTTCTTTCCCGGATGAAGGATAGAGAGAACTTGGCGGGCGCTGGAGCGAATCGCTCGTTCAGATTCTCGTCAAGGGTCAGGACGACTTGCCTGCCGGTGATGCTGCTGTTCCGAATCCGGGGAGCCTTGTTGTCGACCCGGAAGTGGTGCTCCCTGTAAAGGCTCGCCTCGCCTCGCGAGTTTACGGCCGCGCCCGGGAGGACGCTGACGAACACCGAGCCCACCAGGTCCGTGAAGGTGTCGAGGGTGAGCGAATAGCTCGACCCGCTCCCGGTCAGCGAGATCTTGTCCGCGCCGCTGACCCGAATGTCGCTGTCGACCATTTCGAAGCCGGTCACGCTCTCCGAGAAACGGATAGTGACGCGGAACGTCGCGTGCGGAGATCCCGTGGGCCCCGTCGGGGTCTCCCTCAGCGTCGTGATCCTGGGGGGCGCGGCCGCGCGCGTCGCGGCGCGCTCCACGGCCGGCGGGTCCGCTTCGTACCAGGCATCAGGAGCAGTTTCCTGGGCGGCCGCGCGCGTTGATGAAACCATGAACGCGCAGACCGCTGCGGCCAGGACGGAACGGGCAGGCAAGGCAAACTGGTTCGGGATCATCATGTCTTCTCCGCGTCAGGCAAACGAGCGTCACCCCCCGCCCGGAGAGTCCCGAACGGGGGGTGCGCCGTCCTGCGACCATCAGCCTGGCTGGTGGCGAGTCAGCCAGGCTGATGGTGTTGAAGGGTTGGCTAGCCGCCGGATGCTGCTCTCGCAGCCAGCGGGAATGCTGCGGAGCGCATCCACTTCGGGCCGTCAGCCGTCGCATCGGCGGTACCCTGCACCGACTCGACGGCGATGCTGATGGCTGCCGCGAGCTCGTCTTCGGTGACGGCCCCTGTGCCACCCGTGCCGCTGGGGATGGCTATGCTCGCCGATGCTATGCCGCCGGTGATATCCGCCGAGACACCCTCCCTTTCCGTGCCATCGGTTTCAGTCGGAACCGCCAGTACCACCCACACCATGCCACCAAAGTCGGCGGCATCAACCTGGGCGACAACCCGGAAATCGGAGCTGCCATTGGTCACGGCGGTCCAGCTGGCCTGGATGAAGTTGCCGGTCGCAGCTGCCTCGTCTGAGTCTGCTGCGGCCTGACGCCTCGCCTTCACGCCGGTAGCCGACGGATCGACTGCGGCAACCGGATCCTCACCGGAGGTGATGACCAAGTCATCGAGAGGTGTCGGGTCTACGCTGGTATTGTCGGTAGCCGTGGCTACGACCCGAACGTTGAACGCGCCATCGCTCGGAGAAGCGAACGTCCACGTCCGTGCGTGTTCCTCACGCTCCGTCTGGGTTGCGGCGGTCTGCGCCACCCACGGATGACCTGCGGCAGTGGGGTCAGTACTGGTGTTCGTCTGAAGCACGTACGTGGCCGTGTTGTACCCGGTAGGCACGTCTGTAGAATCGGCCGTGAAGGTGACCATGATGTCCGGACCCCAGCGCGACGGATCGGATTCGTCCGTAGCGGTCGTGGTCGCGTCGTCCGGGACGCGCTGACGCGCCGCCATGACGCTCAGGGCCCCGGCCGTCGTCGACGTGATGGTGCCGATGTCCACGGTCTGGCCCTCGGGGGCGAACACGATGCCGCCCGGGTAGCGCGCCGGGTACGCAAAGTTGTGACCAGTCAGCGTCAACTCGACCTTGTAGGAGTTGTTGGACGGCACGTTGAGCATGAATCTTCCCGTCCTGCCCGTGGTCGCTGTAGCCGCGGGTTCGCTTTCCGGAACGAGCGACGTCGCCGTGACCTCCACACCGCTCAGCGGCCCACCGCCCGGTGCCCGCACCTGGCCCGAAATCGTGGCCGACAGGTAGCCGGTGAAGTCGATGCCGGGCTGACTCGACCCTGCGTGCGCGGGCAGATGGGTTCTGGTCTCGGGCTGGAAGTTCATGCCGCGCTTGGTCACCCGGACCGACACGAATTCGCCCAGCGCCTTGGCCGTGACCTGAATCGAGTAGGTCCCGTCGGAACCCGTCAGGTAGATGTTGTTGGCGTCAAGCGTGCGCGACGACTTCGCGTTCGGGTTGGCGGGAGCCACCCATCCCTCACCGTCGCCGTAATCCACCTCGACCTTCGCGCCCGAAACCGGGGCGTTGCTGCCGGAGGCCCTGACCGTGCCGCTGATCGTAGCGAACTTGCCGGCCGCGGTGAGGTGGAAGTCGTACATCTTGGGAGAGTTCGCGCTGGCGAAGCCCGACGCGACCATGCTGTCCGCCTTCGCACTCTGTCCCTCGGCGGAGGCCGAGAAGATGAATCCCCGCTTCCTCTCGTCGTCGTCGTAGTAGTACACCCGGTTGACACCCTTGAGGATGTAGCGGCCGTACTCGTCGGACGTCGCCGACACACCGTTCACACTCACGGTCACGTCGGGCACGGTCTCGGGGGGATCCGCGTCTCCGGTCGTGACGTAGCCGTAGAAGGAGTACGTCGACGGCCTTATGGCCAGGTGGACATCGCCCGCGAGCGGGTCGACGCTGCTCCTGGTGGTGGTCGCCGCGCCGTCCTCGACCTCGTATGCAGTGGCCCCCCATCCGCTCGGACGGCCGACGCTGTAGACGCCCCCCGCCACGTCCTCGAACTCGAACGCAGTTCTCGGGTCGGGTGTCTCGTTGTCGTCGTTATACCTCGTGGTGGTGAAGGACGCCTTCTCGCCCCCGAAGTTCTCGCCTGCTTTCGGGGTCAGGCTGACCGTGATGTCCCTGACGAAGGAGGGATCGTCCGGGGTGTCGACACTGAAGCCGTCACCGGACCTCGCCATGCTGACGTCGACCGCCGACACGTCGCCGGTCACGGTGTACGTGTTGACGATGGCGAACGACGAGCAGCTGTCGAAGTTCTGCGGGTTCTTTTCCTGCAGCGGGCAGAGCGAGACCCGGGAGCTGTAGCCGCCCTGCGCACCGAAGGCGCCGCCCATGACGCCGTTGGACTCGAGGTTCCGGAAGGTCTCCAGTACGTCGTTGTGCGGGTCCTTGTCCAGGACCTTGTAGCTCGCCCCGTTCATTACGGACGCGGACACGATGATGTCCTTGTCCGCCGGCAGGTGGCGGAACACGACGAGGCGGCTGGTGCTGCGGTGGCCCATGATGAGGACGTCTTCGCCATTGGAGCCCCGGACGGTTCGGTCGGAGCTGTACTGGGTGTTCATGTCGGCGTCCCACTCGTCGGAATCGAACGAGTGATCCCGCCCGCCGTCCTGGTACTCGACTGTCAGTTCGATCGCGGCGGACCCGGGGTTCATGTTGTGGCCGCCGTCGCCGCCCTGGATGTTGCCGGTGAAGCCGAAGACCTGGTCGCGCTCGTTGTGCACGTAGACCCGGAGGGTCTGGGTCGTGTAGCGCACCTCGATGGTGCCGGCGTCCAGCTCCGCGGGCGCGCCCGCCACCGCCGCGCCGCCCGACATGACGCTGAGCGCCCAGCCGCCGAGCGCGTCACCGCCGCCGTGGTCCGTGGTGACCGTGGCGCCGCTGACGGTCGCGTCGACGTTCAGGTTGACGATGTCGTTGGAGTTCCCGGCCGCGGTCGCGA
>VXPS01000382.1:0-4480 GCA_009839425.1 Chloroflexota bacterium
CCCAGGGCGCGCGCGACTTCGGCGCCTTCGTCGACTGGCTCGCCTCGCGTCCCCCCGACCTCTGGGAGCGGGCCGATGCCGACGCCCCCGCCAACCGCCCCGTGTCACTCAGCGAGTTCGGCCTCTGGGGTCTGCCGGAAGACTGGAAGCCCACTGCCCCCTGGCTCCACGCCGGCCGCACCTGGACCCCGGACCTCGCTTTCGATCAGGCCGGCTTCGGCGCCCGCTTTCAGGACTCCGTCGCCCGCCAGGCCTTCGACTCCCTTGACGACCTCACCGCCGCAACCCGCCGGGTCCAGGCCGAAGGCTTCCGGCGCCAGATCGCCCGCCTGCGCGCCACCCCCGGCCTCTCCGGCTTCGTCCTCACCGAGCTCATGGACCAGGGCTGGGAAGTCAACGGCCTCGCCGACTTTCAGGCCCGCCCCAAGCCCGTCGTCCAGGCCATGCGCCCGGTAGCTGACGAGACGGTCGCCCTGGTCGACGGCCTTCCCGGCTCCGCCTGGGCTGGCAGCCCCGTCACCGTCCGCGCCCTCATATCCGGCCCTCGCGCCGCCGGCGACGCCGAAATCGTCTGGAGCGTCTCCGGCGAATCCCGTCGTCGCGAAACCATCGCCATCCCGGCCGGCGTCGAACCCACCGTCATCGACGACTTCGAATTCACCGCGCCCCTGATCGAGGCCCCCCGCGTCCTCGATATTCGGCTCTCAATCCGCGCTCCCGACCTCTCGCTCCACCAGCACGAGCAAGTCCTCGTCGTCCCCACCGATGCCGCCACCATCGACGGCAAACTCCGCATTTACCTGACCGGCGTCGACCACACCAATCGCGTCGCTACCCTCGCCAATGCCCTGGCCGAAGCCGGCTGCACCACCCTTACCCAGCCCGTCCGCACCCAGGCCGTCGTCGTTGCCGGCGGTGGGGGTGCCGATGCTCTTGAGATGGTGGCCGGCGGCCTGCCCGCCCTCATCGTTGCCGACCTTGCCGACACCCCGTTCCTACCCTCGATTCCCCGAACCGGCCGTTTCGCCTCGCACTGGTCCACCGGCTTTGATTGGATCGCGCCCCAACTCCGCGAGGGCCTCCTCACCGAACCCCTCATGAGCACGCCCTTCGTCCCCAGCGCCGCCCCGCGAGTCATTCCGGCCGTAGACGGTCTCGACCCAGCCGACATCCTCATGGGAACCTTCCGCGGCTGGCTGGGCAACGAAGCCGCCATCACCGCCCAGGCCAACTACGGCAAGGGCAAAGTCGTCGTCACCACCCTGGGACTCAGCCACGCCGGACGCAACGACCCCCTGGCTCGCGCGCTCCTCGTTCGCCTCATCCAGTACACCGCATCAAAGTCCTGCAATCCCGTCTCCCGCATCAACCTCTAACTCTTCTCTTGCTCCTCCGCTCTCTCTTCTCTTCTCTCACTTCTCACTACTCTTACCTCTCACCTTCTTCAAGGGGGTGAGCGAGGGGACTTGAACCCCCAGCCTTCTGGGCCACAACCAGACGCTCTAACCGATTGAGCTACGCCCACCACAGGCCGAAAGACAGCATCCACCGGCCGCCCGTCATTCTATCTATCGAACGGAGCCTCGGAGACGCTCCGTGCGCCGTCTCCCGCGCTAAACCGCTCCCACCAGCGCCACGATCAATCCCGTCACAGCCGCCGCTGCGGCTACGGCTCCCAGAATCGCGCCCACCATCCAGCGCATTAAGCGCGATTCCAATGCGTGAAAATCGCCTCGTAGTTCCGCGACATCGGCCTTCGTGGCCAAGTGCTCGAACCCGCCCTCGAGACGGCTTACGCGCTCTTCCAGAGTCGCCGTCGCCATCTGGGTTCTCCTCGCCGGAAGCGTCCCGCGCTCCCACGGCATCCCATTCTACGGACGCGCAATACGACATCCCCGCAAACGCGCCTCCAACCCCTCCTCCCAACCTGTGATCCAGCCGCCCGCCATCACCAACCTCGGCCCTTCTATCCACCTCGCTGCCCAGCAGACCCCCGGACGGGGGTGTAGCATGTGTTCACGATGAGGAGAGGTGACCGACGTCGTCGGCGGGTGTCTCCGGCACCCTGCCCCGATTGCGCGCCGCCCTCCCGCGTCGCGACCCCGGCCCAAGTGGCGCGGGGTCTTTTTCGTTATTCGGGGTCACCCCAGGTCGCAGGGAGGCGCTTGCGTGTCGCTTGATCCGAATCCGGTCCGCATCGAAGAGCAGTCCGTAACCTCCACCCGCAGCATCGTCGAAGGCCTGACCTACGACGACGTGCTCCTCGTCCCCGGGCGTTCCGACGTGCTCCCCACTCAGGTTGACACGCGCACCCGCATCACGCCCCGCCTTGCCCTCAATGTGCCCCTCGTCTCCTCCGCCATGGACACCGTCACCGAGGCCACTATGGCCGTTGCCATGGCCCGCGCCGGCGGCATTGGCGTCATTCATCGCAACCTCACCATCGACGACCAGGTCGGCGAGATTGACAAAGTCAAGCGCTCCCAGTCCGGAATGATCGTCGACCCGGTCACGTTGCCCCCCACGGCCACCCTGGCCGACGCCAATGCCGTGATGGCTCGCTACCGAATCTCCGGCGTGCCCATCACCGACGAGGACGGGCGCCTCGTTGGCATCCTCACCAACCGCGACATGCGCTTCACTCACGACCAGGCGCATACCGTCGCCGACCTGATGACCAGCCGAAACCTCGTCACCGCCCCCGTCGGCACCACCCTGGAACAAGCCCAGCACCGCCTCCACGAACACCGCATCGAAAAACTCCCCGTCGTCGATTCCCAGGGCATCCTTCGCGGTCTGATCACCGTCAAGGACATCGCCAAGCGACAGCAGTTCCCCAACGCCGTCTATGACGACAAAGGCCGCCTGGTCGTCGCCGCCGCCGTCGGCGTCCAGGACGAAGCCTTCGACCGAGCCCGTGAACTCACCGATGCCGGAGTTGACGCCCTCGTCGTCGACTCCGCCCACGGCCACCACTCCGCCGTCCTGGACATGGTCAGCCGCGTCAAGGACAACCTGGACATTGAAGTCATCGCCGGCAACGTCGTCACCGCCGCCGGCGCCAGCGACCTGATCCAGGCCGGCGCCGATGCCATCAAGGTCGGCGTCGGACCCGCCGCCATCTGCACGACTCGGGTTGTTGCCGGCGTCGGCGTCCCCCAGCTCACCGCCATCCTCGACTGCGCCGACCCCTGCGCCGAACACGGCGTCCAGCTCGTCGCCGACGGCGGCATCC
Source organism: Chloroflexota bacterium (assembly GCA_009839425.1). Taxonomy (GTDB): domain Bacteria; phylum Chloroflexota; class UBA11872; order UBA11872; family UBA11872; genus UBA11872. The sequence continues at coordinate 3,236 of VXPS01000382.1, forward strand.
GCTATTCGGGTGACGTCGCCAAGGCCATCGCCGCCGGCGCCTCCGCCGTCATGATCGGCAACCTCCTGGCCGGGACCGACGCCAGCCCGGGCGAAATCGTCTACCGCCAGGGCGAGCGCTTCAAGGAATACCGCGGCATGGGCTCCATCGGCGCCATGGTCGACCGGCGCGTCGCCACCCGCGACCGCTACGGCCAGCACGAAGTCGAAGACGCCGCCAAGCTCGTCGCCGAAGGCGTCGAAGCCCAGACCCCCTACCGCGGCCCCACCGCCGGCCTCATCGACCAGCTCGTCGGCGGCCTCTGCTCATCCATGGGCTACGTCGGCGCCCCTGACATCCACGCCATGCAAACCCGCGCCCGCTTCGTCCGCGTCACCAACGCCGGCGCCGACGAAAGCCACCCCCACGACGTAGTCCTCGTCAAGGAATCCCCCAACTACCAGCACCGCCCCCGCTAACCCCAACCGACCGCAGTCCAGATTGCGGGAGGATTCGCTGTGGCCCCCGGCCCAGCAAACTGCTCGCCACCGGCCAACACATCGCCTTTCGGCGCCCACACCTCTGACTCCGGTCGGTCACGAGTGGGCCTGTGTGAATCAGGCCCCGCCGTGCCACCCGGGCCCGAAAGCAATCTGCAAGAAATCCGCCAGCGACTTCGGTGTGCCACCCTTTTGCGACCAGGGACTCTCAGCCTGAGGCAATCGTCATGGCCACCGCGACACGGACAGCGGCTTAGAACTGTTGACCAGCGCCATCGCCACTCCGGAATACCGGATGAACCGTGCCGCCCACGGTCCCGACGGCCGGTTCGACGCCTACAAGTGAAAGATCTCACCAGTTGACCTTGGTTGCTGAAGGCTCGGCGTGGCGAATTACCGGCCGGGCTGGTCGGCTACTCCTCCTCGGCGTCGTGGTTTTCTGGTGGGGCGCGTACGTCTTGCCCCAGTTCTTGAGTCTGACGATACCGGCGGTCCTACCTCCCTCCAACGCCACCCTCGGCCGGCTCAATGCAAGCGAAGAGGGCACCGTTGCAAACACGGTATCGGCCGCAACTTTGGCAGGCGCTGCGCTCCTCGCACTGGCTGCGGCTATCGTCAATCAACGGCGGTCGGCCAATTGGTTTGCCGTCGGCGGTTGGGCCGCCATAGCAATGACGACGGCGGCCCCAGTCTGGTTTACACATATCCGGCGGCCACGAGACGTACAGGAAATGCGGGTGTGCGCCAGGCGGGGCATAATATAAGT
>VXPS01000382.1:4490-16596 GCA_009839425.1 Chloroflexota bacterium
GTTGAAGAGTTGGCCGAATTCAAGAGGTGGGGACCAATCTCGGTCGTTGGCCACGCCGAACGCCTGGGCCTGCAGTGGCCAATCCTGGTCAGTCCGCTTGTCGCCGCCTTCGTGCTGTTGATCTGGGTGTTTATCTTCAAGGCGCTGGCCCGGCACCCTGCCCGCACACCGCTGAAGCTCGGGATCAGCTGCTGGGTGTTTGCTCTTCTGCACGAGGCCATGGATCCCTGGGTGTTCTACGGGAGAGCGAGGACGTTGGCGTATGTGCTTGAAGAGACCCTGGAGTTCAGCGGGACCCTGCTGATTGGGCTAAGCGCGGCCACCGTTCTGCAACTCGGATGTCCGTCATCGTTTCGCCTGCTCGGTGACCGCTGGCGCCGCTCGCTCGTCGCATCGGCCGCCGGCGTGTTCGTGCTGGGCGGCCTGGTGGTCGTATTTCTCTTCCGCGCGCCGCTGGTGGAGGGCCTTGCGCCATACACCCGCGCGGGGGCCTTCGCAGTGAGCCTCCGGCAACAAGAAGCCCTCGTTCAGGAGTTCCGCATGCCGGCCACGCCAGTGCACAGCGTGTGGCTTCCTCTGGCCAATTGCGACCTGAGCGGTGACTCCGGAACCGTCGCGGTTCGATTCACAGCCCTCGATGCGCCGGAGCGAATCCTCTCCCAGGGCTCGGTCCAAGTGCTCCCTGGCGACTGCCCTCGCTGGCGCGACATCGAACTTCTGCCGCCACTCACCGCGGCCGACGGCCGGCACCTGGCCCTCCAGGTCGTGGCCGACATCGAACCTGGAGCCGAGCTTCAGATTGGAGCCACCAAAGGAAACCGATACCCCGACGGCCGCCTCTGGATCAACGGCGCCTTGGCCTGGCCGGATCAAGACCTCGAGTTCGCGGCTTACGGCGCACCCGAGCCAACCCGCACCAAGCTGGCGGCGATCGTGGGTCTCGCCACATCTGACTGGCGCTGGCCGCTGCTGGCTGTCGACGTATTCATCGCCCTCACACTCATCACGTTCATTCCGGTTCGCCTCATATCCGTGGGACTATTGGGTCTGGATGAGCCCGACGCCTCGCAAGCCGTAGACCCGCCCGCCGGCATCCACACGCAATAGTTCCTCGGTATCCTCATCCGGCGGCCCCCAAAGCAAGGAAACCTCACATGTTCGTCATCATCGCCCCCATCCAGATCAAGGACGGCTACAAGGACCGATTCATCGAAGAAATGATCGGCGACGCCCGCGGCTCCGTGAACGACGAGCCCGGCTGTCTCCAATTCGACGTCATCCAGGACGCCAATGACCCCAACCGCATCTGGCTGTACGAGATCTACGTCGACGAAGATGCCTTCAAGGCCCACACCCGTGCCCCCCACTTCATCAAGTGGCGCGACGCCACCGCCGACTGGACCGAAGACGCCGGCCTCCAGGGCGCCGGCCTCGGCGCCACCAACATCTGGCCACCCGACGACGAATGGAAGCGATAACGATCTAGCCACCATCTGACAGGCGGGCGAACCGGCCGTCGGCACAGAGCCATTGTTCTCGACCGGCGCTCCCGCCGACGCGCAACGCGACACACGCCTCTCTGTCATCCCGGCGTCCCCGGTGAGCCTGCCCTGAGCTTGTCGAATGGGGGACCCGGCGCCCCGATCGTGCCCGGCGCACCAGTGCCGCCTCGACCTCCCCGCCATCCCAAGCCCGCAATCGCTCCCAATTGCCCACAGCCCTTATCACCCTTGCCGTCTGTAATCATACAGTATACACTCAAAGCGCCCTATCCCACATCCATTCCCCGGAACCTCCATGCTCGGCCGCCTCCTCCGACTGCTCGCCACGTCCGTCCCCCTGCCTTCCCGCGCTACACCCCCGTCCGTCCGTCGCCGGACCTACGCTGGCCCGTCTCCGACACAGCCCCAGAGCACCCCGCGCAGCCTCAAGAGTTTTTTGGAAAAAACTCTTATACGCGCGCATACCCCCCGCTTCCGCCCATCCACCGCCCGTTCCCGTCCGCCTCACAGCCGCCTCATCCCTCGCCCTCAACGGCTTGTGGGCGCTCTCCGAGCGAGTTGGACCGCCGTGCGGCACCACCCACTACACTTCACGCGTGTCGGATACTCAGGCTGGCAGCCAGGGTGTTGACGGGAAAATGAGAGAGCCTGAGCGGTACGACATCGTCATCATCGGCACGGGGCCGGCCGGGCGGCGGGCGGCGATCCAGGCCGCCAAGGTGGGCAAGCGGGTCGTAACCGTCGACCGCCAGCGGTACGTGGGCGGGCAGGCCGTGCACCGGGGAACGATTCCTTCGAAGACGCTGCGCGAGGCCGTGATTCACGTGACCGGGGTCGGGCAACGGGCGTTCTACGGGGCGGCGTACCGGGTGATGACGAACGTGACGATGGACGACCTGCTGCGACGGACGGCGCAGGTGGTGCAGTCCGAGGTGGACGTGGTTCGCGACGGGTTCCTGCGCAATGACATCGACATGCTGAACGGCATTGCGCACTTCGAGGACCCGCACACGCTGGCGGTGCATACGGAGAACTCGATCCTGGAGCTCCGCGCCGACAAGGTGATCCTGGCGACCGGGTCCCGACCGGCGCGGCCGGCGCACATCCCGTTCGACAAGGCGCGGGTGGTGGACAGCGACGGGATCCTGGACCTGCACTCGATTCCGAAGTCGATGACCGTGGTCGGGGCCGGGGTGATCGGGACGGAATACGCGAGCATCTTCGCGACGCTGGGCGTGGCGGTGACGCTGATCGACGGCCGCCGAGATCTACTGGAAATGGTGGACGAGGAGATCGGCGAAGCGCTGAAGTACCGGATGCGGGAGGACGGGATCACGCTGCGGCTGGGTCACAACGTGTCCTCGGTCGAGTTCGACGCGCGGGGACGGCCGGTGACCGTGCTCGAGACCGGCGCCAAGGTCGTGAGCGACCTGGTGATGTACTCGATCGGGCGTCACGGCGCCACAGGCCTGCTGAACCTGGACGCGGCGGGACTGAAGGCGGACTCCCGTGGGCGACTGAAAGTGAACCAGAACTTCCAGACGGACGTGGGGCACATTTACGCCGTTGGCGACGTGATCGGACAGCCGGCGCTGGCGTCGACCTCCGCCGAGCAGGGACGGCTGGCGGCTCTTCACGCGCTTGGAATGGCCTGTCCGGAGATCGACGACGATCAATTGCCCATCGGCATCTACACGATTCCCGAGATCGCGCTGATCGGGAAGACCGAAGAGCAACTGACGCTGGCCGGCATCGCCTACGAGAGCGGAGTGGCCCGTTACAAGGAGATCGCGCGTGGGGCGATCATCGGTGACGACTTCGGGATTCTGAAGCTGTTGTTCGACCCGGATTCGCGCAAGGTGCTGGGGGTGCACATCTTCGGCAGCCAAGCGAGCGAACTGCTGCACATCGGGCAGGCGGTAATGGAGCTGGGCGGGACGATCGACTATTTCGTGGAGACGATCTTCAACTATCCGACGTTTGCCGAGGCGTACAAGGTGGCGGGGTTGAACGGGGTGAATAAGCTGCTGCGGTAGGGTCCGGCGCTTCTTTTTCCGAATGCCCTAGAGACTTCCGCATACGTCGGGATTGGTTGCCCGGAAGACCCTCACCCCAACCCTCTCCCACGGGGAGAGGGGGCAAGAGCGGGCGCACCCCTTAGCAGAAGGCGGCAATGCGAAGGTCTCCGGTGGCAGTATGGGCGGGTTGCGGAACTGGGCGAGGTCATTGGGTATGTCGGAGATGGTTGACGCGCCGGATGGTGGGCGGCGCCGCATCCTGACGGGGTTGCGGCCTTCCGGGCCCTCGCACGTGGGTCACTACGCGGGCGCGTTTTCGCAGTGGCTGGAACTGCAGGAGGAGTACGAGTCGTTCTTCCTGCTGGCCGATTACCAGGTCTCCGACTACGCCGACAACCTGCCGTGGATTCGCTGGGGCCTCTGGGAAGTGACGCTGGACTGGCTGGGGGTGGGGCTGGACCCGAACATTTCTCATTTCGTGATCGAGAGCGGGGTGCCCGAGTTCGCGGAACTGACGCTGCACCTGAGTTGGTTCCTGGGACTGGGGCACCTGCAGCGCAATCCGACGCTGAAGGCCGAGCTGGCGGACCTGGAGACGACGAACAAGTCGGTGCCGGTGGCGTTTTTCAACTATCCGGTGATGCAGATCTCCAACATCCTGCTGCCGCTGGCTCACCTGGTGCCGGTGGGCGAGGACCAACTGCCGCACATCGAGATGACGCGGGACGTGGCGATCCGGTTCAACCGGCGGTTCGGGGAGACGTTTGTGCTTCCGGAGGGCCGGGTTGGCGAGGTGCCGCGGCTGGTGGGGATCGACGGCAAGGGCAAGATGGGGACCTCGGCGGGGAACGCGATTTTCCTGAAGGACTCGGAAGAGACGCTGCGGGCGAAGGTGCGGAGCATGTTCACGGACCCGAATCGGCTGCGGGCGACGGACCCGGGGACCGTGGAAGGCAACCCGGTGTTCATGTACCACGACGCCTTCAACCCGGATACCGATGAAGTGGACGACCTGAAGGCGCGGTACCGGGTCGGCACGGTCGGCGACGTGGAGGTGAAGGACCGGCTGTTCAGGGCGATGAATACGTTCCTGGCGCCGATCCGGGAGCGGCGGACGGACTGGGAGTCGCGGCCGGACGACGTTCGGGACGTGCTGGCTGCGGGGACGGCGGAGACGAAGCGAAGGGCGGAGCCGCTGTTGGAGCAGGTGCGCAGCGCGCTGGGGCTGGACTATCTGTCGGATGGTCCACCGCCAGCGCCGGAGGGGGCGCCGTAGCGCTGGCTTGCCGGCGCACGGACAGAGCCGGATTTTCGAGATGACCCCGCCGGACGAGCCCGCCTGGGCTAAACGGGGCGGTCCGGTGACGCGGGCCGCCAGGCACTTGCCGGAGGGATCGCTGCCGTCGTGGGCGTGGATTCGGCCGCAAGCGCTGGTGGCGGTTCGCAGCGGATCGCGCGTGCTGGTGCAGGACTACGCGGCGACCGGCGGCGAATCCGCTTACCGGCCACTGGGCGGCGCGATCAACCATGGGGAACTCGCGGAAGTGGCGGCACAGCGCGAAATCCGGGAGGAAGTGGGCGCGGAGATCACGGACGAGCGGCTGCTCGGGGTGCTGGAGAACATCTATTCCAAAGACGACAGGGACTGGCACGAGATCGTGTTCATGTTCGAGGCGCGGTTCGTGGATCGGTCGCTGGAGGAGGCGGAGCGGCTTGTCGGGATGGAGGGTGACGGCGACCGGATCGAGGCGGTGTGGCTCGATGTCTCGGAACCGTTGGACGCGCCGCTGTATCCGCCCGGGCTGTTGGAGTTGCTGCGGGCGCGGCTGGCCGCCGTGGCCGCCGACGACTGAGCGAGGTTCCGAGTGGACGACGTGGTGAGGTCTGACCTGTTGCCGTCGTGGGCGAGGATCCGGCCACTGGCGCTGGCGGTGTTTCGGGACGGGCCGCGCATCCTGGTTGAGGACAACTCGGCGCAGGACCGGCGGGACTACTTCTACCGTCCGCCAGGCGGCGGAGTGGAGTTTGGCGAGCGTGCTGTCGACGCGGTGCGCCGGGAGATGCGCGAGGAGTTCGACGCCGAGATCGCGGACGTGCGGTCGGTGGGCACGCTGGAGAACATTTTTGACTATCACGGTCGGCCGGGGCATGAAGTCGTGCTTGTGTTTGAGGCGCGGTTTGTCGATGCCTCGTTCTACGCAGCCGAGCGGATTGTCGGAACAGAAGGTGCCGGCATTCGGATCGAGGCCATCTGGCTCGATGTGTCGCGGCCGTTGGATCGGCCGTTGTATCCGAATGGGTTGTTGGAACTGCTCGGCGACAGTTCGAGCTAGCTGGTTGTTGCGGGCTCGGGCACAGGGCGCGTTTGTGGCCTGGATGGTATGGCCTGGTGATGGCTGAGCGATCACCCGCCTATGCCGGTATCCGTCCCGTGGCGCTGGCCGTGATTCGAAATGGACCGCGGCTGCTGGTGCGGGAGTACCGGACGGCCAGGGGTGGGCGCTTCTACCGCCCTCTTGGTGGCGCCATTCACTTTGGGGAACGCGGGGCGGATGCCGTTCGGCGGGAGATTAGGGAGGAGCTTGGGGAAGCGATCGAGGTCGTTCGGCATCTCGGGACGCTGGAGAACATCTTTGAGCGGGAGGGGCAACCGGCGCATTGGATCGTGCTGCTGTTCGAGGCGGAGTTTGGAGAGCGTTCGAGATACGACGGCGAACGGATCCAAGGAGTGGAGGGCGACGGCGAGCGGATTGAGGCGCAGTGGATTGACATTAGCCAGCCGCTTGAAGGTCTCTTGTTTCCCGAGGGGTTGTTGGAACTGTTGTGGGCCCGCTGAACGTCCCTATGCGACTCGCGGGAAGCGCCGGAGTTCAGGATTCGTGGTTGATTCGGTAGGCTTACCGGGCGGTCGGGCGACGCGGCGGATGGGCGCGCGCCGGCCTCCAAGTGGACTATGAAGCGGCGGCCGCATGGGTGCGGCGCGAGGGACGGCATGAGGGCCGTCAGCAAAGCCGCCACCCAGGCCAGACGAGGAGCAACCCAGGAATGACAAGCCAAAACGGTAGCGCCGTGGCCACACTGCGACGGGCCGCAGCCCAGCAGGTGGCCACCGAGCACAGCGTCACGATTCCCGACTACGACCGGGACCGGCTGGAAGACGTTGGGTTCATCACCGCGATGACCCTGGTGCTGCTGGGCAACTACGCCCAGACGGGGCACTTTGGGGGGCCGCTGGCCTACACGCCGTACAACGTGGCGCTGCACCTGGGCGGCCCGGAGAACGGGGCGCTGCGGTACGACTACCGACGGCCGAAGCATCCGTATTGCGACCGCTTCATGCTGGCGGGCGGGCACAACATCCCGACGGCGTACGCGCTGTGGATGATCATGGGCGAGGCGATGGCGCGGAAGCACGCGGCGACGGGCGACGCGCAGTACGCGGTGGACCCGAACATCGGGATGCTGGCGATCGACGCGCTGGGGTTCCGGCGCGGTCGCGAGGCGCTGGACACGCTGCTGGCGGACAACGGGCTAGCCGACCACCCGCTGTTCGCGCAGGCGAAGATTCGCGGGATCCGCTCGCTGGCGGGTCACGCGGAGACGACGGACCTGACGAACGACGTGAACGGCGGTCCTTCGGGGATTGGCGTCGCGACGGCGGCCGGCAAGGCGGCGTTCTGGGACTTCGTGGGGGCGGACGACTCGCTGAAGGTGATCGCGCTGGAAGGCGAGTTCGCCATGACCGAGGGTCACGCGCAGGAACTGAAGACGCAGGCGCTGGCGCAGAAGGTCGGCAAGCGGCTGCGGATCCTGCTGTCGTACAACAACGCCGGGATCGACGACTCGCTGGTGGGCGGCGTGATCGGCGAGGACGTGTCCGAGGGATACGTGATGGAGGACCAGTGGACCTCCTACGGCTGGAACGTGCTGTCGCTGGACGACGGGAACGACTACGACCAGGTGATGGCCGCGCTGAAGATGATGGAGGACTGGGACCCGCAGGACCGGCGGCCGCTGATCGTGGTTGGGAACACCACCAAGGGCTGGTGGCCGAGCGCCCAGGACGGCCAGATCGCCGGATTCGGCGAGCAGCTGGTGGGGTACCACAGCCATCCGTACGAAATGAAGATGAACGAGCCGTACTTCGTGGCCTTGGCGGAGAGCTTCGAGCAGCGCTATGGCGTGCAGTTCGAAGGAATCCGGGAAGGCCCGGTCAGCGACGAGCGCGAACGTCTGATCCAGTTCAAGACGAACATCGACGTGGCGATGTCGGTGCTGAACCAGAACGGCCTGGGCGACTGGCTGGCGGACAAGCTGGTTGAGATTGGCGACTCGCTGAACGACGAGTTGCCGCTGCGGATCGACACGTCATCCGACCCGTTCCAGGACGAGCGGCTGCAGCCTCAGAACATTCCGCAAGAGCCGCAGTCGCTGGAAGTGACCAACGAGTTCTCGGGCGAGACCTCGACGGTGGACATCGAGCTGTTCAAGAAGGCGGGTGATGTGGCGGGCACGCGACGGGCGATCTCCGAGATCATCAAGTGGACCAACTACGTGACGGACAACCGGTTCATCACGCTGGCGGCCGACTTGTCGAGCTCGATCAACGTGGAGAACGGCGCGCTGTGGGGCCACTACGACCCCGTGGGCAACCCGCTGGGCACGCGCGTGAAGGCGCCGATCGAGGAAGCCGGGAATGCGTCGTCGGCGATCGGGTTCGTGAGCCAGTCGGCGTCGATGGATCCCGACGTGCACGCGGGCGTGTGGGCGCTGAGCGGTACGTATGGCGCGTTTACGCCGCTGATGTACCTGCCGGCGCGGGTGTGGAGCCAGCAGAACCAGGACAGCCCGTTCCGCGTGGGTGTGCTGCACATCCTGGCCGGACACTCGGGGCCTGAGACGGCGGCGGACGCGCGGACGCACTTCGGCATATTTGCGCCGCAGGTTTGGAAGCTGTTCCCGCGGGGCCAGGCGATCAACCTGAGCTTCTGGGACTACAACGACGTGGCGCCGGGGTACTTCGCGGCGGCTTCGCTGGCCGCGCAGGATCCGAAGGTGGGCGTGATCATCATCGAGGTGGCGCGGCCAGACTTCCCGGTGGCGGACCGGAACACGTTTGCCGACTCGGACCCGCTGGCTGCGGCCAAGGGCCTGTACCTGATTCGCGACTGGGACGCCGACAAGCCCGCGCAGGGCACGGTGTTCGTGCAGGGCTCCAACTCGACGGTGAACCTGGTGAACGTTCTGCCGCGGCTGGACGAAGCCGGGGTGAACGTGCGGGTGGTGGCCGTGGTGAGCGAGGAGCTGTTTGCTCGCCAGCCGGCGTCCTACCGCGACTCGATTGTGTCGGACACCAGCCGGTATGACGCGATGGTGGTTTCCACGGGCACGCGGCGATTTCCGCCGGTGAGTGGCCTTGGACCGCTTACCGATGAGTATTCGCTGTGGTCGGACTGGGGCGACCAGTGGTTGACCGGCGGGACGGAGCCGGACGTGATCGCGGAGGCGCATTTGGACGCGGACTCGATCTACGCCGGCATCGTGCGGTTCGCCGAGGACCACGACTCGCGGCTGGCAAGGCAGCAGGCGGCGGTTGGGCTGTAGCCCGGCAGAGCAGGACTAGCCGTTAGTCGATAACGGGGACTTCCAGGAAGTCCTCGCCGAGGATGACGTCGCCGGTGAAGTTGGCGTGGGCTTCGGTGAGCATGGCGGTTTGGCGGTCGGGGTCGTCGGCGGTGGTGTCGAGGTGGACGAGGACGAGTCGTTTGGCGTTGGCCTGGGCGGCGATGCGGGCGGCGCCGGCGGCACCGGTGCAGCTGGTGGCGACTTCGGGCCAGCGGTCGATGTCGTCCTGGAGGTCCATGGCCATGTGGACGAGGACGTCGGCGTCGCGGGCGAAGTCGACGAGCGCGGGAAGGGGCCGGGTGTCGCCCGAGATGACCACGGAGGCGGAGGGTGTTTCAAGGCGATATGACAGCGAGGTGAGGTAGGGCTGGACGTGGCGGGCGGGGCCGGTGGTGACGGTCCAGCGGTCGCCGACGACAGCTTCGTCCTCATTCAGTTCGTGGACGACCAGCGTGGGGAGCGTGCGGGGCATCGGGCCGCCGCGAAGCTGGTGGATGCGCTGGCTGAGTGGGTGGCGGGTGCGGGCCTGGAGGTCGGGGCCGTAGACGCCGTCCGGGCCGAAAAGGAGCTCAGAGATGCGGTGGAGGGGTGGGGGGCCGTAGACGGTGAGGTCATCACCGGCGCCGGCGCCCTGATCCCAGCGGGCCATGACGAAGTGACCGAAGTCGGCCATGTGGTCGAAGTGGTGGTGGGTGAAGAAGAGCTGGTCGATGGCCAGCGGGTCTATGGATGAGGCGAAGAGGTTCATGGCAGAGCCGGGGCCGAGGTCGAAGATGGCGCCGGCTTCGTCCGATAGAACGGCAATGGACTGGCCGGCACGGTGGGCGCGGGGGGCCGGGTTGCCGGTGCCGAGGAGGATGAGGCGGAGGTTTGTGCTCATTGTGTGTCGGACGTAGGGAATCGGAGGCCGAACTCGCGGCCGGAGTCCTGGAGCCAGGCGGCGACGTAGGGGGCGAAGCTGCGGCGGACGATGATGTCGATGGTGGGGGTGTCGTCGACGGCGATGAGCAGGGCCTGGGCGCGGGCGAGGAGGGTTTGGGCGCAGGCGCCGGGTGGAAAGACGGACGGGTGGAGGTCGAGGGCGCAGCCGCGGGCGAGGATGTCAAGGGTCGACGGGCCGCTGAGGCGAATGACGGTCTGGCCGGCGCCTGTGTCAATTACCGAGGCGAAGCGGCCGGCCAGAGAGTTTTGCAGCTCGGTCACCCGGGAGCCGGATGCGTCGGGTTCCGCGAGCAGGAGCCACTCGTCGGGGCCGAGCCAGATGGCCATCAGGTCGTCGCCGGCCGTGGTGGTGTTTGGGGTGAGCGGGATTTGGACGCCGAGTAGCTGATGGACCGACGCCAGCGCTACAGCGTCGTTCGGGTGCAGGCGGAGGTTGATGTGGGTGAGGAAGGGGCGTTCGAAGAGTTGACTCTCCAGGGCAGGAGTTTCAGCGGACTGGACGGTGCCGAGGGGTGAGGAGCGCGGGATGGGACTAGACATGCTGGCGGGCGCCTGCGGGGTCGTAGAAGACGGGGTGGCGGCTGCGAGCGGGGAGCCAGCGGTCGTCGTCGAGGTTGGCTACGTAGAGGCGCTCGCCGAGGGCGGCGCGGCCGCCGGTGACCATGGCGAGAGCGATGGAGCGGCCAAGCACGGGACTGAAGTAGCTGGAGGTGACGTGGCCGCGCATGGGTAGGGGGCGCCGGGGGCCCGGCGTGTCCACGACGTGGCCGCCTTCGGGGAGGACCTGAGCGGGATCGTCGGTGAGCAGGCCGACGAGTTGCTTGCGGTCGGGGCGAACGGAATCGGGGCGGCCGAGGGAGCGCTTGCCGAGGAAGTCCTTGCGGCGCGAGAGCAGGCGGCCGAGGCCGACGTCGCCGGGGGTGACTGAGCCGTCGGTTTCCTGGCCGACGATGATGAAGCCCTTTTCGGCGCGCAGGACGTGCATGGTCTCGGTGCCGTAGGGCGTGATGCCGAAGGGTCGGCCAGCGTCGACGAGGGTCTCCCAGACGTGGCAGGCGCGGTCGGCGGGGACGTTGATTTCGTAGGAGCGTTCGCCGCTGAAGCTGATGCGGAAGACGCGGGCGGGGACGCCAGCGACATGACCTTCGCGGAAGGTCATGAAGGGGAAGTCCTGGCGCGCGAGCGCGATGTCGGTGCCAGCGGATGCGAGCACGTCACGGCTGCGTGGGCCCGCCACAGCGATGTTGGACCAGTGCTCGGAGATGGAGGTGAGGTAGACGCGGAGGTCGGTCCACTCGGTCTGCAGCCACTGTTCGAGCCAGGCCAACACCGGGGCGGCGTTGGCGGTGCTGGTGAACATGAGATAGCGCTGGTCGTCAAGGCGGGCGGTGACGCCGTCGTCGAAGATCATGCCGTCTTCGCCGAGCATGAGGCCGTAGCGGCAGCGGCCGGGACGGAGGCGCTTCCAGGCGTTGGTGTAGACGCGGTCGAGGAACTCGCCGGCGTCGGGGCCGGTAATCTCGATCTTGCCGAGGGTGGAGTAATCGAGGATGCCGACGAGGTAGCGGACGGCGAGGCACTCGCGGGCGACGGCGTCGTGCATGGATTCGCCGGGCTGAGGGTAGTACCAGGCGCGACGCCACTGGCCGACGTTCTCGAAGCGGGCGCCGGCGGCTTCGTGCCATTCCTGCATGGGAGTGACACGAACGGGATCGGCGAGCGGACCGATGTGGCGTCCGGCGATGGCGCCGAGCGAGACCGGCGAATAGGCGGGGCGGTGGCGGGGCGGGCCGACGGAGGCGGGGTCGCGACCGAGCAACTCGGCAATGACACCGGTGGCGAGGGGGTTGGCGAGCTTGCCCTGGTCGGGCCCCATGCCAAGGGTGGTGTAGCGCTTGACGTGCTCGATGGATTCGTAGCCCTCGCGGAGGGAGAGACGGAGGTCGTCGAGGGTGACGTCTTCGTGGAGGTCGACGAACTGGGGCTTGGCGCGGGCGAGGTTGCCGGGGGGTAGCCAGT
>VXPS01000325.1 GCA_009839425.1 Chloroflexota bacterium
TTTAACTCACCCGCCCCCCCCCCTTATCTCCACGGTTACGTCGTCCGGCTGCTTCTTTTTTTTATACCGCCGCGGGGGGGGGCGCGGGGGTGGGGGCCGCGGGGGCCGCCGGGGCGGGCGTGGACGAGGTCTTTGGGGCGCCCTGGTCGTTCGATGACAACGAATCGGCTGAAGCGCCGCCGGCGAACATGGCCGCCATGATCAACGCGGCCGCCAGGGCCAGAGCGATTGCGCGTGCGGTAACGAGAGGAAACCGCCATCGCCTACAGGAAAGGACCTTGTTCACAGCGAACGTGCGCATAGAGCCTGTCGGCGAACAAGGGCGCCAAGCCAATTCCGCTCACGCACGGCTGAGCGTTGACTCGACCGTCGCGAGGGCGCCTCGGACCTACGAGATCGACCCGCCTAGGGGATTAAATTGCGTTCAGGCGGGCCTGACGATAGGCTTAAGGCGTCGCAGCCGTGGGTAACTCACCAAGGCTTTGGCCGTCACGGTGGGGCCCAACTCTTGGTCGGGGCGGGCCCTACTGTGACGCAGCACCGTTGTTACCTTTCTCCTTTCGTCTACTGGTCGGCCACGAGCGTTGGCCGCAATTGTCCGAGCGACCCGAGTAAAGACTTGAAACTCGTCGTCCTGGATTCCTTCTAAGAGAATGGCGTAGACCGCCGAAATTTCGGGCGAGAGTTGGCGTACTAACGCCTGGCCCTTGGGGGTTGCCACCAAGCGCACCACACGACGGTCCCGCGATTGGCGTTGTCGCTTGAGGTGGCCCAGCCGAACCAGCTTGTCGGCGGCGCGGCTGATGGATGCTTGATCGACGGGCACGATCTCGGTCAGCTCCGTGATGGTGTTGGCCTGACCCCTGGCGCACCGTTCCAGGACGCCCCATTGCGGGAGCGTCAGCCCCGCTTCGGCGACCGGCCCGGTCGCCAATGCGACGTATCCGCGAATCACGCCGGTACAGAGGACGCGCAGGTCGACGTTCGGTTCGTCGCGTTCTGGGCGTTTCGGTTCAGACACTAGCCGTCATTCCTCGCTCCACGCCTCCAACTGGAGGCGTTTTGTTGGATGAACAACCATTCACATGGGCATCCATCGCGGGAACATACAATGCCTCAACATTGGCTGTCAAACACATTTTCTGCAAAATCATTCAATGTTTTCCCATCTAATGCGGAGGGCATGCATAGTTGAGGCGATCGACGCTCTTGCGGATCCAGGTCAGACGCCCGCCGACGTGATGCCCTTTACGGTGCGGCAACCCGCTCCGGCGTCGTCGCAAGGGCGTCGGGACAGGTCTGAAGCCGAGGGTCAGGCCACGGGCAGAGGACAGGTCCGCGCGAACCGGACGTTTGGCACGTCTGCCGGAACGCCGATCGGCTGCCGGGCCAGGCGCTCACCCCCGCACTGCGGCTCAGGGCGGTGTACTCTCGAGCCGCCGTTCGCATTGTGAGCAGATCTTTAGTCTTGACCAACATTCTCGAAGTCGTGAAAATGCCGTCACAACGCCGGGTGTTGAGAACCGCGTGCGCTGGCGCTGCGCGCGTATGGCTTGAAGAGATCCCGGAAAGTGCTTCGTGTCTCGGGGTGAAGATTGACTGACGAGCTGTCGGGGACGCCTGATTACACGATGGGGTATAGCGAGGAGTTTCTTCAGGCGCTGCTGAGGTACACAGCCCACACCCACGCTGCCCACCTGCTCCCATATCTCAAGCCCGGCCTTCGCATTCTCGATTTCGGGTGCGGTCCGGGAACCATCTCGATCGGTCTGGCCGAGGCGGTAGCTCCCGGTGACTTTCACGGCGTCGACATGGAGGCATCGCAGATCGACCTGGCGAAGGTCTTTGCCGCCAGGGACGGCCGCGACAACATGACGTGGCACGTAGCCGACGTGCTGGACCTTCCGTTTGAAGACGACTTCTTCGATGTCGCCCACTGCTGCAACGTCCTCATGCATGTTCCGGATACTCAGGCCGTCCTGCGCGAGGTGAAGCGGGTCCTGAAGCCCGGCGGTCTCGTCGCCAGCCGTGAAATGATCTCCGAGTCATGCTTCACGCATCCCGACTTTGGCGTTATCCGAAGAGCCTGGGACATGTTCGAGGACCTTCTGGCAGCCGACGAGGGCCATCCGCAGATGGGCAAGGACATGAAGACCCATTTCGTCGAGGCTGGATTTGGGGATATCCAGATGGGCGCTTCATTCGACAGCTACAGCACCCCTGAAGACGTCGCATTCATCTATGGACTTGCCCTGCAGTGGTTCCTGTCAGACGAAATCACGGAAGCAGCCGTCAAGTATGGGGCCGCCACCCCGGAGCTTTGCGACCAGATCGGTGTCGCCTACGCAGAGTGGAAGGACCATCCGGGCGCTTTTGCCGCCGTCGCTCATGGTGAGTTGATTGCATGGAACCCGGCATCCTGATCCGTAGCCAGCGTGCGGCGTTCAGGGTGGATGAGAGCCTCGCTTCTCGCTGGAGTCGCAGGCGACTTCGCCACGGCCCGCAATCAACCCTGCGGGCCGTCCATGGCTTCACGGGTGGGAGGCGTTGACTCAACCGACGTCGGCCACGCCGTGGTACACATGCGGCTTCAGCGAGCCTATGCTCCGCCTCCTCAAGGGGCATACCGTCCATTCGCACGCTGCGCATCTGCTCCCCTATCTCCAACCCGGTCAGCGGGTTCTCGACTTTGGTTGTGGTCCGGGCACCATTTCGGTCGGCTTGGCCAAGGCGATTGAGCCCGGGGAGCTGCACGGTATCGATATCAAGCAGGCGCAGATCGACGTGGCCAGATCCGTCGCCGTCGCGGGCGGAAACCGCAATGCAACGTTCCACGTTGGCGACGTGACCGATCTACCGTTCGACGACAGCTATTTCGACCTCGCTCACGGCCATTCCATCCTCACGTATGTTCCCGACACGCAGGCTGTGCTGGCCGAGGTGAAGCGGGTGTTGAAGCCCGGCGGGCTCATTTCTGTCCGCGAAGGGATCATCGGATCCTCGTTCGTCGCTCCAGACTTCGAACTTCTCGGCGACGCCTGGATCACGTTCGCGGAGCTCATTACGGCCGATGACGGCCATCCTCATATCGGACGGGACCTCAAGCGCCATCTTCATGAAGCCGGATTTTCAGACCTGCGGCCGACTGCTTCGTTCACGTCCCATACCACGGCCGAAGAGGTTGCATTCTTCTGGGCCGTTATCCGGGACTGGTTCCTTTCCTCTTCCGTTCGCGAGGCGGCGACGGAATACGGTGTGATATCCCACCGGCACCTCGACAACGTGGAGCACGCGTTTGATCAGTGGAGTCGTCACCCCGGCGCCTTTAGCGCGTTCGCATACGGCGAGTGCCTGGCCTACAAGCCGCGGAGTTGACGCCGTAGCCCGGACTCCGCAGCCAAATCCCTACCAGCGGGAGCATGGGTGGACTGTTCGCCCAGAGTCCGCGTCGGTCCGCCGCCGCGCCATGGTCGGGTGGCGTACCGGGGATTCTCGTCAGTGCCAGGGCTTGCGTGCCCGCGCGCTCAACCTGAAAGTCTGAGGAAGGACCTCCCGCACGATCGGAAGCGTTCGGCTAGCGGGACTCTCTCAACTCCCCATAATTCGCGGTGATCTTTGACGTAAGTAACGTGAAGACACCCATCTCGTCTTCACTCACGCCCTCGAGAAGCCTCGAGACGTGCACCTTCACGCGCTCATCCACGCGAGACGTCAGGTCGCTCCCCTTGTCGGTCAGATGTAGCAGTACGACCCGCCGATCACTGCGCAATCGTTGCCGGCGCAGCAGGCCCAGGTTGACCAACCGGGTCACCATGCGGCTGATCCGGGACGCGTCGACGGGCAGGATCTCCGCCAGCTGCGTTGCCGTGCACGGTCCGTTCTCAGCGCACGTTCGTAGTAGGTTGAATTCCGACGGGATGAGGCCGTATGGCGATACCTCATCCGACAAACCCTTGTCCACGGCATTCACCAGGCTCGCCACGCACCTGATCAGGTTCGACGCTGAGCGCCTAGTCCCGGGATCCTCATCGTCGGACGACCGAGAATCGACTCGCGAGGTCGCCAAGGTTAAGCGTCCCTACCGGTGCTCGCCGCGAATTCGGCGTTGTGGCGGTGCCCCGGTGCTTCACCGCGTTGAGGGCGACGCCTAGCCGTCTGCAGACGAACGCACGACGTTATTGGATATGTCCGCCAACCGGCGGGATGCCCTCGATTCATGCTCAGGAAAGGTAAGACTCGCGACGTAACCGGCCGCCAACCAACTCTTTAGGGGAGAGGCGCGTCTCCACGCAATACCTCTTTCCTGAAGCGCGCAACCGGTCTCCCTGCGCCGCCTGACTCACCATCGCTGAGTATACAAAGGACCTGTACGAGGCTGAAATTGCGGTCGTCGGCCACGGCCACGAATTGCGACAATGCGTCCGCCGTAAGGAAACACGAAGGCCCACGCCATGCCGCGCGACCTGGCCCTGGGTAACGGATCGTTTCTGGTCAACTTCGACTCGCGCTACCGCGTGCGCGACATTTACTACCCGCGGGTTGGGTCGGAGAACCAGACCGGCGGGCGGGCCTGCCGGTTTGGGGTGGGCGTGGACGGGCAGTTCTCGTGGATCAGTAACGACGAGTGGTCACGGGACCTGGATTACGCGGACAACACGCTGGCGACAGACGTTCGACTCAGGAACTCGCGGCTCGGCGTGGAGCTGGTGTGCGCGGACGCCGTGGACTTTGACCGTCCGATCTTCGTGCGCCGGGTGGCCGTGAGGAACCTGGCCGACCACGAACGAACGTTCACGCTGTACTTCCACGCCGACTTCTGGCTGGAGCGGGACGGGATTGGCGACACGGCCTATTTCGATCCGTGGACCGAGGGCATCGTGCACTACAAGCGCAACGTGAACTTCCTGTGCAACGCGCAGGTCGGTGCCAAGGTTGGATTTGACGAGTACAGCGTTGGCGGGAAGTCCGACGACGCATCGCAGGGGACGTGGCTGGACGCCGAAGACGGACGACTGGAGGGCAATCCCATCGCGCAGGGGCAGGTGGACAGTGTGGGCTCGGTGCGCGTGACGGTGGCCGGCGGCGGCGAAGGTACGGCGCACTACTGGATCGTGGCCTCGGACGACTTTTTCCGGGCGAAGGACCACAACGACACGGTCGTCGAACGTACGCCGGAGAGCTTCATCCAGCGAACCAGCGACTACTGGTCGTACTGGGTGACGCGGGATCCGACCGATCTCTGGCCGCTGGAACCGGCCAGCCGCGACCTGTACCGCCGGAGCATGCTGGTGGTGCGGACGCAGATCGACGACGGCGGCGCAATCATCGCGGCCAACGACAGCGACATCCTGCAGTTCGGGCGGGACACCTACAGCTACATGTGGCCCCGGGACGGAGCGCTGGTGGCGGAGGCGCTGATCGGGGCCAACCAGCGGGAATTGGCGGGTCGCTTTTTCCAGTTTTGCCGGCGCGCCCTGCAACCCGGTGGGTTCATGCTGCACAAGTACCACCCGGACGGATCGCCGGGCAGCAGTTGGCATCCGTGGGCGGACGCGAACCGGCAGCGCGTGCTGCCGATCCAGGAGGACGAAACGGCGCTGGTGCTATGGGCGCTGCGCCTGTACAACCAGCAGTTCATGGACACCGAGTTCATTCGGGCCGTTTACGCCCCGCTGATCAAGGCGTCAGCGGACTTCATGGTCCGGTATCGGCACGAGCCCAGCGGACTGCCGGCGGCTTCGTGGGACCTGTGGGAAGAACGCCTGGGCATTCACACATTCACGGTGGCGTCGGTGTGGGCTGGACTGGAAGCGGCGGCGGAGTTTGCCGAGGGATTCGGCGAACTGGACACGGCCTCGCGCTACCGAACGGCGGCGTCCGAGATCTGGGCCGCGACGCTGGAGCACCTGTACAGCGAGGAGCACGAGCGATTCATTCGGCGGGTGGAAGTAAACGAGGACGGATCGCTGACGCCGGACCTGAACATAGACGCCAGTGTGCACGGGGTGTGGCGGTTCGGGATGTTTGACGCGGACGACGGCCGCGTGCGCTCAACCATGGAAAGCGTGCGCGACGAGCTGACGGTGAAGACCCGGGTGGGCGGCGTGGCGCGTTACCAGAACGACTACTACCACCAAGTGAGCGGCGACATACGGAACGTGCCGGGCAATCCGTGGTTCATCTGCACGCTTTGGCTGGCCCAGTGGTACGTGGCGCTGGCGGAATCGGAGGCCGATTTGAAGCCGGCTCGCGACGTCCTGGCCTGGGTGGCGGATCGTGCTCTGCCGAGCGGTACGCTGGCCGAGCAGGTGCATCCCTATTCGGGCGCGCCGTTAAGCGTGAGCCCGCTGACGTGGAGTCACGCGGAGTTTGCGACGACAGTGCAGAAGTACGCGGACAGGGCCGCGCAGATCGCCTAGCTTCTTCCCAGTCGATGCGGGGTTGCTAAGGTCGGGCTGCGCGCGCTCGACCGGGTCCCCAAGATGTCCAGAGCGATCACGATCACCGTTGGCGATATTGAAATGGATGCCGTGCTGAGCGATTCCCCCACGGCCGACGCCATCTGGGATGCGCTTCCGATCGCGCGGACGGTGAACACCTGGGGGCACGAGTTCTACTTCGACATCGGCGTGCAGACCGAGCAGGAACCGGACGCTTCGGACGTAGTGGAGGTCGGGGACCTAGCCTTCTGGCCGCCGGGGATGGCGTTTTGCGTGTTTTTCGGTCGGACGCCGGCCAGCCAGGGGAACGAAGTTCGAGCGGCGAGTCCGGTGAACGTGGTGGGACGGATCGGCGATCCTCCGATCGACGCGTTACGTCGGATCCGCACGGGCACAGCAATCCGGATCGAGGCGGCCTGAACCCGCCGCCGTCGCGGAACGACATCAAGAATTCGTCTTGACCGTTCGTTTATTGTCCGGTATTCTCCTGTCGCAGCCTGACACCTCAGGCGCGGCGCGCGGCAAGGGCCGCCCGCACGACGACGCCTGGGATTCGCGTAAGGACGGCTTGCTGTGGGCGATCCGCTAACACAACGCCAGCATCGCGTATTGCAAACGATCGAGCGGTTCGTACAGGACGAGGGCTATACGCCTAGCGTGCGCGAGATTGGCGCGGTTCTGGGGCTGGCACCGGCCACGGTGCAACAGCACCTGGAGGTGCTGGAGCGCAAGGGGTACATCCGACGCTCTGGGCAGTCGCACGGCATTGAAGTTCTGAGCGGCGGGATGCCCGCCGGGGTGGTGAACGTGCCGATCGTGGGCGAGATTGCCGCGGGGGCGCCAATCGAGGCCTATGAGGAGCGGGTGGACACCATTGCCGTCACCGCCGACCTGTCGCCCGACGGCACCGCCTACGCGCTGCGCGTGCGCGGCGACAGCATGATCGATGACCACATCTGCGACGGGGATATCGTGATCGTGGAACGGGCCGAGACAGTTCGCGACGGGGAGATTGGCGTGGCCATGCTGGACGACGGGTCCGTGACACTGAAGCGGATCTTCCGCGAGCAAGACCGTGTCCGGCTGCAGCCGGCTAACGCCGAGATGGCGCCGATCTACGCCGACGATGTCCGCGTGCAAGGGCGGGTGACCTCAATCATGCGGCGGCTCTAGCGCGGCTGCGACCGTGGCGGACATCCAGGATCGCCGCGACGACATTGCGGACTTGCTGGCGGCAAGCGCCGTTGACGCCGCCGCCCAATGCGCGCTGCTGGCGATTGACGCCGCCGCCCCCGGATCGGCAGCCCGGCTGTCGGCGCTGCATCTAGCCAGCCTGGGAGTTCGCTACGCCGCCGAGGGCAACAGCGCCGCGGCGCGCGAGGCCTTTGACCTTGCGCTGGACACGGCGACCGGGGAATCGGACGGCGGCGATCTACGGCCGCGGCTCTATCGCAACGTGGCGGCAGCGCTGGACGCCGAGGGCCACCACGCGTCAGCTGCGCGCTGCCTGGAAACCGCCGTGGAGCACGGGGCGGACGGCTCGGCCGTCTGGCAGGCGCTGGGCCGCGCGCGCCTGAAGGCCGGCGATCCAGCCGGCGCTTTGGAAGCGCTGCATCACGCGCAGCGGCTCAAGCCCACAGCAGCCGTCACCGCGGATCTCGTGTTGGCCGACCTGGCTGTTGAAGCGTCGCCAGCCGCGGCGCGGCTTGCGCTCGCGCGCCTAGAGGCCAGTCGGCCGGATCGCTCCTCGGTGCGCTGGGATTTCGCCCTGGCTCGCGCCTATCAAATGGCCGGGGATGCCACGACGGCCAAGGCCGCCTTCCTCCGCGTTCTGGAGCACGCCGACGGAGAACTCGGAGCGCAGGAACTGGCGCTGGTCCGAAGCGGGATTTAGCGAAGCGTCCCAGCCGCTGGGCTGAGGCGACCCCGTCCTCGGCTCAGTGCGGGGCGTCGGGTGCCAGGTCAGTCCTGACGACAGATCCCCCGCTGTCGGACAGACTGTTCGTAATTTGTCCGTATGTATTTTGTACGGTATCATGTCGGCATGAACGGGACACCTATCGCCACTGCGATCCGTGACCGCCTGCCCGGAGCCTGGCTGGGTCAGCGCGTGATCATGCATGCGGACATGGACGCGTTCTACGCGTCCGTGGAGCAGCGAGAGAATCCGGCGCTGCGAGGCCGTCCGGTCATCGTTGGCGGACCACGGGACGCGCGGGGCGTCGTCTCGGCCGCGTCGTACGAAGCCCGCGCGTTTGGCGTGCGCTCGGCAATGCCGCTGAGACAAGCTTCCCGACTTTGCCCACACGCGGTGTTCGTGCCGGGCCGTATGCGGCTGTACTCGGACGTTTCCCTTGAGGTAATGCGGATCTTTCGGTCTTGCACGCCGCTGGTGGAGCCCCTGTCGCTGGATGAGGCGTTTCTGGACGTGACGGGCTGCGAGCGTCGCTACGGAAGTCCCGGCGAAATCGCCGAACACGTGCGGACCGAGGTCCGAACCGCAGTGGATCTGCCGATCTCGGTCGGTGTGGCAGGTAACAAGTCTGTCGCCAAGATTGCCTCGACGCTGGCCAAGCCCGACGGGCGTCGCCTTGTCCCTCCCGGCTCCGAACAGGGCTTCCTGGATCCGCTCCCAGTGCGAATGATCTGGGGCATCGGTCCGAAGAGCGAAGCCCGCTTGGCCGCGCGCGGCATCCGCACGATCAGAGACCTTGCCCGTCACGACCCAGAGCGGATGCGCGAGCTCCGCAAGCCCGCAGCCCTGGCGCGCGGCATCGATCCGCGTGACGTGGAGAACGAGCGAACGGCCAAGTCCGTAGGAAACGAGGTGACGTTTGGCCTCGACACCAGCGATCGCGACCTGGTGCTGCGGTATCTGCGACAGCTATCGGATCACGTAGGCCGGCGGCTGCGCGCGAAAGGACTCACGGGCCGAACGGTCGCTCTCAAGCTCCGGTATGCGGACTTCCGCACGATCACGCGACAAGTGACGCTCGACGCGCCGACCGATCAGACGCGCGACGTCTTTGGGGCTGTGCGGGACCTCTTCGCTCGAGAAGTCAACTACCGGGACGTTTACCGGCTCGTTGGCGTTCACGTCACGGGCATTCAGGCGGAGACCGCGCGACAGCTCGCGTTCAGGATGGGGAACGAGCGCGACCGGCGGCCGTTGGAAACCGCGCTTGACGAAGTCCGCGCGCGCTTTGGCGACGCGGTACTGACGCACGCCGCACTGCTGGGATCGAGCGCCCGCATGGACAGGGAACGCTACGCCTGGCGGGAGGATGTCCTGGGATGACCCGTGGCGTCCATCGGCTCCGGAACATTCAAACAGCCACAGCTGCCTGCAAAGGAGCGCCTTATGTCACGACTGCCTGACGAGTTTCGAGCCCTACTTCGCCTTGAAGCAGCCAGTGGCCACGCCACGGCCGAGGCTGGGGCACCCGAGACATCCGCCGACCGCATGGCGATGGCCAAGCTTGGCCGACTCTATCGCTACGCCCTGCGGCATCCGGCCGGAGGACGAGATCAGGTGCTCCGCGAGGTGGCCCGGCAGACGCTGCGCCACGGCTCGGCCCACGTGCTGGGCCGGCGGACACGCGAAGCCCGGCTGTTGATGAGTTGGGGCCACCAAGTGCACCGCGAGGTGTTCGCGGCGCGCGCGGGCCTGCGCTTCGAGCCGGGCAGGGCGCCTCGCCAACTGGTGGGCACCTGGCGATTCCAGTTTCCGGTCGTCGACCTGGTGTTGTGCGACCTGCATCGGCGGATGCGCGACTACACCCTGATCGTTGAAGACGGCCCACGCCGTTACGTGCACGACGGATGCGGCGTCCGGCTGGAGACTATGGCGCCGCGTACGCTGTTCGGAACGGCGCGCAACCTGGGGCGGCGTCCCCCACCCCTCTTCGCGTCGGCCTAGGCGCCGAGCTTCCGTGCCGACTGCCCATCGGGTACCGACGACGGCTCCGGACCCGGTGGGTGCTACCATCGTCGGCGTCAGGCCGTGCGGATTGTGCAGCCTGCGACACGGGAGGCAAGGATGAGCTTGTCTCCGTGCGCATCGTTCGGTCTCCAGAGGGTCGCGCCCGTCTCGCGATAGCGGCAGGGTTTCAGCTTGGTGCGCGCCCGGCCGCGTTACCAGCATCCCAACGCGATCTGTTCAGCGCGCTCGCGCACCGAGCGTTCGTCAGCGTCCTGGAACAGGCGGCGCAAGCGAGATGTCAGGCATTCATTTGCGGCCAAGGCCTGTTTGCCGAGTCGCCCCCCTCGCTGGAAAACGTGCGGGCCGCCATGGCCCCGCTGGAGTTAGCGCGCCGCGCGGGAATGACCGTGGTTGCGACTGGTGAACCGCCAGGCCCCGCCACGGACGGATCGGACTTTCTGGCCGAAGTCGGTCTGGTCGACGCAGTTCTCAGTTCGCAAGCGTCTGAGTCCGTCGTGGTTTCCGTCGCCGGGCTGCAGATTGGCCTCGTGACCGGCCACCCTGTCGCGAATAGTGCGGCCGCCGATCTGACAATCGAGATCGTCACAGGTGAGGGCGAGGCCGCGGGGTCCGTGCCACCTACCGGACTAGCGGACGTGGTCATCGACACCCGTGCGGCCGAGGCCGGGTGGGACCGCGTGGACGATGTTCTCGTCGTGACGACCGGTTGGGCCGGCCTTTCGCTGGACCGCCACGCCGAGTCCGGCTTTGTGATCCTTGATATCGATTCAGCCAGCGGGGTAGTCCCATCGTTCGTCCCGACCGAAGTTCTGCGGCCAGCGCGACTCGTGATCGAAATGCCGGCGTCGGGCGGCGAAGTTGAGAATCTAGTCGCGCCGGAGCTGGGAACAGCCAGAATCCTCGATGTCGAGTTGCGCGGACGGACGCCGCGAGCCGCCTGGCACGAGATGGATCCATCAAGCTTGATTGAGCGCGCCACCTCGGCCGGCACGTTGCTGCGTTTCGGCATCGACGAACTCGTCGTTGACGACTCGCCGCATTCAGCGGGCGCTCTGGCTCGCTCGTCCTTGCTCGTCAATGTGAGGCGGACTAGCGAGCGACTCCTGGCGGGTGCCGGCGACGACAACCACCGAGAACTGATCGCCGCAGCGCGGGGCCGTGTGGTCGAGATCGCCCGTCGACGCGAACCAACGAAGGCCATGTCGTGATATTCCTCGAACGGCTGGTTGCCCGTCACGTCGGCGAGATTGACGACGTGGATATAGCCTTTAGGCCACGCGGCCACCATTTCATCGACGCCCCACCCGGGGCGGCCGCCACGCTAAGCGCCGCGCTGCGCTGCGCGCTATTTGGCGAGGCGGCACCGGGATTCGGCGGCCGGGAAGGCGCACTGGTGGGAGTGTCCATCGTGGCCGGTGGCGCGGCCTATGCCGTTGAGCGGCGAATTGCGGATGACGGCCGCCTCACGACGTCCCTGGCACGAGGCGGGCCGTCCGGCCTGGTTCCAATTACGGACCGGGAACGCATTGATCGCGAACTCGAGCGCGTGCTGGGGGCCGACCGTGAGGCAATGGCCGCGCTGATCTGGCCGCCGCACGAACTGGAGCCCCTGGCGGACAGGCTGCGCGACATCCTGCGTGCGTGGCTGGGCTCGCGCCGAATGAACGTGCTGGCCGCCAGTGTCGAAGTGAGCCAGGACATCCAGGAGGCCGAGCGTCTGGCGTCGCTGCACGTCGCGCTGGCCACGGCGGCCGACGCGCACGACACAGCCGTTGCCGAGGTCCAGCAGATCGAGTACGCGCGCAAGCGCGACCGGGCCGCACGGGCGGTTCATCAGCTTGAGGAAGCCGAACGCCTTGTCGCCAATGCCGAGGACGAGCGACGTCGCATGGCGACGCTGGCGGAAGGGTTTGAGCGACACATCGAACGGGCCGAGCGCGCCCTGGCGCTGGCGCACCTGCTGGACCACCGGGATGCCGCCGTACGGCGGCTGCGGACCAGGCAAGCACGGCGAGTCGGGTACGAGCAACGGGTGGCGGGCCTGAGCGATCTGCGCTCCAGCTTGACGGCGAGCGAACAGCGGTTGACGACGCTGGAGCGCGGACTGGCCGCCTACAACCGGGCCGAGGCGGCCGCCAGCGCCGCGGACCAGGCACGCCGCGAGAGTGCGGCCGTCGGCGACGACCTGGCCACCCTGGAACGTGCTCGCCAAGAACTATCGGCCAGCCGGAGCAAGGCGGAGCGCCTGGCCACGCAGGCCAAGCGGGCACGGACGCTCAGCGATCGAGCCAACGAAGACGGCCATCTGCCCAAGGCTCACCGCCTATGGCGCCAGTGGCTGGCCCACGCAACCGACAACTACGACGACACGGAGGCGGCCGAGGCTGACGCGGCGACGCTGCACGATCAGCTGAACACCCTGGAGATAGCGATTCGCGCCCAGGAACGCGACTCCCAGCTACGGGCGGGATGGCGGCGGGTGGCTGCCGGGGGCGCCGTGGCAGGACTGGCGGCAGGCGTGCTTGGGCTTCTGGCCGTCGCTCCACTCGCGCCCCTGGGCCTGACGGTGGGAATGGTGGGCACGCTGGCCGGCATCTGGCTGACCCTGGCGGACCGTGGCAACGCAGGGAGCGTGGACGATCTGGAACGCGAGTTGGACCGCGTGGCGCGCGAACTTCAGCAAACGGAACACCGAAGACAGGCAATCGCGCAGGCGCAAGATGCCCAAACCGGCATTGAACGCCAGCTTGAGGAGCTGGGTCTGGAGATTCCGTCCGATGCGCGCCGGGCTACGGTTCTGCGTGACAGTGCCACGGCTCGCTTGCGCCGGATGGTGGACGCTGACACTCGAAGTGACTCGGCGGAACTTGGCACGCAAGCCGATGCCGCAGCACAAGCCGCCGAAGACGCCGCGAGGGAAGTTCGACGCCTGGAAGCGCGAGTAGCCACGGTGAACCGCGGTGACCCGGAGCAACAACTAATCTACGCCGCGGCTGAGCGACGCACCCAGCTGGAAAAGGCAGCCGACGCCCGGCGAGCGGCGGAACGTCTGACCGACGAGCTGCACATCGGGACTTCTCGAGAGGAGATTGAGGCGTCGCGACGAGACACGCTGCGCAAGATCCAAATGCTCCGACAGCAGCTGAGCGGCGGTCCAGACCTGGAACTCAAGAGGCAAGTGGCTATCCGGGACGAGACACGAGCTCACGACGAACTCGCCGCGCTGAACGATGAGATTTCCCGGCGACGAGGAACAGATTCCGAGCGCGCGCCCGATCGTGCGCGAGCCGTGCAAATTGCGCAATTCGCGTCCATCGCCGCACAGATTGGAAGTGAGCGGTCCCAGAGCGCCGTACGCGGCGCCTCGCTGCGCGGCCAAACCGTCAAGGCAGCTTCCAAGCGACATACGACCGACCTGGCGGCGGCGCTGCGGGCGCTGGGGATCGACGCCGACGCCGATCCCAGCGCGGCCGAAGCGCGGGCCGCCATCCCGGACCTGGATACGGTGCCGATCGGCGCGGACCAGATTCGCCGCACGTTGCGCCAGGCGAGGGAGACGGCGCGCCGGACCGAAACACGGGTGCAGACTCTGGAACTTCGGGCCGGCGTGGACCACACGGACATCGATGCCGCCGATGCGCAACGTCGCCTTGATCAGGCGCTGCACGCGCGTAGAGTTCGCGAGATCGGCCAGACCATCGTGCGGGGTGCGCTGGACGCCTCGCTGGAGAGTTTGCCAGCGTCTATCGAACGCGAGTTGCGGATCATCCTGCCGGCCGCCAGTTCCGGCCGTTTCTGGGATGCGCGTTGTCGTGAGGGTCTGGGTCTGGAGGTCTGGGACCCGCAGACGGCCGCATGGCATGCCCCGTGCGAACTGGATGGGCCAAGCCGGGAGCGGGTTGAAATGGCAACGGCCCTGGCTTTTGCGACGGCTGGTCCACCGCTGGATGCGGCAGATCTGCCGGCTTTCATTTGGCTGGAACAATCGGCGACGGATCACGACGGAGCGACCCTGCAAGCTGTGGCGGCGGCGGCCAGCCTAGGCGGGACGGCGCAGCGCTATCCGCAGGTCATCGCCACTGGCCGGTCGCTGGCAGCCAGCCTGGGACGGTTCGACCGCGTAACTCGATTGACGAACGGGCGCACTGCGAACCTCATGCAACCCACCGGCGGATTCCGGGAGGCCGGATAATGCTATCCACCGAGGCCAAACCCAGCGCGGCAAGCAGTGGCACCACCACGCGCGGGCTCCGCCGGCGGCACCCCATGCAGTCCGGCACCGGTCGCCTTCGCACGAATGGCGCGGTGGATGCCAACTCTCAAGACCGAGCAGCAACAGAACCCCGGGCGATCCCAGCCGGCGGCGCAAGCCGAATTCGAGTCCGCCGCGGCAGCAACGACGACACCCCCGAGCCCACCGCAGCCTACGGAGGCAATAGGGCGAGCCGCCGCGCGCGGAGGGCCCTGGACGCGGCCGCGCACAGTGAGGGCGACCCCGACGATCAGTTACAGCTGACGCTGGATCTGACCGAACCGGAACCGCGCGGCTACGAGGCAACAGCCAAGCCGCCGCGCCAGCGAATCGACACGACCCGCTGGCTGTGGTGGGCCATGGGTATGGGGTCCGTGACCTGCCCCATCCTGTTGGGATTTCAGCTGGTCTTCACGGATCCCACACACGGACTCAACGTTCTTGCGGTGGTGGTGACCATGTCGTTCGGCGCGCTGTTCGCCACCTGGACCTTTGAGTATTGGCTGCGGCGCGGAACTGCCGCTCCGGCTCGTAATCTGCCGATCTGGACGCTGACTCGCCATGCAGTGCTGGCGTCGGTGGGCGTGGCCGCGATGGCCGTGAGCGCGCTGAATCGTACGGCAAGCTTCGGACTGCTAATTCTGTTGATCTTCACGCTGATCGTGGCCGACATCGTTCTGCGCAGGCTCCGCATCCGGTAGTGAGCGACGACCGGTCAGACGATCCCTACGCGCGAATTGCCGACCTGTACGAGGCTGAGCATCGCGGCTGGACGGACGACCTGGATCTGTATCGAGCGCTGGCGGCGCGGGCCGGCGATCCGGTGTTGGAACTGGGCTGCGGCTCGGGCCGCGTGGCTATCGCCCTGGCCGACGCCGGATACGACGTACGGGGCATCGATACGTCGGAGGCCATGCTGGCGATCGCGCGAGCCAACGTGGCCGGTCGGCAGTTGCCCGTCGGCTTTTCCTGCGGCGACATGCGCCGGTATGACAGCGGACGTGGGTTTGGGTTGGCGATCTGCGCGCTGGATACCCTGCTACATCTGCAATCCACCGGGGACGTCTTGGACACGATGGCTTCGGTGCACCGCGTTCTGCGTGCTGGAGGGCTGCTGGCCTTCGACATCGTGAACCCGACACCAGATTTGCTGGCTATGGGTGACCGGGTGGTGCGGCACCAATCGACGTTCGTCGGGCCGCGCGGCACCGAAACCGCGCACTTCGTCTCCTGGGACCTCGACCCGGAAGCTCAGACGATCGACAGCATGCACTTCTACGACTGGCTCAGCGATGAGGGCCTGGTGCAGCGCCGGACCGCGTCTTTTCGACTGCGTTACCTGGAACGGGACGAGGTGGAAGCGGCACTGCAGGCTACAGGTTTCGATCGGCTGGAGGTCTATGGGAGCGTCCGGCTCGATCCCTTCGAGCCCGACAGTGACCGCATGATCTTCGTCGCAACCAAACCCGACCCGTAGGCGCTAGAACGACCAGCGGCCTATCGGCCCGTTGCGGGTTCGCCACGCACGGTACGCGCCGAGTTCATTGACCATCCGGAGCGTGGAAGCGATTGGCGTCAGCCCCAAGCTATGCAGCCGACGAAGCAAGACGCCGCCTGCCAGCGACAGATCAACATCGACCGACGACAGGCCTCGGACCGTTGCCGCGTGCGCGGCCGCACGAATCCACGCATCGACCTCGTGATCTCGCGGGACGCTTGTCAGGGCCAGGCGAAGGTCCAC
>VXPS01000318.1:0-14583 GCA_009839425.1 Chloroflexota bacterium
GTTTATCCTAACCAAACTACGTACGGCGGCCCCGCGTTTAAACGCCCCGCCCCGGCCGAATTTTCCCGCGGCGGGGCCGCAGCCGATTTGGCGCTCGTGCGCCGCGTGGCTTACGCCGCTATGGGTAAACCGGCGATGAAACGTACGGGGCGGGGCCGTCGTACGTGGACAGGTGCTGCACGCCCCAGTCCTGGCAGGCTGCCAGGGACTCGGCTGGCGACTGGTCGCCCACCCAGCCCTTCTGGCCACGCGCGCGGTGCTGGAACCACCACTCACGCCAGGTGTTGAAGGGGTACAAGCTGCGGTTGTCGGGGCGGTCGGCGTAGACCTTCAGCCACTTCATCCCCTCGGGGGGCGGAGCGACGGAGGTCGGCGCGCCGATGGCGGCCCGGTGGACCGGCATGTGACCGCGGTCGATCCCAACACGGCCCTGGTACTCCTCGCCACCGAGGAACACCGCCAACGCCGTGGACTGCTCGATCGAGCCGTCGCGCTCGGCGCTGTTGGTCACCAGGTCCGGCTGGTCGTTGGTGCTGTGGCCCGGCGGACCACCGCGCCCGGCGATGACTTCCGGCAACAGCGTCCAGGTGAAGCGGTCCTTGATTCGCGGAACCGCGAATCCGGTCGAGTACACCCGGCCCGACGGCCAGATGCCGATCTTGCCGGCGGCAAACGGGTTGCCGAACTCGCCACCCAGTTCCTTGACCTGGTCGGCCGGCGGCGACGTCTCATGCACGAAGATCTTGTTGATCAGGTATTCCCAGGCCTCGCCGGCCTCGGGCAGATCGTACATAGTCTTCGTCAGAGTGTCGTCAAATGGCTTGGCCATGCCGTTCGAGTACATCTGCGGCATGTACTGGAATTCGTAGTCGTCGCGGGCCCAGGTGCCGTAAGCCCCGGTGTCGGGGTTCGTCATCTTGGCGTCCCACTCCGTCCAGTCGTCCCAGGTCCACCCACCGTCGCTGTCCGGCAGGGTCACGCCGGCACCCTCGGCCAGTGAGATGTTGGCCACGAACCCGCTGATCGCAAACTGGAACGGCATCCCGAACTGGGGACCCGTCATCAGTTCCGGCTGCGGGAACGAGTGGTCAATGTTGTTGAACGTGTACGCGTCCGGGAGGAAGTAATAGTCCTCGGGGACAAAGTCGTCACGCTTGGCCAGCTCGCCGGTGATCTCCGTGAAGGCGCCCTCTTCGTGGAAGCGCAGGAAGTCCGACTGCGAGAGCAGCGCCACGTGAGGGGCCGTCCCGGCGGCGAACTGGATCGCCAAGCTGTCGATCAGGTTGGCGGCCGGTTCCAGCTTCACAAAGATGTCCGGTCGCTTCTCGGCGAAGCGCGCCAGGCCCCACTGCATGGCCGCGCCACGCGGGCCAGCGGTATGGTCCGTGACGAACCGGATTTCGACGTTCTCGGCCTGCGCCATCGCAGCGGGTGCCGCCGCAGCGGCCGGAGCCGCTGGGGCTGCAGCGGCCGGAGCCGCCGGGGCTGCAGCGGCCGGAGCCGCCGGGGCTGCAGCGGCCGGAGCCGCTGCCGGAGCCGCAGCGGCGGGAGCTTCGCTCTCGCTTTCGCCACACGCGGCCAACATGACAGCCGACGTTGCGCCAATCCCCATTCCGGCGACAAAGCGCCGGCGGGTCAGGGCTGGAATATGCATACCCTATCTCCTCCACCCCCGCCAGACACGGTCCCCTGGGGGTCTAGCTGACCTCAAAACGCCTTCGGGAACGACTGTGAGGGTGACACAGCCCGAAAGCAGCAAGGGGCCAGCAACGTTCGCTCGCGTACGGTGCGACATCAGACGCTCTCGTGTCAAGTGATTCTTGGCCCGCACTCGTAGTGCCGGCGCCCGGCCACCAAACTAGTCGATGGCGATCCGCTCGGACGTGCTGCTCGACGTCCCATCCTCGCGTTCATCAACCGCTTGGATCCCGGCGTCCAGGACCTCGCGCAGGCTAATCAGAGCTTCCCTTACCGCCCCGCGCATATGCCCGCCGGCCTTGCCCACGCCAACGCGCGGTCGGTCGATCTCGATCGTGATGCGAATCGGACCTGCGTGGACGTGACCGCCCGCGCCGCTCCCCTCCTCGGTTGTCATTCCAGATCCTTGACTGCGACGAAGTAGGAATCCTCAGTATATCCCCGGATTCGTGAAGTCCGGCGAGGTCACAGGTGGGCATGCGCCCGCGGTTCAAGCCGGCCCCGCAGCGGTCGGCCGCAATTCGTGCAGAAATTCGCCGGTGCTTCGTTGAGCCGACCGCACGCGGGACACTCCAC
The DNA here is from genome assembly GCA_009839425.1 of Chloroflexota bacterium. GTDB lineage: Bacteria > Chloroflexota > UBA11872 > UBA11872 > UBA11872 > UBA11872. The sequence continues at coordinate 2,275 of VXPS01000318.1, forward strand.
GTCGGCGAACACCTGGGTCCCGCAGTTGGAGCAAAAGTTCGCGTCGTCAGGATTCGAGTGGCCACAGACCTGGCAAGCGAGGCGACGCCCAAGGGCGACCGCTCCGGCGGCCGCGTGTTTCCGAACGTTGTCGCGGGTGGCTGTGAGTTGCTGCGCGTCGAGGCTCAGCGCGTGCGCCAGTGCGCGGATGTCGTCATCCGGCACAAACGTGATCTTGCCGGTCTCGACATCGCTCAGCCACGGGCGGTCGCGCCCGATGGCAGCGGCCACCTCGGCCTGCGTGAGGCTGTGCAGGCGGCGAGCGTTGAAGATCAGCCCGCCCAGCGCCCCACGGTCAATGTCGTTGAATGCGCGCTTTTGCAGCTTGCGCCGCGCCATCTGCGACCGATCAACGGCGTGCGAAGCCGGAGGCAACCGTAGCACGGCCCGCAGCCTGCCTTCGACAATTTGGGAACAAACGTCCGCCGCCTGCTGATCCGAACCTGATCGACCAGCCCGCACGCCACGAATTGTCGCGACATTACTTCGACTTGGATCGACGCCGAACCATCGCGTGCCGCTCAGTGCCTAGGGAATCGTGATCTCCTGTCCGACCTGGAGTGCGTCCGGATTCACGATTCGGTTCGCCTCCACCAGGTCGTCCACCGTCACGTTGAAGCGTGCGGCAATCCCTGAGAGGGTGTCGCCTGGCTGCACCACGTAAACCGTGGCGGTTGGGGTTGGCGTGGGCCGGGGGATCGGCGTAGCCGTCGGGGTGGGTTCCGGCGTGGGCGTGGCAATGACCTGGTCGAATGCCGTGTTCGGATCGTCGGGGGTCGGCGTGAGCGCCGTCGCAGGCGTGGGGGTCGTGGACACGGCGGCCGACTCGTCATCTCGTGGCCGCAACAGGACAACCCAGAGCAAGAACACGACAAAGGCCACCACCAGGAGGCCCGCCAGGAGTTCGCCCCCGCGAGCGAACGTGCTTTCGGAGTCCCGCATGGCTCAGCCCGTCACATCTATTCGGCGAGCAGGCGCGCCGCCTGGCTCTCGGCGGCTGCGGTGTGGCGTCCCATGCCGAAATAGCGGAATCCGAGTTCGTGCATTCGCACTGGATCGTACAGATTGCGGCCGTCCACCAGCACGTCCCCGCGCATTGCCGCACGCACGGCCGTCCAGTCCAGTTCGCGGAACTCATTCCACTCCGTAGCCAGCACAATAGCGTCCGCTCCGGTCGCGGCCTCGACCGCCGAGGCCGCGAATGCCACCGAGCGTCCCAGCACAGCGCGCGCCTTGGCGGTAGCCACCGGGTCATAGGCGCGAACGTAGGCGCCCTCGCCCGCCAGCAGATGGGCAATCTCGATCGCCGGCGCGTCCCGCACGTCGTCGGTGTTCGGCTTGAATGACAGACCCAGAATCGCAACCTCGCGCCCACGCAGGCCGCCGAGAGCTTCACGCAGCTTGCGGACGGCCGACCGGCGCGCGTCGCGATTGATCTCAATCACCGCCCGCAGCAGCTGCGGGTGCGCCCCATGTACCGACCCCATGTGTTCCAGGGCGCGCACGTCCTTGGGGAAACAACTGCCGCCCCAGCCCAGCCCGGCGTTTAGGTAGGCCGGGCCTACGCGCGTGTCCAATCCCATGCCGCGCGCCACGACTTCAACGTCGGCGTCCAGCGCCTCGCAGATTGCCGCGATCTCGTTGATGAACGAGATCCGCGTAGCCAGGAAGGCATTGGACGCGTACTTGATCATCTCGGCTGTTCGCAGGTCGGTCACGATGACCGGACAGTCGAACGACCGATACAGCTGCGCAACCTGGTCGGCGGCCGCAGCGTCGGCCGAGCCAATGACCACTCGGTCCGGGTGCAGGAAGTCTTGAACCGCGGTGCCTTCGCGCTGGAACTCCGGATTGGATACCACCGGAAACCGTGCGCCGTCCGCGCGATGTTCATGAATGATGCGCGAGATCAGGTCACTGGTCCCGATCGGCACGGTGCTCTTGGTGACGATCAGCGCGCCCTCCGAGAGGACGGGCGCCAGCGCCACCGCGGCGCTGTCCACGGCCAGCAGACTGGCCTCGCCGGCGGCGCCGGTGGGCGTGTCCACGGCAATGAAGACGAACTCCCGCTGAGGAACCGCGATGGAATAGTCGGTGGTAAACGTCAGCCGCCCGGCGGCGACGTTGCGCACAACCAGCGACTCAAGGCCCGGCTCGTAAATGGGCACGCGTCCCGCGCATAGCCCGGCGATCTTCTCCTTGTCGATATCCAGACACGCCACGTCGTGCCCCAGGTCGGCAAAACACGCGCCAACCGAGAGCCCCACATAACCCGTGCCAACAATGCAGATCGCGCTCATGGACCGATCATCGCACCTTGGCCCAAGCAGGAGCGCTCACACGCCAGCCTGCTCGGCGAAACGCCGCACGTTTGGTGGCGGTCCGATCATGACGAGCACGTCGTGAGCGCGAAGTCTTCTCGTCGCGCGCCGGCAGGAATTGCTGCTCGCCGTCGCGTCCAATCGCCATGACCTTCACCCCATGCTGACGTAGCCCCACCTCCCCAATCGTCCGGTCCACGTAGGCGCCGGCGAGTGCCAGCCGATCGACCGTTTCGTCGGCATTAGCCCGGGCAATCACCGGAATATGCGGCGCGGTCGCCCGCGCCGACAACATGGTGTACACGTTGTCGGCATGGTTGCCCATGGAAACCAGCACAGCCGTCGCCCGGTCGATACCTGCGGTGCGCCGCGTCTCCGCCGAGGCGGCGTTCCCGCACACCGTCAGGACACCCAGACCCTCCGCGCGTTCGCAGCGAGCCGGGTCTCGGTCAATGGTTACCACGGACCGTCCAGCAGCGCCCAGGTTTTCGATCATGCCTTGGCCCACGCGACCGGAGCCGCAAACAATGTAGTGGCCACGCAGAGCCGTCAGTGCTTGCTCCTTGCGACGTTGGGCCGCGCGCGCGAGCAGATGACCGCTGACAAGATACTCAACCGTACCCACGCCGGTATATCCGATGGTGCCGATGCCCGCGATGATGAGCGCAATCGCGAAAATCCGGCCGCCTTGATCAAGCGGAACGACCTCGTTGTACCCAACCGTGCTGAGCGTGACGACCGTCATGTAGAGCGCGTCCAGCGGGCTGGCCGCCGCCACCAGCATGAAGCCGACGACCCCAATGACGGTCAGGGTCACCATGGCCCCGAGGCCCCACATCACTCGTCGGGCCAGGCTGCGGGTCGCGGCGGTTTCCTCAGCTGACGCGGGGCGCGAGGGCGTCAGCACGCTAGGCGCGGGGACTCCGGACGGTCGCTGCGGCCGGCTCGCGCGGTGAAAAGCGGATGCGCAGTTGGCCGTCCTCCAGCCGAGCGCCGCCATGGGTCATCCGGGCGAGCACGCGCGGCAGCACGATATTGCGACGGGCGGCGCCCATGCGGACCACCAACTCGTCCCCGCGACGAATTAAGGAAGCGTCGGACTTATCCAGAAACGGCGCGGGGATGCGAAATTCGAAGCCACCGTCCACCTCCACGATCTCGTACGGCTTGTAGTCGATCAGCCGGTCCGCTGGTTCGCAGGTGGCATGCATCTGGGCGCCCATGCGGCGCAGCCGTTTCAGGCCAACCACTTCCTCGGGAAATTGATGGATGCGCAGAATCGGGATTGGGTCGAACATCGAGTGGATGTCGCGCAGGTAAGGAGCCTGCGTGGCGCGGCGCTGCTCGGCGAAGCGTCCCTCGGCCTCGTCGGACACCACGCGGTTCACGACCACCGCATCCGTAATGTGGTCATAGAGGGTCAGGTAGGTGTAGCTGCGCTGGGCCTCGCGGATAACCATGCGCTCGGGGTTCACCACCAGGCGCACGGTTGTCGTGTTCGAGGCCGTCAGGGTGTCGTGCAGCTGTTGCAGCTCGTCCACCAGGTCGGTCATCGCTTCGAACACATCGTCCTCGGGTAACGGCAGGTCAGTCACACGGCGGGCCATCGGCCGCACCATCCGGGCCAGGTGGCGGTTGATCGGCAGCAGCTTGTCCAGCCACCAGCGGCCGACTTCCGGGAACGCCAGCAGGCGCAGCGTCTCGCCCGTGGGCGCGCAGTCCACCACCACGACGTCGTATTCGCCCGAGGACGCATGCCGGTTGACCCACAGCAGATTGGCCAGCTCTTCCATGCCAGGGAACACGGCGATCTCTTCGGCCAGCACGTTGTCCATGCCGCGCCAGGTCAGCACGGCTTCCACCCAGTTCTGCACCGTGCCCCAGTACGTCTCCAGGTTGTAGTAGACGTCGCATTCCTGCGCCCACAGGTTGTCGACCACCGGCTTGGGAACTGGCCCCAGCTGGGTATCGAGCGAATCGCCCAGGCTGTGGGCCGTGTCGGTGCTGAGCACGACGGTCCGGAGGCCAGCGTCGGCGCAGCGCAGCGCCGCGGCGGCGGCCACGCTGGTCTTCCCCACACCGCCCTTGCCGGTGTAGAGCAGGATGCGTGGCGAGCGCTTAGCCATTGAAGTCGTCAATCGCGTCCATTGGACGAACGTACATCAAGCAGGTGTCTCGCGCCGTGACTCGGCCCACGGTGGTGGCCGCCGGTGACCCGGCGCGCTCGAGGGCCTGCCGCAGGGCGGTCTCGTCTTCGGGTGGAATGGCAATCAGCAGCCCGCCGCTGGTCTGCGCGTCGGCCAGCAGAATGCGCTCAGACAGTTCAACCGCGGGATGCCAGCGAACATCGCCTTCCAGCGAGGCCAGATTGCGTTCGGTTCCCCCGGGGACTTCATCGGCGGCAATCAGCGACCAGACCTCGGGCAGCGTTGGGACTTCGTCAGCGTAAACCTCGGCCGAGACGCCGCTGGCGTTCAGCATCTCGCGCAGGTGACCCAGCAGGCCATAGCCCGTCACGTCAGTTACGGCGTGCGCGCCGTGATCACTCGCGGCCCTGGCCGCGGCGGCATTGAGCGTGGTCATCGACTCGATCGCGGCCTCCAACGCACGCTGGCTGGCCGCGTCGAACTTGCCGGCAGTCGTGATGATCCCGGTGCCCAACGGCTTCGTCAGCACCAGCAGATCGTCCGGACGTGCGCCCGCGTTCGTGCTGACGGCGTCCGGGTCTACGGTTCCCAGCACCGCCAGACCGAACTTGGGCTCAGGGTCGTCAATCGAATGCCCGCCCCCAATTACCGCCCCCGCTTCCCGCACCTTGTCGGCGGCGCCGCGCTGAACCTCCGCCAGCACGTCTAACGGCAGCGTTCCGCGTGGCCAGCCGGCAATGTTGAGCGCAAGGAACGGTGTGGCGCCCATGGCGTACAGATCGCTCAGGGCGTTCGCAGCGGCAATGGCCCCAAAACTGTAGGCGTCGTCCACGATCGGCGTAAAGACGTCCGTCGTGAACGCAATGGCCAGGTCCTCGCGCAGGCGATAGACGGCGGCGTCATCCATGGCCTGTCCCCCAACCAGCAGGTCGGGCGCGGCCATTGGCGGCATCAGGCGCAGCACGTGCGCCAGCTCGTCAGGGCTGAGCTTGCACGCTCAGCCGGCGCCGTGCGCGTACCGGGTAAGTTTGAACGGCGTGTGTTCGCTATCCATCCCTGCACGGTAGCGTAACGCCACCGTCCGGAAACTCGGTTCTTTCACTCGAAGCCTATGAGGAGCCGGCCGTTGCCTTGCCGTCGGACCGTCCGCCGCGTGATGGCCTTGATCCTGGTGGTCGCGTGGCTTGTGTCGGGCGTTGGAGGCGTCGCCGCCGCAACCCCGCTGGACGCCACGCCGGTCGAGGGCGGGGCGTTCTTCGAGCGGGTGGATGCCGACGGCCTGGGCTTTGCGATCCGGAACTACGCCGACGGCCCCGCGTTCTATGGCGCGTTTCTACGCTTTGGCGGCGCCGACATCCTCGGCCCCCCGGTTTCCCGGCCGTGGATCGCTGACGGCGGATTTGCCTACCAGTTGACGCAGCGTGCGCTTCTTCAATGGTCACCCACGGACGAGCAGGTGGGAGTAGCCAACATCTTCGAGTTACTGGACAGCTCCGAATTTGCTGCTGAACTTCGCGCCCGCCACATCCCTGACGCCGAAACGCCGCCACCCCTATCGCCCCAACTCGCGCAGCAGGCCCGCCTGGCCTGGATGACCGACCGCGCGATCGCTGAGGCGTTCGCCAACAATCCGCTGCGGCTCGGCAATCAGGACGCCAGTATCGAGTTCCACGGACTGCCGATGTCGCGCCCCGCGCGCGTGGGACCGTTCGTCATTCAGCGCTTTCAACGGACGGCGCTGCAACACTGGGTTGAGCAAGCCGACGGCGGGCCGCCGGTCGGCTCGGTGGTGCTGGTCAACGCGGGCGATATCTTCCGGGACCTGGCGCTGCCGGACGAGGTGCTGGCGGTGCCACACGCGCCCGACCACGCGGCGGTGCTGGACGTGCGGCTCGATCCGCCGGGTGACGCCGACTTGGCGCCGGCCCCGGTGGCGTCGCGCGCCTACAACACGTCCAGCCACAGGCTGCGCACCGCGCTGGCGCTGTTGGAAGACGTGGAGGCGAACATCACGGCATTGGACCTGGCCGCGAGCACGCAACTCGCTATCGACTTCTACGTTCTGCCGGAAAACGTGCTGGCCGCCTATAGCGCCGCAAGCGGCATTCGAGTCAACTCAAACCTACGCGATGAAGATCCCCTCCCGCTCGCCGCGGTGCTGGCGCACGAACTCCAGCACTTCGAAGACTTCATGCGCGGGCAGCTTGGTGAGGACAGCCAGAGTTGCCTCGATGCGGAGGTTCGGGCGCTCACGCGTGAGATTCAAACCTGGCGCGCTCTGGTAGACGCCCACGACGTGCCGCCACGCCCGAGCGTATTGGTCCGCATCGAGACCAGTCGGGCCTCGATCTACGTGGAGGGCTCCACGGCCATCGAGAAACTGGCGCAGTTCCTGTACCAGGAGTCCTGCGAAAAACTCCAGGCCGCCCAGGCCAAGGGCTAGCCTCTGGCGTCGCAGCCGCCGTGCCGCCACGACGGCGTCGCGGTCACGATCCGGAAAGGCCGCTGAGAAAGTCAGTGTTCTGGTCGTAAGCTGTTGGGGCATTGTTCTTGCAGGCCTCAGGCTGGTCGCGCCGACCGCAAGCCTGTGGCCCCCTGGCAGCGGGATCAACGCGGTCTCCCCACACAGTCGCCATGCAAACATCCATGTATCAGACCCTCGCCACGCGCGGATTCATCCATTCCGTTTCCGACGCGGACGGGTTGCAGGCGGCCCTGGAGCAGCCCTGCACGTTCTATGTCGGATTCGATCCCACCGCGCCCAGCCTGCACACCGGCCACCTGATTCCGCTGGCGCTGGCCGCCCACTTGGCCAAGGCCGGCCACCACCCGGTACTCCTGGCGGGCGGTGGAACCGGACTGATCGGCGATCCAACCGACCGGGCCGAAACCCGCGCCCTCCTTAGTGCGGAACATGTCGCCGCCAATACTCGGGCGGTTCGTCAACAAGTCGACCGCCTTTTCGAGAACGAGCAGGCCGACGTCGCGATCGTGGATAACGCTGCGTGGCTGACCCAACTCCGATATCTCGAGTTCCTGCGCGATATCGGCCGCCACTTCAGCGTGAACGAAATCCTGGCGACCGAAACCTACCGCGCACGACTGGAGAGCGGGCAAGGCCTGAATTTCGTGGAAATCAATTACCGTTTGCTGCAGGCCTATGACTTCCTGCACCTCTTTCGGGAACACGGCTGCATCCTGCAGATCGGAGGCAGCGACCAGTGGGCCAATATCCTGGCGGGTGTGGACCTGATCCGGCGGATCGAGGGTGAGGAAGCCTTCGGCCTGGTAACACCCCTGCTCACAACGAGCACGGGTCAGAAGATGGGCAAGACCGCCAGTGGCGCGCTGTGGCTGGACCCGGAACTGACGTCGCCCTACGACTTCTACCAGTACTGGATCAACATCGAGGACGCGTCGGTGGAACGCACGTTGGCCCTGCTGACGCCGCTGCCGATGGACGAGGTCCGCGCGCTCGCCTCCCTGAGCGGCGCCCGGATACGCACCGCCAAGGAGCGGCTCGCCTACGAGATTACCGCCCGCGTGCATGGTGCGGAGGCTGCCGAGGCGGCCCGCGACGGCGCCCGAGCCCTGTTTGGGCGCGACGGCGGGTCCACAGAGGCCGCGCCGCAGACGCTGGTGACCGAGGAACAACTTGACCAGGGTCTGGGCATCGTGGACTTGCTGCTGACCACTGGACTCGCCGGATCGCGCTCGGCGGCGCGGCGGTTGATAGCCCAGGGTGGCGCCTACGCGAACGATCAACGCATCGACAGCCCCGATACGGTCTTTCGCTCGGACGCATTCCACGACGGCGAGCTTCTGTTGCGTTCGGGCAAGAAGCGTTATCACCGGGTACTGGTTGACGATGACTAGGAGCGGGTGCGAATGAACTGGTCAGCCAGCGAGATTCGGCGTGTGGACGCCGAGAGTTCGAGCGAGCTTTGGGAGCGCTTTCTCACAGCCATGGTGGCCTACTGGAACGAAAGTTTTCCCAGCGAACTCAGCCACCTTGAGTGGCACGAGCTGTATACCGAACGAATTCGACGGCGGCTGGAAGAGCGCCCGACGTGGCTGTGGATGTATGAGCGCGACGGACGCCCGCTGGCGCTCACGAACTTTCACCTGGATGGCGGCGTGGCGCATGTGGCCGAGGTGTGGGTCGCTCCCGATTCACGTCGTCATGGGCTGGGCGCCTTCATGATCCGGCAAATGCGCCGGACGCTGCGTGAAGCCGGCGTGACGCGCATGGCCGTTACGGTACCGACCAACGCGACGGTGGCTGCCAGCATCGACTTCTGGCGCGATCTGGGATTCACCGAGGTCGCCGTGCACCTGGAAGCTACGACCTTCGGACCAAACGGCGACTGAGCAAGCTCGGGACAACGAAATCCCGATGCCGCGCCAACGCCGGAGCGAATGTTTCACGTGAAACATCGCATTGGCACCCATCGCTCGCCTCGCTACGCTCATCAATGACGAGCCGAACCGAGGAATGCCTCATGGCTACTCAATCCGCGCCCGCTGGTATCACCAAGCGCCGCGTGCCGCTGCGCAAGCCCATGACGCCCGAAGACCTGGCTGACGCGCGCGTCCGCGAGGCCCTGGGAGAAACTGGCCGCTGCGAATGGGCGCAGCGGCATGAGGGGCTGATGCGGTACCACGACGACGTCTGGGGCGAGCGCCCGGCGGACGACTCCGAATTCTTCGAGCGCATGCTGCTCGAGATCTTCCACGCGGGACTGAGCTGGACGCTGATCTGGAACAAGCACCAGGGGATTCGCAACGCCTACGACGGCTTCGACGTCAACGCCGTGGCCGCCTACGGCTCCGCCGACATCGCCCGTCTGCTCGACGACCCCAACGTCATTCGCAGCGAAAGAAAAATTGTGGCGGCCATCGAGAACGCCCGGACGGTTCAGGAGATTCAGGACCGCGATGGGTCCTTCCAGGACTTTCTGCTGGGATTGCCGACAAGTACGAACGCCAAAATCAACGCGCTGAAGAAGACGTTTAAGTTCATGGGTCCCGGCACGTCGCGCGGTTTCCTGGAGTCAACCGGTCTGGTGGCGCCGCCGCATCACGACTACTGCTTCAAGGCCGACCGCGACATCTGGTCCGCCGCCTGAGAACCGGCCGGTGACCACCGTCGCGCTGAATGACCTGCGGCGGTTCGGACGCGCGGCGCTGGCCACCCGCGGCGTTAACAAGGCGGACGCCGCGCTGGTCATCGACGTCATGCTTGAGCAGGACCTGCGCGGCCACGGCCACCACGGCATCGTGCTCCTGGCGTTGCGAATTCGCGACCTGGACGCCGGCCGCGCCCGCGCCGACGCACGGGTGGCAGTGCTGGCGGACCTACCGGCCTTCACGGCGCTCGACGCGCACGGCGCCTTGGGCCCCGTCGGGGCCGTCCAGGCCATGGACGCCTGCATCGCCAAGGCGCAGACGCAGGGGGCCGCCATGGCCTCGCTGCGCGACATGCCGCACTGGGTAATCCCCGCCTTCTACAGCATGCGCGCCGCAGCGGCGGACATGATCGGCTACTGCTGCTGCTACACGGATCCCTCGTTCGCCCCGGTGGGCGGGGCCTCGCGGGTGCTTGGCAACAACCCCCTGTCCTACGCAATTCCAGCGGACCCACGCCCGCCCATCGTCGTGGACTTCGGCGTCTCCGCCTCCACCGGGCGGATGCGCGAACTGGTGGCCGACGGTCAGTCCTTACCGGACGGTTGGGCCGTTGACACCAAGGGTCGCCCGCTCAGCGACCCCGCCCAGGCCATGGCCGACGGTGTCTTTCTGCCGATCGCCGAGCATCGCGGTTACGGCTTGGGGCTTGTCCATGAACTGTTAGGCGCCACACTCAATGCAATGCCCATTGCGCTTGAACACCCACCGGGACGCTACGGCGGCTTCTTCATGGCCTGCCGCGTGGATACCTTCCGGCCGCGGGAGGAATTCCTGTGCGACGTCAACCGCGCCCTCGATCGAGTGACCGACAGCCCCGCCCTCGACCCGACTCGCCCCATCCGCTATCCGGGCGAGCAGTCCGGCCTCGCCCTCCGCCGCAACCGCGCCCGAGCCCAGGTCGATCTCAGCACTGCCTCCTGGCACCGCGTCCACGAAGTCGCGGAGCTAACCGGCGTCCCGGCGCCAGAGGCTGTGGCCTAGGACCGAGGCTCCGGCGCCTTAGCGGAACCTGGGGACAACGACGGCGTTGGCGGGGAGGGGATAGCGGCCGCCGCGTTTGAGCTCGCGGGGGACCGTGGCCCGCCCGCCGCGGCGGGCGGATACGCCGGCGAAGACGCGCAGCGGCGTACCTTCCTCGCTGACACGCTGCATGACGTGGGCCATGCCGACCTGGCGCTGGTTGGTGTCCAGGGCCGCGCTGGTGACGATTCCGACCCAGCCGCCGCGGGCGTCGACGACCGGATCGCCTTCCCTGGCAATGGGCACGCGTTCGTCGGTGATCGCAAATCGCACGATCTGGCTGGTGCGGCGCTGCTCGCGTGCCATGAAGCCCGAGCGCCCGATGAAAAACGGCTTGTAGAGCTTCACAAACCCGCCAAAGCCCGCGTCGCCCGGCGTCAGGTCCAGCTCGCCGCCGAGTTCGTGGCCGTAGAGCGGCAGCCCCGCCTCGGTTCGGGTGGAATCTCGTGAGCCCAGTCCGGCCGGGCGCACGCCGTCGTCGAACCCCGCGTCCAGCATGGCGTGCCACAGGTGGTTGGCGGCGTCGGGATGCACCAGCAGTTCAAAGCCGACGCGCTCGCCGGTGTAGCCGGTGTGCGCGACTTCCAGATCGATCCCGGCCAGGGTGAACGAGCCGACGTCGAACGCCCGCATGCGTCGCAAGCGACGTCGCGACTCCTCGTCAGGTGCCAGGCGGGCCAGCACGTCGCGGGATCGTGGGCCCTGCAGCGCCAGGTCCAGTCGCCGCTGATCGCCTTCGGCTTCGGCCTTCAGATCGCGCAGCTTCACTTGGATTGGAGCTTCGGCCCACGGATCGCCAGGCTCGATCTCGTACTGCCGCTCGTTGACTCCATTCAGCCAGACCCAATTCTTTTCGGTGTTGGCTGCATTGACGACAGCCAGGTAGCGCTCGCGCTCCAGCCGGTAGATGATCAGGTCGTCCAGCGGGTGGCCGGTTGGATCCAGCAGGTAGGTGTAGGCCGCCCGGCCGTTTGGCAGTCGCGACGCGTTGGCGGTCGTGACCAGGTCCAGGAACTCGCCCGCGTGTTCGCCCTCCACGGCAAACACGCCCATGTGCCCCACGTCGAACAGGCCGGCCGCCGTTCGAACCGCCGCATGCTCCTCGGCGATGCCGCCGTAGTAGACCGGCATTGACCAGCCGGCGAAGGGAACCATGCGCGCGCCCAGGTCGTTGCTGTGGACGTCGTGCAACGGGGTCTGCCGCAGTGGATCGCCTTCCCGCCACAAGCCACCCAACAGCGCGCCCCACACGGGGCCGCGTAACTGGACCTGAGCCAGCGGATCGCTGGCCTCCGCCGACCAGTCGAACGCCGGCCGCGCCTCGGGCTTCTCCGCGGGCAGCCGTCCAGTTCGTCCCAGGTAAAACGGATGACGTAGATCAGGCGCCGGCGCCAGTGGCAGTCGCGTTCGCGCAATATTCCGCGCCGCCAGGTCCGCTTCGACGGCAGAGGCGTCCGCCGCTGGATATAGCGCGACGGCTGCGCGGCCGTGGGGGGGGGCGCCGGCGGGGCCGCGCCGCGCCCCCCGCGGCGGGGGGCCCCGGGGGGGGTTAAAAAAAAAAGCGGCCCCCCGGGGGGGGGGAGCGGGGGGTG
>VXPS01000318.1:14593-16336 GCA_009839425.1 Chloroflexota bacterium
CCGGCCCCGCCCGCCCCCCCCCCCCCCCCCCCCCCCCCCCCCCCCCCCCCCCCCGCGCCAGCAGGACTGGCGCGCCGGACACCTCGAGGCGTGTCACGCCCGAGTCCGCGCCCAGACGGTCTGCGTCCGCGGCGCTAATCGTGATCCCGGTCGTGCCCGGACTGACATGCGCCGCGTCGGCGACAGCGATCGGCCCCACGATCTTGCGGCTGGGCTCCTCGGGATCGATCAGCGCGTAGCCGTCCGCGACTTCCTGCAGCCACTCGGCCGCGCACTCGCTGGCAGCAGGGTCGAACACCGCGAAGAGACGGCGATCGCGAGGCGACCTGTCCTCGTCAGGTCGCACAAACAAAACCGGCTGGATATCGCCGGCGGGATCGGAAATGCCGGCGTGGATGGCCTCGCCAGGCTCCAGATCGCGCACCCGCTGATCCGCGACTTCGTCGGCGAAAGCCAACACGCGGCGTCCGCGCAGTTCCAGTACGCCAGAGGGCGGGGTATCGGCTGGCACCGGCACGTCTTCCGCGCGTCCGCGCGCCGCAAACTCGGCAACGTCGTGGCGCAATTGCAGCCGTGTGAGAAAGTCGATCCGCCCCCGGTAGCGCGGTGACCGGCGGCCCGGATAGGTCACGCCGACCATGGCCTCAAAGGAACGAGCCAAAATGCCGGCCAGCACGCCCATGTCGTCGGCGGTGTAGCCGCGCTGGGTCAGCCAGGGTGTGCCCAGGCGCACGCCGGTGGGGGCCGCGAATCCCACGTCCCCGGGCAGCGAATTGCGATTAGCCACGATGCCGATACTGTCCAGCATCCGCACCGCCGGCTCACCGCGCAGGTCGCCGCTGGCGCCGGTGCGCTTCAGGTCAATGACGAGAAGGTGGGTGTCGGTGCCACCGTAGGCCAGGCCCACGCCGCGCTCCTCCAGGGCCGCGGCCAGCGCCGCGGCGTTGGCCCGGATCTGCCGTTGCGTGGTTCGAAACTCCGGCGAGTCCGCAACCTTGAAGGCCACCGCCATCGCCCCAACCTTGTTCAGGTGCGGCCCGCCTTGTTCGCCGGGAAACACCGCGCGGTCAACCCGGCGCATCAGCCGCGGCCGGTGCGACAGGATTACCGCGCCACGGGGTCCGAACAGCGTCTTGTGCGTCGTGAATGTGACCACGTCGGCCAGCCCAACCGGCGATGGGTATTCGCCCGCCACTACCATCCCGGCCGGATGTGAGATGTCGGCCAGCAGATAGGCGCCCACTTCGTCGGCGATGGCCCGGAACTGCTCCCAGTCCGGCGCCCACGGATACGAGGTGTAGCCCGCCACGATGATGCGCGGACGGTCTCGTCGCGCGATTTCGGCGATCTGGTCGTAATCCAGCTTCCCGTCAACGTCTTCAATGCTGTAGCTGGACGCTTGGAATCGGCGCCCGCTGCGATTGACCGAGGCGCCGTGGCTCAGGTGCCCGCCGTGCGCCAGGGCCAGTCCCAGGATCCGGTCGTCGGGCTCCAGCAGTGCCTCATAGACGGCGTTGTTGGCGGCCGCGCCCGAGAGCGCCTGCACATTCACGTGCAGGCTGTCGGCCGAGACACGCGAATTGGCAAAGAGGGCTGCGCACCGCCGCTGCGCCAGCGCTTCCACCAGGTTGGTGTAGTCGTTGCCGCGGTAGTAGCGCCGGTCGCCGTACCTGCGGAATCGCGCCAGCTGCGCCTCGGTGTCCGCCAGCCGCTCCGGCAGGTCACGGCGCATTGGGCCTGAGG
>VXPS01000351.1 GCA_009839425.1 Chloroflexota bacterium
CGCCCCCCCAACCCCACCACCCTCTCCGTCTCGGGGGCGCGGCTATGTTTATACCCGACTGGGCCGGGGCCACCGGCGCGGGAGCGGGGGGCGGCGGCGCGGCAGGCGGCGCCGCGGCCGCCGCGGCGGCGGCCGGTGGGTTCGGATCCTCGGCCGGCGGGGTTTCGCCGGGTTCCAGGATCCAGGCCAGGAGGCCCTGAACCTTTACCAGATCGCCGGGCCCTGCGGCGATGCCGCCGAGGATGCCGGCGGCCGGCGCTTCCACGCGAGCGTTGATCTTGTCGGTCTCGAATTCCAGGATTTCCTGGCCCTTCTCGACCTGGGCGCCTTCGTCAACCAACCACTCGGTGACGGCGCCTTCCTCCATTGTCATGCCCATCAGGGGCATGCGTACGGCGGTAGCCACGGTCTAGTAGACGCCCTGGAGCGACTGGCGGATGGCCTCAACGACCTTGGCCGTGTCGGGGAACGAGGCGTTTTCGAGAGGCTCCGAGAACGGGACTGGCGCGTGGGCGGCACCGACGCGCAGTACCGGCGCATCCAGATCGTCGAACGCCAACTCCTGGATCTGGGAGGCGATCTCAGCCCCGAAGCCGCCGAAGCGCACGGCTTCGTAGAGCACCACCGCGCGGTGAGTCTTGCGAACCGAGCGCAGGACGGTGTCGGTGTCGAGCGGGTAGAGCGAGCGGATGTCGACCACTTCGACGCTGATGCCCTCGGCGGCCAACTGCTCGGCAGCCTCGAGCGCGTGATGGGTTTGGCGGGCATAGGTGATGACGCTGACGTCGTCGCCTTCACGCTTCACGTCGGCCACGCCGATGGGGACCAGGTATTCGCCCTCGGGCACGTGGCCGCGCATGGCGTAGATGGCCTTGTGCTCGAACATGATGACCACGTTGTCTTCACGGATGGCGGACTTGAGCAGGCCCTTGGCGTCGTAGGGCGTGGATGCGGTTATGACCTTGAGGCCGGGCACGTGGGCGAACCAGGCTTCCAGGCTCTGGGTGTGCTGGGCGGCGTTGCCGGTGCCGGCGCCAAAGGGAGCGCGGTAGGTGAGGGGCAGCTTGGCCTTGCCGCCGAACATATAGCGGTTCTTGGCGGCCTGGTTGACGATCTGGTCCATCGCGATGCCCATGAAGTCGCTGTACATGAACTCCGCGATGGGTCGGCTGCCGGTAAGCGCCGCACCGATGCCGAGGCCGGCGATGGCGGCTTCGGCGATGGGGGTGTCGACGATGCGATCAGGACCCCACTTCTCCAGCAGGCCCTGGGTCACGGCGTAGGCGCCGCCCCAGACGCCGACTTCCTCGCCCACCACGAAAACGGTGGGGTCGCGGGTCATTTCCTCGTCGATGGCCTCGCGCAGGGCCTCGCTCATGAAAATCTCGCGCGTGGCGGTCTCGGGCGCGGGCGCTTGGGGTGTGGTGACGGCCATGATGGTTACTCCACGTAGACGTCGCGCTCGATAACGTCGACGGTGGGCCAGGGGCTGGCCTCGGCGAACGCCACGGCGTGTTCGATTTCGCGCTCGATCTGCCCGTCAATCGCCTGGAAGTCGTCCTCGTCGAGCCGTTCGGATTCGTTGACGGCCCGGACGAATCGCTCGATGGGGTCACGGGCGACCCATTCGGCGATTTCCTCCTTGGTGCGGTAGTTCTTCTGGTCCAGCACCGTGTGGCCCTTGTGGCGGTAGGTGCGGGACTCGATGAGGGTGGGGCCTTCACCACGACGGGCGCGGTCGATGGCTTCCCTGGCGGTGGCGTAGACCTCAAAGAGGTCATTGCCGTCGATGGAGGCACTGGGGATGCCGTAGGCGGCGCCGCGGTTGTGGATGGGGGCAGCGTTGGCGAAGTCGGCGTGGGTGGCCATGCCGTACTGGTTGTTTTCGCAGACGAAGACGGCCGGCAGGTTCATGGTGGCGGCGACGTTGACGCCTTCGTGGAAGGCGCCGGTTGGGCCGGCGCCGTCGCCGAAGAAGGCGACGGTGACTTTGCCGTCCTTGCGGAGCTTGGAGCCGAGGGCGGCGCCGGTGGCGATGGGGATGCCGGCGCCGACGATGCCGTTGGCGCCCAGGTTGCCGAGTTCAATGTCGGCGATGTGCATGGAGCCGCCCTTGCCGCCGCAGTAGCCGGTGGTGCGGCCGAAGAGTTCGGCCATCATCTTGTCCATGCGGGCGCCCTTGGCGATGCAATGGCCGTGACCGCGGTGGGTGCTGGTGATGAAGTCGCCGTCGTCAAGAGCGGCGCAGACGCCGGTGGCGGTGGCTTCCTCGCCGATGTAAAAGTGGAGGGCGCCGCGCATCTTGGCGGCGCGGAAGGCTTCTTCAGCGGTCTCTTCAAAGCGGCGGATGCGCCGCATGATCTGGTAGATCCAGCGGAGCTGGTCGTCGGTGAGCTTCTCCAGCACGCCGTTGGAAGCGTCGTCGCCTCCAGCGCGGCCGTTGGTGGAGACAGGTTGTTGCTCTGCCAAGGCGCGCCTCCGATTGTGAGCGGGCGGATGGGTTCCGCAGCCGCCGGGCCGAACCGGTTTGGGTTACCGGCGCCAGAGTATATCCGGGCGTCCACTGCATACGCGGCAACGGAAGGAGGAATGACGTCTGCGAAGCTGGGGGATCGGAGCCATTGGCCTCGCTCATCCACCTCGTGTCACGAACGTGTAGGCACCGCGATTTCCTTGGAGTGCCCGAACCAAGATGGGCTGCGGACGCCGGCGAGCGCAAAGGGATTAGGGGCCCGAATGCCGCAAGACGCGGAGGTCAGCGGCCAGATGCACCTCGGACCGCCACTAGACTAGGCGCTGGCGCGTCCCAGGATTACCCGTGTGAATAAGGTTGCCGTCGTCGGCTCTGGCAGCTGGGGCACCACGCTTGCCGTGCTTGTCGCTGAAGCCCGCGGTCGTTGTGCTCTCTGGGTTCGTGAGACGGACGAGGCGCACGACATGGCCGCACGGCGTGAGAATGTGCGCTTCCTACCCGGCGTGACCCTGCCGGATTCGTTGGAGATCAGCCACGACGCCGCAGCGGTTCTGCGCGGCGCGGATCTCGTACTCCTGACCGTACCCATGCGTCGGCTTCACGAAAACTGGCAGATCATTGGCGGCCTGATCGGTCCGCACGCGGCGATTGTCAGCGGTATTAAGGGACTCGACCCGGAAACGGGACAACGGGTCAGCGAACTTCTGACCAGCTGGTCCGGTGACCAAGTCCTGGACCGTCTGGCGGTTCTGTCCGGACCGAATCTGGCGCGCGAGATCGCCGCCGGCGAGCCCGCCACCGCAGTCGTGGCTGCGCGAATCCCGGAGGTTGCGCGGAACGTGCAGCGGCGACTAAGCGCGCCGACATTCCGCACCTACGTCAGCGATGATGTCATCGGTATCGAACTCGCGGGCGCCATCAAGAACGTCATCGCCATTAGCGCCGGGATGGCGGACGGCCTGCGATACGGCGACAACGCCAAGGCCGCCCTGATGACTCGGGGCCTGGCTGAAATGACGCGCCTGGGCCTGACTGCCGGGGCTGACGCGCTCACGTTTGCCGGACTCGCCGGCATGGGCGATCTCATCGCCACCTGTGCAAGCCCCCACTCGCGCAACCACTACGTAGGCCAAGAACTTGCCGCCGGTCGATCCCTGGATGATATTCAGTCGCGCATGGTCATGGTCGCCGAAGGCGTGGACACGTCCCGCGGGGCCCTCGCCCTGGCGCGCCGTCTGGGGGTGGAGATGCCGATCGTGGAGCTGATCAACCAGGCACTGTTCGACGGTCTGCCCGTAGCCGAAGCCGGGCAAGTGCTCATGGCCCGCGAACTCAGCCACGAACTCCGCGGCCTCCGCGACAACCACTGACCATCCGCGTCCCGCTGGTCTTTTCCCGTGCAGGACGAAGGGCTGATTCAAGCGCCGGCTGCATCGGTAGGACCAAAGGGATGTATGCCCAGGGCTGCTCATTAAGGCGTGTCGCTGGCGGCCTGAATCAGCCGCGGCCTATGCGCGCGAGTCTGGGCGGACTCGCTGAGTACGCGAGAAACCCGAACAGAGCCTCAATCGGATGCGCCGGGCCCGCTATCAAGCATCTCGGCAGCCAGCGTAGCGTCTCAATGGCGGGCATCGGCACGCGTGCGTCTCGAAGTGCCGCGTGTGCCAGACTCGCGGGTTAGTGCACCGCGCGAGGTTGGGCCATCACCACATCCGTCGTTGACACGCTAGCCGGGTTGGTTGCGATCAACAGCGTGAACAGCAGTCTTGAGGGCGGGCCGGGCGAGGCGGAACTGGCCAATCACGTCGCTGATCTCGCCCGCGCCGCCGGCGCCGACGTCGAGATGTACGACGTCGAGCCCGGTCGCCCCAACCTGCTGGCCTGGATCCGCCGCGGCAACCGCCCGACCCTCATGTTCGAGTGCCACCTGGACACCGTCGGCCTGGACCCGATGCCCGACGCCCTCAACCCGCGTATCGCCAACGGCCGCCTCTACGGCCGCGGCTCCGCCGACCCCAAGGGCTGCATGGCCGCCATGCTGCACGTCCTCCGCGCGGCCGCCGCGGATCCCGACTTCCCCGTGGACCTCTGCCTGGCCGGCGCCGTGGGCGAGGAGATCGTCATGATCGGTTCGCGAGTCATGGCCGAACGACGCCCACCCGTCGACGCGGCCGTGGTCGGCGAGCCCACCGAGTTGCGCATCATCACCGCCCAAAAGGGCGCCGTCCGCTGGCGCGTCCGCACCCACGGCGTTGCCGCGCACAGCGCCATGCCCGAGCAGGGTCACAACGCGATCGAAGACATGGCCAGGGCCATCCCGGCGCTCGCCCGCGGGCTTGAACCCCATCTCAACGCCCGCCCCCATCCCATCCTCGGCAACGCCACCTGGAACGTCGGCACAATCCGCGGCGGCGCCGGAGTCAACGTCGTGCCCGACCTCTGCGAAATCGAGATCGACCGCCGCCTGGTGCCCGGCGAAACCTCCGCCGAAGTGCTGCATCGCGTTGACGCCGCGCTGGACGATCTCAGGGCCAGCGACCCGCAGCTCCGCGTCGACCGCGATCCGCCCTTCGTGGACATTCCCCCGCTGGAGACCCCACATGACGCCCGAGTCGTGCGCGCCGCGCAGCAGGCCGTTGCCGCCGCCGGGCTGTCGCCCGACCCGCTGGGCGTCGCCTACGCGACCGACGCCGCCATGCTCTCGGGCGTCGGCGGTGTCCCGTCCGTCGTGCTGGGCCCCGGCGACATCGCCCAGGCCCACACGAACGATGAGTGGATCGAGATTGCTCAGCTCGAGCAGGCCGTCGGCGTCTACCTGGGCGTTTGCAAAGCCTTCGGAGAGATCGCCGCCTGATGCGTCTGACCCAACGCGTACACCTGGTCGGCAGCGGCGCCACCGGCGCCGACCTGTCCAACCCCTTCGACTGCCACGTCTACCTGGTCGACGGCGGCGGCCCGCTGATCCTGATTGACGCCGGGGTAGGGCTCCAATCCGAACTGATTCTGGCCAACGTGCGGGCGGCGGGATTCGACCCGACGAACATCGAAACGATCGCCCTCACCCACGCCCACGCCGACCACGGCGGCGGCTCGGGCCCGCTGCACGAGTTGACCGGAGCCGAAGTCCTAGCCCCCGGCCCCGCCGCGGACTGGCTCAGGCGCGCCGACGAAGAGGCCATCTCCCTTCCGAGCGCCAGGGCCGGCGGAACCTATCCCGACGACTACCGGCTGGCGCCCTGCCCGTCGGCGTCCTCGATCGCAGGCGGCGATTCGATCCAGCTCGGCGAGGCCCGCTTGACCGCCATCGCCACCCCCGGCCATGCCCGCGAGCATCTCTCCTACCTGCTCGAAGGCGACGACCGAACCGGGCTGTTCGGCGGCGACGTTGTCTTCCAGGGTGGCAAGATCCTGCTCCTGTCCACCCCCGATTGCTCCATCCAGGACCTGGTTACCACGATGCGCCGCCTGGGCGACATGGACTTTGAAGCGCTGTATCCGGGACATGCCGGCATTTCGCTGCGTCGTGGCCGCCAGCACGTGGACGCGGCCCTGCGCGTCTTCGACGCCGAAGAGATTCCGCCGAACTTCAATGCATAGTGAAACCGGCCTCAACCCACGCGCTCCTACAATGCCGCTAGCCACCCAACCAGATTGGCGGACCTGATGCCTCTGCAGGCGGATGTGTGTGTGATCGGCGGCGGACCCGGCGGCTACGTGGCGGCGCTTCGTGCGGCCGCTCTGGACGCGCAAGTCGTCGTGGTCGAAGACAGCGGCCTTGGCGGCGTCTGCCTCAACCGCGGGTGCATTCCATCCAAGGCGCTGCTGCGCAGCGCCGAGGTCTTTCA
This sequence comes from Chloroflexota bacterium, assembly GCA_009839425.1. Classification (GTDB taxonomy): domain Bacteria; phylum Chloroflexota; class UBA11872; order UBA11872; family UBA11872; genus UBA11872. The sequence continues at coordinate 6,319 of VXPS01000351.1, forward strand.
GCTGGCCAAGAAGGCGTCCAGCTTCGGCGTGCGGGTCAAGGGCGTTACCGCCGACTACCCGGCCATGGTTCGCCGCAAGGATCGGGTCATTCGCCAGCTTGGCCGTGGCATTGAGGGTCTTTTGAAGGCCGGCGGGGTCACGGTCCTGCAGGGCACCGGCCGCCTGGCGGGACACGGCGCCGTGGAGGCGTCGCTGGTCGAACGCACCGAGCTTATTACGGCCAAGTCCATCATCGTGGCCACCGGCTCGTCATCGGCGGTCCCACCGATTCCCGGCGTCGACCTCCCCGGCGTCATCGACAGCGACGGAGCGTTTGAGCTCGAGGAAGTTCCGGAGCACATCCTGGTGGCCGGCGCGGGTGCGGTGGGCGTGGAGTGGGCAACGCTTTTTGCTCTGCTCGGCGGCCAAGTCACTCTCGTCGAGATGCTGCCCCGCGTCGTGCCCAACGAGGACGCAGCCGTCAGCGCCGCCATGCGCAAGATCCTGATCCAGCAAGGCGTCAGGGTCCACACGGGCACGCGGATCGATTCGATAGCACAGGCCGACGCACACCTCCAGGTGACGCTGGCAACGGACGGCGAGTCGGAGACCGTGCAGGCCTCGCACGTGCTGCTGGCCACCGGTCGTCGTGCCAACGTGGCGGACGTCGGGCTGGAGTCGGCCGGCGTGCGGTTCACGCCGCGCGGGATCGGCGTCAACGAACATCAGCAGACGAGCCGGCCCGATATCTACGCGATCGGCGACGTGATTGGCGACAAGCTGCTGGCGCACGTGGCGTCCCACCAGGGCGTCGTGGCCGCTGAGCATGCGCTGGGGCGCCCCTCTGTCTACGAGCCCAACGCCGTGCCCGCCTGCACCTTCACCCACCCCGAGATCGCCAGCGTAGGTCTCACGGAGGAGGCGGCCAAAGAGGAGCGCGGTGACATCCAGGTTGGAATGTTCCCGTTCCAGGCGCTGGGACGCGCCCGCGCCTACGGCGACACCGACGGCTTCGTCAAGATCGTGGCCGGCCGGCAGTACGGCGAGATTCTGGGCATGCACGTGATCGGTCCCGGCGCCAGCGACATCATCGCCGAGGGTGTGCTGGCCATCCGGTTGGAAGCCACCCTGGATGACCTGCGTGAGACCGTGCATGCGCACCCGACCTTCGCCGAAGCCACCGCCGAATCGGCCTGGCAGGCAATCAACGCCCCCATCCACCTGCCGCTGCCGCGGAACGGACGCTGAACTCCCCGGGCGCGCAGCCGCTGCGGCTCGCGATCGCCGGCCTGGGGGCGATCGGGACCGAAGTCGCGCGCGCCGTGCGCGCCGGCGAAGCGCCGGGTGTTGAAGTCGCGGCCGTCGTCGAGCCGGTCGCGTGCCCGGCGCGTGATGACCTGGCGGCTACCGGCGTGCCGGTCCATGAGGATCTCGCGACGCTCACATGGGAGAGTCTCGACGCGGTTCTCGAGGCCGCCTCCCAGGCCGCGCTGCGCACCATCGCTCCACAGGTCCTCAGCCGCGGCGTTGACCTGGTCGCTCTCAGTACCGGCGCGACCCTTGACCCAGACTTCCTGGCCTCGCTGCTTGCGGCAGCGCAGACCACCGGCGCGCGCATCTGGGTTCCGTCGGGCGCCATTGGCGCGCTGGACGTGGTGCGCGCGTCCCGGGTGGGTCATGTGGAATCGATCACCCTGACCACCACGAAACCCCCGGTAGCCCTGGCCGACGCGCCGTGGGTCGTCAACCAGGGCATCGACTTGTCGGACGTCACCGGGCCGCGGGTGATCTTTACCGGTGGACCGGTGGAGGCCGTTCGCGGCTTTCCGCAGAACGTCAACGTGGCGGCATTGCTGGCGTTGGCCGCAGACGACCCGGACCGACTTCGCGTTACCGTCGTGGCCGATCCGGACGCACCCGGCAACGTCCACGAGGTGGAGGCGCTCGGCTCGTTCGGCGCGATGCGGCTGCGGCTGGAGAACCGGGCCAGCGACGCGAACCCCAAGACCAGCGCCCTGGCAGCACAAAGCGTTATCGCGTTGTTGCGGCAGCTCGGCTCACCGCTGCGCTTCGCGTAGCCTCATCTTCCGCGCACGCCGGCTGGTATGCGCTCGTACAGGCAGGCGGTCGCTCTAGCAAGCCGAGCGCAGCGTCAGCGACAGCTCGTGCTGCGGGTTAGTTGACGAGCACTTCCAAGCGGCGCTTTCGCACCACCTCTTGTCCGCCAAGATAGACAGACACGGTGCGGGCGATGTTGCAGATGTTCTCGGACGCGTCTCCGTCGACCACCAGTAGATCGGCCTGACGTCCTGGGATAAGCGATCCGGTCACCTCGCCGAGGCCGATGGCCTGGGCGGCGGCGCCGGTGACCAGGTGCATAGCGTCCACCGGCGTGGTATCGAGCGCCACGACGGCGCTGATGACCGAGAGCGGGAACTCATGAAATGGCGTGTCGATTACGCCGGCGTCCGTGGACACAACGTGCGGCACACCTTGCTCGCGCATGTAACGAAAATTCGCGCCCGCAGCGCGGATGCGTTCGCGCTCGTCGGCGGGCAGTTCGTCCAGGTGCGCCATGTCGCGGAACGGGGTGCGATTCATGGCCGCCAGTGTCATATGGACAGACTGGTGCGTAGCATCGATTCGATCGACGGCCGCGGCGTCGATCGCCGACTGGCCGCGGACTCCGTCAGCCGTAAGCCACGAACAATGCTCCAGCGTATCCACACCGGCATCAATGGCGTCGCGGCAACCGTCCGCACCGAGCACGTGAGCCGCAACATGACGCCGGAGCCGATGAGAGTCGGTAACCAGCGCGCGCAGCGTCTCAAGGTCGTACTGGGAGTGCCCGGCCTGGGAGCCGGGCGTCATCATGCCGCCGGTGGCCATGACCTTGATGAAGTCGGCGCCGGCTTCGACCATCTGGCGAGCAGCGCGGACAACCTCGTCGCGCGAATCGGCGCGCAGGCCGCACCAATTCAGATGTCCACCGGTGGTGGTGATCGGCGCCCCACAGACCATGAGGCGCGGACCCAGAAACTGGCCGACACGCTGCGCGTCGCGAATCAGCATGTTGAGGGTCCGGTAGCCGCCCGTGTCGCGCATGGTGGTCACCCCGGTTGCCAAGGCACGCTGGGCGTTCTGGACTGCGGTGATAACACGGTCCTCATTGGAGGCGGACTTATGGACCGCCAGCGTGCGTTCGTGGCTGGAATACGCGCCAAACTGCAGATGGCAATGGCAGTCGATGAGGCCCGGCATGATGGTGGCGTCGCCGTAGTCGATGACGTCGGCATCGTCCGCGCGCGGGAGGGCGGGCCCGGCGTACTTGATGGCGCCATTGCTCACGACGACTTCGGCGTCGAAGCACGGATCCGCGCCGGTGCCATCGACAAGCGTGGAGGCGCGAATGACCAAGTCAGGCATTGCCGGAGTGCCTACGGCGACGGTTGGGCGCAGTATCTTAGCCGCCTGGCGAGGGAGCATCGTTCAGTTCGGCCGAAAGGCTTCCGCTTACGGGATCTTGGAATGCTCTCGAACGGTCCAGATTGATAGGGCAGTATTGGCAAATGGCAATGGACACTTCCGCGCCTTCGCTCGTTGAGATCGAGCCGCTGCTCGACCGCGTGACCAAACCCGCGCAGTACCTCGCGGGCGAGCACAACGCGCGTCAGAAAAACTGGGACTCGGCGCAGACGCGCCTGGCGCTTTGCTTCCCGGACGCCTACGAGATCGGGATGTCCAACCTGGCCATGGGGCTGCTCTACGAACTCATCAACGACGACACCCCCCACCTCTGCGACCGCTGCTTTACCCCGCTCCCTGATATGGCCGACGCCATGCGCGCCCATAACCTCCCACTCTTCGGCTGGGAGTCGCGCCGACCCCTCCGCGAATTCCACATCCTCGGCTTCTCCATGAGCTACGAGAGCGGCAACACCAACGTATTGGAGATGCTGGACCTCGCCGGCATCCCGATCGAGCGGGTAGACCGCTCCGATGACGACCCGCTAATCCTCGGCGGCGGCTCGGCCGTCTCCAACCCCGAGCCCATGGCCGACTTCTTCGACCTCATCGCCGTCGGCGAGGGCGAGGATCTGCTTCAGCAGGTGCTCAATCTGCACGCCGAGTTCGACCGCGCCCTACCCGGCTGGCGCCACGACTTCATCGCCGCCGCTGCCCGCACCATCCCCGGCATCTACGCCCCCGGCCTCTATGAGCCCCAGTACGCGGACGACGGCGCCTTCCTCGGCCACCGGCGGCTGCGCGACGATTTGCCGGAGCGGATCAAGCGCCAATACGTCGACATTGATGTCTACAGCGGACCCCGGAGTCCCGTTGTGCCCAACACCGGCGTCGTACACGACCGCATTGCCGTCGAACTCGACCGCGGCTGCGCTCGCGCTTGTCGCTTCTGCCAGGCCGGCTACCTCTACCGTCCGGTGCGCCACCGCCGCAAGGACCTGGTGGAGCAGGCCGTGGACCGATGCCTTACCGCCACCGGACAGAGCGAGGTCTCGCTGCTCTCCCTCAATGCCGTCGACTACGAGGGGTTGGATGGTGTCATCAACGAGGTGTACGACTCCGCCGAGGACTACGTCCGCGTCTCCATCCCCTCCACCCGCGTCGAGACCTTCAACGTTGACGTGGCCGATGCCCTGCAGCGCGGCGGCAAGCGCGGCGGCAGCCTCACCTTCGCCCCCGAAGCCGCCACCCCCCGCATGCGCCGCGTCATCAACAAGGAAATCTCGGACGAGGACCTGCTGGAAACCTGCGACATGGCCTTCCAGCGCGGCTTCCGCACCATCAAGCTCTACTTCATGATCGGCCAGCCCACCGAGACTCTCGACGACGCCCGGGCCATCGCCCACCTGGCCAACCGCGTCATGGCCCTCGGCCGCCGCCACCACGGCAAGCGCGCCAAGGTCAACGTCACCGTCTCCACCTTCATCCCCAAGCCATTCACGCCGTTCCAGTGGCACCCGCAGGACCGCAGCGACGCCATTCGCGCCAAGCAGCAGGCCTGCTTCGATATCGCCCGCGACCGCAACATCCACCTCATGTGGCACGACCCCCAGGAAAGCCACATCGAGGCCCTGCTGGCCCTCGGCGACCGTCGTGTCGGCCGCGCCATCAAGGGCGCGTGGGAACGCGGCTGCCGCTTCGACGGCTGGATGGAGCATTTAGAACCCGAGCGCTGGTACCAGGCCATTGAAGCCGCCGGCCTCGACCTCGACTGGTACATCCACCGCCAGCGCGATCCCGACGAACCCCTCCCCTGGGACCTCGTCGACATCTTCGTCAGCAAGCGCATGCTGCAGCGCGAATACCAGCGCGCCCTCGCCGACGCTGCCACGGAACCGGCCACCGCCGCCTAGCGCAGCGGCCCGAAGCCCTCAGAGTCTCGAGGGTAGAATTCCTTGACTGCGGGCGGCAGCCGATCCGCTGGTCTCCGGTGCCTCAACCGAGGGGAACGGGGACTCTCGCGAACCGAGGAATCGCACATGTCGCCGGAGCTGATTGGAATCCTTGCAGTAGGCGCCGCCGTGATCGCTGTCGTCGTCGCCGTCTGGCGCGACATGCGCACAGACGTCCGCCACCTCACCACCCGCGTCGACAACCTCACCGAACGCGTCGCCCGAATTGAGGGCGTCATCGAAGGCGTTCTGTCCAGCCGCACCCAGCCGCCGTCCTAGATTCCTCGTCGACTGAAGCTCCCGCTCCAAGCTGCGAGCTATCCCCGCGCCGGCTCCCTCATCTCTTCCTGCGCCTTCGCCACCAGTGCCGGCAAATGGTCGTCATTCGCCATCCGCTGCTCCAGGTGCACCGTTCGGTCCGGCCCGGCCGTCCTGACCATCGCGTCGCCGTAGGCGCTCTCCGCCCAGAACCGCACCAGTGAAGCGACATCGTTGCGCAGGGTGTCCAGGTCCTCGTCGTCGAACCGCTCCGACACGTTGATCGTGAACATGCGCCGCCGCGTGCCGCCGCCATACGAGGCGTGCTTCAGATCCTGGTTGAACATGATCAGATCGCCCGGCTGCGTCTCCAGCGCCACCGCGGGAACTTCGGAACCGGAGACCCCGAACGCATCCTCGGTCTGGTCAACCCGGCTGGTGCTCATCCGGTCGTGCAGCGCGTTCGCATAGCCGTCGCGCCGGTGGTGGCTTCCCGGAATCACCCGCAGGCAGCCCGACGCCGCTGTCACCGGGTCCAGGTAGAACGCGAACTTCAGAAACCGGTATTTCGTCCGCCCAAACCCGTCCGAGTGCCAGCGCGTGTCGCCCACGTAGAAGTTCCCGTCGCTGGTTTCGTAGTTGTAGTCGTCCCCCAGCAGCGCCGAAGCCACCCCGTCGATTCGCGGGTCGTCGATCAGCCCACTCAGATACTCGCTCTGGTCGATGAACGGCACGAACGCCGAACGCTGCTTGTGATCATGCACTCTCCCCTCGTGCCCGCCCCCACGCTCCGCCCAGATCCGCTCGAACTCCTCGCTGATCGCCTCCGCCTCATCCGCAAACGCCCCGGGAAAGCTCAAATACCCAAACGTCTCGAAAAACCGAACCTGCTGTTCCGAAAGCCCCATGCCACTGACCTGCCGCATCTGAGGGGTGCCGCGGTCAGTGTAGGCCCGCCCCGACAGCGCGGAGCGAAGGGTTCCGCTGTCAGCCCACCGGCGGCAGCCGGTATTCAATGAGCGTCGGACACCGCCGCGCCAAGCCCCGCTCCACCGCCGCGCCCAGCGCCTCCGGCGTGTCCACGCCCTCGGCCGCCGCCCCAAACGACTTCCCGAACGCCACGAAGTCTGGATTGTGCAGCCGCACGTCCACCGTCCGCCCACCGAAGTTCCCCCGAAAGTTCCCGTCGATAGCCGCATACGACGAGTCGTTGAACACCACCGCCACTACCGGCAGTTGTTCCCGAACCGCCGTCGCCAGCTCCTCCGCCGTGAACAGGAAGCCGCCGTCCCCGCTCAGCGACAGCACCGGCCGCTCCGGACACGCCACCTGCGCCCCAATCGCCGCCGGCAGGCTGAAGCCCAGCGTGCCGAAGTAGATCGGAAACATGTACGACCGCGGCTGATCCACCGGAAACAGCCCGGCCGAGCGATAGCTGGTCATCGTCATGTCGTTCACCAGCACGCCGTCGTCCGGCAGCACCCGCCGAAGCTCCTCAAGAATCGCTGCCGACCTCGGGTCGTCCGCGGCGTCGTGCGGACTGCGTCGACGAGCCCGCATCCCCTCGGCAATGTCCGGGGCCTCCGGCGGCGGCTCGTCCGGCAGCGCTTCCAGCAGTTCGCTCACCGCCGCCGCGGCATCAGCCTGGATCGACACCGCGTTCTCCCGGTGCCGGCCCAACTCGGCCGCCGACCGATCGACCTGGATCAGCGTCTCCGGCAGGGGCATCCGATCGTCGTCCGTCACCCGCGCCCCCAGGCGGCACCCAACCACCAGCGCCACGTCTCGGGTCCGCAGCAACTCGTACAGGCTCTCGTCCAGCCGGTGCTTGCAGCCCAGCGACAGCGGATGCGACTCGGGGAACGCCCCCTTGCCCGTCTGAGCCGTCAGCACCGGCGCCTGCAGCCGCTCCGCCAGCGCCTCGACCTCCGACCCCGCGTCCATCGCCCCGCTGCCCAGGAAAATCAGGGGCGCCTCGGCCTCGGCCAGCAACTCGGCCGCCCGATCCACCGCCCCCGTATCCGGCAAAGGCACCGTCGCCGGCGCTGTCTCCGCCAACTCCACGTCCGCTGTCTCGATCAACAGGTCCAGCGGGATTTCTACGCTGGCCGGACCCGGCCGATCGGTCGTAATCGCGTCCATGGCTCGGGTCACCGCGCCAGGGATCGCCGGCACCGTCTCCACCAGTTCGTGGTGACCCACCAGGGCCCGCAGAACCCCCGACTGGTCCCGAAGCTCGTGCAACTCGCCCGCTTCCGGCAGGCGTGAAGCCGGACCCAGCGCCGTCGCGATGTGCAACACCGGCGAGGACTCCGCATAGGCCTCGCCCAACCCGGTAGCCGCGTTCGTAATCCCCGGCCCCGTAATTGTGGCCACGCAGGCCACCCGTCCCGAGGCCCGCGCGTAGCCGTCCGCCATGAAGGCCGCGCCCTGCTCATGTCGCGTGATCACCACCCGCATATCCGGTGCGTCCAGCAGCGCGTCGTACAACCCGCCGTTATGCACGCCGGGAATCCCGAACAACGTCGTCACGCCGGCCTGGCGCATCCCGGCCACCAGGGCCTGCCCACCCGTCATCTGCGGCATCGGCGCCAGCTCCCGCGTGTGCTGCGGAGCGCTGCGGCAGCGCTCCCGGCCAGCCTAACGAACCTCCCCCCGGTCCCTCAGCCCGCCCGTAAAATCCACCGCCGTCCGGGCCTGCGCCCCGCCAACATCTGATGAACCCCGGCGCCTCTGCGACCGACACCATTGCCGCCATCGCGACTCCCGTTGGGAGTGGCGGTATCGGCGTTGTGCGCATCAGCGGCCCCCAGGCCCTCTGGATCGCCCGCCGCGTCACCCGCCGCGACCGCGACCCCAGGCCGCGCTATGCGCACCTGGTGGCGGTCTACGACGGCAACGACGCCCTCATCGACCAGGCGCTGCTGCTCTTCATGCCGGGGCCGCGCTCCTACACCGGTGAGAACGTCGCCGAACTCAGCTGCCACGGCGGTCCCGTCGCTCTCCGGCGCGTGCTGGACAGCATCCTTGCCGCCGGCGCCCGCCCCGCCGGCCCCGGCGAGTTCACTCTCCGCGCTTTCCTCAACGGCCGGCTCGACCTCGCCCAGGCCGAGGCCGTCGCCGACCTCGTCGCCGCCCCTACCCCCGCCGCCCTCGCCGTCGCCGCCAATCAGTTGGCCGGACGCCTCTCCGATGCCGTCCGCGACATGCGCGCCGACTGCCTCGACCTGCTGGCCCAGATGGAAGCCGAAGTCGACTTCGACGAAGACGAGGTCCCCGCCATGGACCGCGCCGTCGTCGCCGCCACCCTCGACTCGCTCCACCAGCGGCTGGAGGATGCCCTCGCCTCGGCGGGACGCGGCATCATGCAGCGCCACGGCGTCCGCGTTGCCCTGGTCGGCAGCCCCAACGTCGGCAAGTCGTCGCTCATGAACGCCCTCCTCAGCACCGACCGCGCCATCGTCACCGAAATCCCCGGCACCACCCGCGACGTCCTCGAAGAGTCCTTCGACCTCGACGGCGTCCCCATCGTCCTCAACGATACCGCCGGCCTGCGCGAGACTCACGACCCCGTCGAGACCCTGGGCGTCGAACGCAGCTCCCGAGCCCTTGAAGGATCGGACGCCGCGGTTTTGGTGCTGGATGCCAGCCGCCCGCTCCTGCGCAACGACGAAACCGCCGCCGCGCGCGTGCGTCAGGCCGCCAAACCCACCATCGTCGCCCTCAACAAGCGAGACCTTCCGCACGCGATCCGGGCCGACGATGTCCGCGACCTCGCCCCGGGTGCGCCCATCGTCCGCACCGCCGCCATCCGCGAGGACGTCAACGAGCTACGTCAGGCCCTCCGCCACGTCATCGGCCTGGACGGCGCCGACGGGGGCCTCGCCCTCGTGGCCAGCGTTCGCCATCAGGAAGCCCTCACCCGCGCCCCCGGCCGACAACCCGGGCCCCCCCCGGGCGGGGCCCCCCGCCCACCCGGAGACTTTAAAAACCATTGCGTGCCCGGGCCCGGGGCCAGCCCACGCGCTA
>VXPS01000132.1 GCA_009839425.1 Chloroflexota bacterium
GGGGGCGGGGCTTTGTGTATACCACCCCGCGACCGGGGGGGGTGGCGTGCAGTTGCACGGAACGGCGGTGCAGACGGCGGGGGGAGCGATCCGGAGGATCGGGACAAACGTCCCGGCGATCCAGTGCCGTTGGCTGATGCGTTACCCGTCAGTCCCCGCCGCCGACCGCGCCGTCGATGCCGACCGTGGGGGTGCTCGAGCCCCAGAGTGATGGATCCCGTTACGCAGGTGGATCACGCCGGTTTCTTGTTCCGCCACGGGAGTTCGGCATGGTCCGGTGACGGCTCGGTCGAAGAGCGCCTGGTTTGTGGCCGGCTGTCAGCCATCCTATAGTGACGGTGACGCCTTGATCGTCCCCTAGCGAACCCGCAGGCCAAGCCTGCCCGAGCGAATCCCGCAGCCCAAGGCTGCCGACCGAGCTTTCACCGGGCGATGCCCGGAGCACGACTAATCCCACGAAAACTCGAGTTCGCGGGTCCGTCCCGCGGCAGGATTCGCAGCCATGCCTCACAACCCTGGCCAGGGCGGCACCAGCCCTCACCTCCCACGTTTCCGACGCCGGATATCGTCCGCGGTCGCTGGCGCGATCGCCGAGCGCGTCGTCCCCGCTTCCCCGGAGACGGATGCCCCGGTCACGCCGCCCGCCCGGGCCCGGGCGGCGTCGCGCCGGACGGACGGGAACTGGCGGGCGGGATTCTGCGGTCTGGCGTTCCTGCTGGCCGGGTGCATCGAGCAGGACACGGCCTACCGCTTTGACGGGGCGGGGCGGGTGGAGATCGACTCCGTGTTGCGGCTGGACCCCGAGCTGCTGGCCGGGATGCCCGAGGACGAGGTCGGGGAGTTCGTCTCGGAGGCGCTGTTCGGGGAGCTGGGCGACCGGCGGATCGAGCGGACGGGCGACGGCTGGCGTTCGCGGGGACCGGCCGTCCCGGTGACCAGCCTGGCGGCGCTGCTTGCCGAGCAGGGGGTCCGGTTCGAGCAAGTGGCGGGCGGGTGGCGGTTCGTCAGCGAGGCCGGCGACATGCTGCCCTCGATCAGGGCCGAGGTGCGCGACACGTGCCGGTCGGAGGCACCGGGCGCCGGGGTGGCCGATTTCTGCGAACAGATCGTGGGGATGCTGGTGGATCCGGCAGCGGAAGTGCGCCCTGACATGCTTCCGGCGGAGCTGCTGGCGGACCTGGGGATGAGCAGGGAGGAGCTGGCCGGTACGCTGATGGTGATGCGCTCGCAGCTGGCGAAGGTGACGCTCCGGCTGGATCTGCACGGCCCGGTGCGCGACGTGGTGGGCTTTGCACCGTTGCCGGGCGGTGGCTGGACGTTCACGGGCAAGTTTTACGACCTGCTGGGACAGTCGTTCGCGTGGACGGTGCCGGGCCCGTCCGAACCTGCGGGCGAGCAGGACGCCGATTCCGCGCCGCCGCCGGAGGGGGCGGCCGGCCGGACGGCCTGGCCGGCGGGCAGGCTGCCCACGCCGGAAGTGCGGACGCTGGAGGACGTGAGCGGCGAGGACGGCAGCGAGGTGGCGTACGTGCTGCGGGCGCCGTTCGGGGATGGCGGCGACATGCTGGGCGTCGTCCTGACGTGTATGCCCGGTGGTGCGCTGCAGGGGGCGACGTACTTCGGCGGGTACCCGCCGGATGGACGGCCGGTGCAGCTTGCGGTGCGGGCTGCGGACGGTCGGATCGAGCGGTTCGGGCAGGTGGAACGGGGTACGCCGGCTTCGGGATTCCATGCCCCGATGCTGAACCACCCGGCGGAAGCATGGCGGTTCGCCGAGGCGGCGCTGGGTGACGGCGCGCTGATCTCGAACGGCTACCGGTCGCTGTGGAACCGGGCCGGGACGGCCAGCAACCGGTCGGCGCAACTGCGCTTGCGCGACTGCATGCGGAAATAGCGGAACCGGCGGGGGCGGGGTTCCAGCCTTGTGAACGCGGCGGGTGCCCGAGCCGGGGGGCGTGAGGCGCCCGATATTGACCCCGGCAGCGTGGCAACGAAGGAGGGCGGCGTGGCAACCTAGTGCACGCGGGCACGCCCCGCGGGCTGTCGGCCACTCGTCAATTTTCCGCCGCGGCCGCGTGAACCTGCGGCAGAAAGGCCCGGCTCCGGGAGCCGGAAAATCCGGAAGTGAAAGAGTGTGCGGTACTGCGGACGCTCTCTGGAGATTTGAACCGTCACCGAGACAAGTCCCGGCCTACTTTTTGCAACTTCGCTGGGGGCGCCCACGCTCGGCACATCAAATTATTCGAGCGGAATCGTCCGAATCCTTATCAAGTAATCTGCAAACGCTCAGGTGGCGGCGTTTTCTCGTAGCACACCGAATACGGACACGGACACGGCTCTTCTGTCTCCGTCTCGGTAGGTGATGCCATCGCCTGCAATCCACAGGCTCCAGGTGCCCTGGATGGCGGCGCCGGCATCTTCCCGGTACTCTGTTGGCAGGCCGTCAAGCGCCCGCTCCATGATGCACAGCCAGTATGTGAGGGCGACCAGCCACCCATCCGAGATCGCCGTGATGGTGTTGCTGGCGTCGGGTTCCATGCGTGTACTCGCTGCAAACCGCGTCAACCCGCGAAAGCCGCTGTCCGGCCCGAAAAACACCATCATGTCGGGACCGATGCCGTCAAGCCAGTCCTCGTCCTTGTCCACTTCGTACCTGTTGGCGACCACGTCGAACAGGGCCGGGTGGATACCCATGTACTTCGAAAACGGTACCAAGTTGAGAGGTGGGGAGTCTGGCGGATGCGGCAGCCCGCCCAGTTTCGCCCGCGCCTGCCTGTCGATCTTCCGCGTGATGGCTTCGGGAACGCGCTCCCATAGCTGGTCTATTTTGTGGCCGTGGCCGCCGTTAAGGGACTTGAGGCCGAGTTCGAAGGCGAGGGCAACGCTGTACATGATCGTTCGTCGAAGCCCCAACCGCATCAGCTTGTTGTCGGTCTTGCGGTACTCGTGGAAACTCACGGCTGCTTGCATGGCGTGGATGCACGCCTGTCGAAAGCGCGTAACTTCGACGGGCGGCGTCGGAGCGAGCATTTCTGCTAAGGCTGTTCGTGCAGGGTCCTTGTCTTTCATGCCGGTATTTTCAGCCCACTGACGCGCGGACCGCAAGGCCGCGTCGCGCGCCGTCTCTACTGGGTCACTGTGTCTAGTTGGGCCCCATTTCAGCGCACCGAGCCCCCCGCCCTGCTGCTTGCAAGTTCGCTGGGGGCGCCCACCCCAGCACATCAAGGGCGGGCGCGGCTTCTCGGGTTCCGGGCGGGCGATCTGCAAGGGGCTGGTGGCGGCTCTCAGGAGCGCCGTCGCCAAGCGCCGTCGCCAAGCTCCGTGACGACGCCAGAAAGCCGCGCTATGTCATCGGCGTGCGCAGTCTCGGCTACCACATGCCCGAGCCCGGAGAGCCACCGCCTTGCCGAACCCGTCGGGTGCGCAACAGGGGCCGTTCGAACGGAGAATGCAGCCATGAATCGTGACTTGGTCTTGGTCGGCGGGATTGTGCTGGCAGGTATGTTGCTGGCCGCGCACATGAGACATCGTCGCAGGCAACGCATCAAGCGTGCCTTGTGGTTTGTTGCGGATACGGCGAGGCAGCTGGTGATCGCAGCGACGACAGCCCGCTTGTAACGATCCTACGTTTGCCGATTCTTGCGCGGTTTCCTCGCTCACCGTACCGAAGACCGTACGTTGCGGTGAGGGCACCAGCCGTTCCCGATGTCCTCATTGCGGAGGAAGGCGTGTACTTCTCGCTTGCCTACGATGCCGAGTGGGGAATGCTGGACTCCTTCGCGGAAGCGATCCGTCAGCACGCCCGGTGCGTGCACTGTGACGCGCCGCCACCGATCGACTTTGCAGCATGCCCGTGCGCTGGCGCTGAGTCCGCAGGACGGAGCCGCCGCGGGCGCTTCTCTTTCAACTACCGCGTCGACCACGCCGCTTGGAAGAACACTGTTGAGCTCCTATGGAGGAAGGACCTGCGCCGAGTACATCGGCGAAACAACTATGAGGTGCGCAGAGAGTCGATCCAGAACTCGGACGACCCCCCGTACTCTGCCGGTGACGTGGCCTGGCTGCGGAAGGTCCAGAACGATTCCTGCTACTACTGCGGGGCGTCGATCTCCGGCAATGCGCAAGTCGAGCATCTTCAGCCGCTGGCCAGAGGCGGCTCCAACGGCTTCCGCAACATCATGCTTGCATGCCCCTCCTGCAACGCGGCCAAGGGTGCTCTCAGCGAAGCACAATTCTGGCGGCAACTGCGAACGCAGTTGAGGCCACTGGTGTTCCAGCGTGTCCGCGATTCGGCGAAAATCATGAAAAAACGAAAGTGGTGCCAGCGTGACTGACCACGCTGCACCACCCGGGAGATCGTTGCCTTGTCGCCAACTGCCCCAGCGGAATCGGAACGCACCGATTGCGGCGAGCTGTCGGTTCAGCATCGACCACTAAATGGCGAGAGGGTCGTGAATGCCGCGTCCGAAGGAAGAATGACCCTTCTGATTGCGGCCAACGTCTAGCCCGTCGAGGGTTTCGCTCGCGGTCGGAGCCCGGCCGTGGCGCCAATCAAGGCGATCACCATCTGGCCCGCGTTTCGGTCTGCCGCCGGAGGCGGACAGCTGGCTTCTGCTCGCCGTCACCGCCCCTTGCGGGTTGCCGCTGGCGCTCGCCTGACTGGCGTTGGATACCGGGAACTTGCGTGGGTGCCGCACCTGTCGGAACGGCGAGAACCATCGGCCGGCTAGTTCTCGTCAGGCCGCGTCACAATGTCCCGCAGCGCGGCAATGGGATCAGCCGTCGCAGGCAGCCACGCGACCGCGCCGAGCGGCTCCAGGCCGGCTTCGCGGCCGGCGTAGGCATCGGCGAACAGGTAGCCGCCGGAGCCCGCGGAGCGGATCACCACGACGATGTCGGGCGCGCCGTCGCCATCGAGGTCCGGGAACGCCAGGCGCTCGACCGCGCCGTCGCGTTCGCGCACCAGCCCGGTGACGAAGGCATCGTACGGCCAGTCGGCATGCACGATCCGGTAGAGCCGGAGCGTGTAGCTGCCAATGCTGCGGGGCTCGTTGCGGCCGTGCTCGACGGTCGCCAGCAGTTCCGTCCCCGGGATGACACCCTCGAATTCCGCGCCGGCATCGTCGCGGTCGTGGGCGAGGGCACCGCGCGGGAGCCAGAGCAGGGCCGACAGTGCCAACCCGACCAGGAGGCGTTGCAGGTATCCGGTCATGGGCTCCGTACTCTGATCGCATTGGCGCCTGCGCGGGTGACAGCCGCCGCAGGCCTCGGCCGGGCGTTCGCCGAGTTCACTGCCTCGCCCGGTCTCCTTCGGCTGTCGGCCGCCGCGGGCCCGGATGTGCGGGCTGGACAGCGTTGCAGGAGGAACAGGGTTTCAACGAAGACCACTTGGATGTACTGGTGGGGTGCGGCGTCCGCCGCCTGCCTCCCCCGCTTGCCGGCGCGTCCAGCGGCGCGGGTTCGTGCCGCCGGCCCTGTGCGCTACCCGCCGATCTGCGCATGAGGAACCTGTTGGCTTGCGCGGCCCGTCAGGTACCGCTGCCTATCGTAGGCGGTCTGGAACTGGAATCTGGGGCAGGCTTGGTATGACTGGCAACGATGACCCGTGCGTCGCGCTCGCAGCACAGCTGATCGCGGCAATCGACGAGCTTCCGGACGGCCCGTTTTGGGTCAATGACTTATTGACAGGGCGGTACCCCTTCCCGGTTTCGCTTGACGTGGGTGAGAACCGTACGGTGGCGATCACGCCGCAGATCGACGCGATGTTTCCCGGTTTTGCGCAAGCACTGGCGGACTCCTTTTTCGAGTCTTCGAAGCCGAGGTTTCGGAACACCGAATGGACCCGAATGGTGAAGGGCGAGTTCGGGCAGGTGTTTGGGCAACAGTGCCGTGCCGGGGTCACCGAAGACCGGCCGGAAGCCGCAGTCGAAGCCGTGAGGGCACGGCTGGAAGAACGTATTTCGCAGATCCAAGAGCGGGAGTACGCGTTCGGGTGCCACTTGTTCGGCGACCGCGACGGTGCGTCGTTTGGTTCCTTCTCAATCGGTCCCGTGGACTTCTCGCCGAGGCGACAGTGGCTGGATCGCCGGCGCAGAAACGGCAGCGTTTCGCAAGTTACGGCGTCGCGGCTCGAACGGGCGTGGAACGGAGGGAACCTCCGGAAGCGGAAACCCTCTCGCGACCAAATCCTGGAGTCGGGAGTCACTGAGACGGTTAGCGACTGCGAATGGGTCTGCAGCGTGTCGGTGGGTCCGGCGGGTGAGGATGCAGGGCTGCGAAAGGCGTTGATCGGGATGCGCCTGGCCGTCGCGACAATTGCGCTTGCATGGGAACGGCCGTCGTGGGTGGTCGATGAGGTGTTGATCGTGTTCGATCGAAACCCGCATCTGCAGCAACACATGGTGTTCTATCCGCAAGGCGGGTTTCGCTCGGGGTCGAGGCGCGCCGGGACGCGGCGCGGCTTGAGTTGGGTGGAGCCCGACGACTGGCAGCGCTTGCTGGCTGGCCGGAGGAACGTGTTTGATTGCGCGGGCGAGGCTATTTGCTATGTGACGGGCATGGGTGGCCCTACGAAGCGGCCGAAGATGATGAGCACGGTGTTCCAGGCGCTGCATTGGCTCCATGAAGGGTGCCGAGAGGACGACGACGCCATGGCAATCGTGAAGTTCTGTTCGTCGATGGATGCGTTGGCCTGCGGCGGGGCTCAATGCGGAATCAAGGCCTTGGGAAGAGCTCGGTTCACCATTCGGGACGAGGCAGGATTCGACAACCTTGTGAAGGAAATCTACGGAGACGGCCGCAGCGCAACCGTTCACGGCAGGAATGAAGAGCTGACGCATGACTGGTCGGGCAAGCGGCATGATGCCGAACGTCTCGCACGGGAACTGCTGGTGTCCTGCATGATCTGGGCTGAGCAACACCGTGACTGTGATGATCCCAGGGCGCTGTCGCAGTGTGAATGAGACAGAATTTACATAGTGTCTCATCCTGGAAATTTGCGATCGCCGCGGCGGGCATTTGACGTGCCGGTTCGGAATGGCGCGGTCGCCGGTCAGCACGGCTGAAGCAGCCTCGGGGAGGCGGATCATTGCCGCCGCGATCGGACCTACGGCGCGGTGTCGTCCTGCCCGTGACCCTGAAACAGCGGCCCGCTGTGCAGGATGAGATTGCCGATCGCCTGCGAGATCCCGAACCGGCCGTCGATGTTGTGGATGGTGGTCGTGCCGACCGTCTGTGACATGCCGGACTTGCCGTCGAACCGGTGGACCGTGGTGCCGCCCACGGTCTGGGATACGGCGGTACTGCCGTCGACATGATGGACGGTGGTCGCACCGACCGTCTGCGAGATGAACACCTTGCCGTCACAGTTGTGAACGGCGGTCGCGCCGACGACTTGCATGATGCACCCCGCACCGGCTGGTCCGGCCCACAGCAGGGCGGCTGCAAGGCCGGCGAGCACGCGGCTGGCAACGGCCCCACGGTGCCTGGTCGCGGACATGGCAACGTCTCCTGTTCCCGCAACGGTCGCTACGAAGCGGGTCGCGGTCCCATGCAAGAGAGTACCTGACCGTGACGGCGCCGCGGCACTCCGGGCCGGACAGGTCTAGATACACGGCGCCCGACGCCTGGGCGTGCCCTGCGCACGCAACGGCCGCCTGTGCACACCCGAATGCAGTACCCTCCCCGGCGCAGACGTACCGAATCCCGAGGAGACCGACCCATGCGGCTGTCGTGCTGGTTCCCCGTTGCCGCTGTCGTGCTGGTGCTGGCCGCCGCGCCCCCGGGGCACGCGCAGGGCATTCCGGATGAGGCCACCAGGGACCGTGTCGCTGACTGGATCGAGCGCTGCGATGGCGACTGGTCTGGCGCGTGCGGGGTGGTCGACGGCTACATCGTCGAACGGATGCTCGGTCGCTGGTGTCGGCGACTCGAGGTGCACTGGGATACCCCACGCCTGGTCCGGAGCGCCGACGTCGACCATCCGGCCGCCGACGTCGCGGCCAGACATCGCCACAGAGCGCAGGAGTTCCTGGAGGAATGCGTGCCGATCTACGCCGCGGCGCTGGCCCGGGCGGGGACTGCGGCATCGGATCGCGCGGACGCTGGCGACAGGGTTCCCGGCGCTACGGCAGGTCAGCGCGAAGTCGAGGCGACGGGTCGCACGATGCAGGTGCGGACCCGCTCCAACGTGCGGAGCGGCCCGGGCATGGCCCACGACCGGGTGGAGGTCCTTGATGCCGGCACGGAGGTGCGCGTCATCGGCAGGTCCGGCGACTGGGCGGAGATCGTGACGCCGGGCGGCGGCAACGGCTTCATCTACGGACCCCTGCTGGCGGAGGCCGCGCCGGACCGGGTGGCGACAGCATCCGGGGAAGAGCCGGCATCGTCCCCCGACACCGTGGCCGAGGCAGCGGCCATCGGGGCGCAGGACATCCCCGACGCGGCCACGCGCGAGTGGGTCGCCGACTGGATCCTGCGATGCAATGTTCATAGCCGTGCTGACGACTGCCGGTCTGTTGGCGTCCGCATCAAGGAGACGGCAGCGGGCCAACGATGCTGGGGGATGGAACGGCTGTGGGGAGATTACGACTTGCTCCGGGACCCGGCGCGCGTGCTGCGCGCGATGGACGACTCCGGCGACCGGCGCCGCGAGGCGGCGGAATTGCTCCGCGAGTGCGTGCCGATCTACGCTGCGGCCCTCGACGAAGCTGGCGCAGGCGACAATTTGTTACTGGCGGAAGTCACGCCGGACCAGGCAACGGCTGCGGTCGAGCGAGAGCCGGAACCGGCGATTGCCCTGGAGCCGAAATGCACGGCGGAGCTGCCGGACGGCTCAGAGTGCTGGCAGGAACTTGCCGAGCGCCCCGGTTGTCACATCTATGTTCTTGAGTACGTTCATGGCTTAGACCCGTTCCGCACCTGGTCCGGCGAGTGTGCCGACGGCTTGGCCGAGGGGGAAGGCCGGTTGGAGGAAACGTTCGGAGAGGCATATTATATCGAGTGGTCCGCCACGTTTGCCGGCGGCAAGGCCACCGACAAAAAGCTTGTGAAGTCCACCGACCTGCTGGAAAAAGCGGTGGTCGACGGGCCCTCCGAACAGGCCGGCCCTCCGGGCGAAGCACCCCTGCTGGCGAACACGCCTCCGGACCTGGCGCAAGGCATCCCGGACGACGCCCGGCCTTCTGACAATTCGGGACAGGCTTGCGATGCTTGGGAGGCCTCCTACACCGTTACCTGGACTGAGGAAGGGTTACAACGGGGAGGAATCAACCTTACGGAGGTGGAGGCGGGGTTCCTCACCAAGACGGAGGCGGAGGACTTTGTGCAGAGTATATGCAGCAGCCGCCATAGTCAGTATGGGCCGGGGGCGGGGGTGGATTATGTTCTGGAATCCTGCACCGTCGGCGAAGCGACGTGCGTGCAGCCGCGCAGTCATGCTCAACAACCTGACCCTCCGGGCGAAGCACCGGGTACCGACACTCCGAGCGTCGACGTCCCCTCCGGATCCGGCCCGCTGCACGGCTCGATCGCGTTCTCGCAGGAGGACGACGGCGCCTACGCGTGGGGCATCGCGTGGAGCTACGACAGTTCCGTCGGCGCGGAATCGGAAGCGATCGGCCAGTGCCGGGAGTACGGCGGGACGCGGTGCGCCGAAGCCGGCTGGTTCCAGGAGGCCTGCGGGGCGCTCGCGATCGGCGACGGGAACGGCTACGGGGCCGGCTGGGGCGCCACGACGGCCGAGGCGGAGCGCGATGCGCTGGCGCGGTGCCGCGCCGCCAACGACGACTGCCGGATCGAGGTCGCGCGGTGTTCGCGGTCGGAGGAGGCCGGGGGGTCAGGGCGGACTGATAAAGAGACGGATACGGTCGTGGGTCGCGATCCGGAGGAGGTCGACGGCAAGGGGCGCACTGAGGGCACGATAGTGACACTTGAAGGATTCAGTGGGTCGTGCGACCTTTTTATGGGCCCGGGAATGCAGGTCGGGCACAACAGCCCGGTTCTCGGCGCAGAGCACTTCACATTTGAGATCCCCCGCGAAAGCCAAAGATGCGATTACATCATTGGCTCTTTGGTCGCCTCGTGTCAGGAGTGGCTATGCAGTTCTGGCCAGCCTGCGCCTGAGGGGCGGCAGTGCGCGCGCCATTTCGTGCAGGAAGGCATAGAGAAGTGTGGCTTAGACATAGACGAACGTGACTACATATGGCGGTGACTCATGCGCGGGCCTCGCTCAATTGAGCGGCTTTCGGATCTGTGCAGGAGGATTGCAAGCGCCGGTGGCTTGCGTTTGTCTGCTCAAGCCGTGTGAAAGAGCCCGTCAGCGGGATCGGCGTGACGCAATCGGAGGCCATCGACGATGCGATGAACTGGTCCCAGAACGCTGCTCAACCTGAATTGTGCGCCGTCGCGGCTTCGCGCTGCGTCCTCATCCGGGGGCGGATGGCCATTGCCGCCCCGCGCAACCCTAATCGCTAGCGCTCTTCGGCAGAAGAAAAGCCGCTAGACCTGCAAAGTGGCCGTGATACAGAATCTACGTTCTGTCTCATTTCGTGCAGGGGAATAGCCCGCCGCGACCGCAGGCCTTGGCTCCATGGGCCTTGTACGGGCCGGTGCTTCCCCTAGACTGGGCACTTCCACTGGAGGAAGTGTCTCAAACGGTGGAGGCCAATTTGCGGCTCGTCGACGTGCACGGCCGCAACCTGTCGGCCAGCGAGCGGATGCAGCGTAGCTGTCTGCACGGGCGCGCCCAGAGAGAGTCCCTATGCGGCCACAATGCCTCGATAGCTGCATCGCCGCTTCGGTCCCGGAGACCCCCGACCTCGCCGTCACCAGACCGCCACGGGCTACATTACGATCGTGAACGTCAGGGCCGGATGGCGGCGCATTGCCATTCCCGGCTTCCAAGTTTTCGGTAAGCGTGCCTACCCGACCTTGGTGGTCTCTTGGGTTGGAATCTAGCAATGCAGGATCTACCAACCGTTATCGCTTCCGCGATATCTGCCATCGCGGCAGCGGTTGTGGCCTGGGTGGCCGTAAAGGCGTTCTACCGCTTCAAATCCCAGAAGTGGTGGGAGCGGCAATGCGATTCCTATCTGAAGGTGCTTGACGCGCTGGCAGACGCCGATGCCTATTACGACCGAGAATTGCGGGCCACGGCTCGACAGTCCGACGCTCCTGATGAACAAATTGCCGATCTATTGGAGAAGGCCAGAAATGCTGATCGAGAGATTCAGAAGGCCATCGATCTGGCCGAGCTCTTCATCAGCAAGGAAGCTCATCAGCGACTCGTTCAGTACAGGATGGACATCAATGCCGCCGGACGAACCACTGACGAGGATGGCACCCAAAGGAATTGGACCAGCCATCTGATTGACACTTCGGAAGCCATTGCGACCTGTCGAGCCGACATGATCAAGATCGCGAAAAGGGATCTTGGACTTCCGGAGGAGAGTCCTTAACTGAGGGATTAAGGGTATCCAACCCGGGAAGAGGGCGCGACAGCTGGGTTCCCTCCAAGAGTGGACACCACCGGGATACCGCGTGGCAGGCGCGTGGCGCGCATCTCGGTTCGACTGGCCTTTCGGCGCGGGCGATGGCAGCGCGTCCGTTAGGGGATCGTTGTCCGGACACCTTGGGTCGCCGCCCGTTCCTGGCACTCCAGCAGCCCGCTCACTTGCTGCAACGTCGGCGCCCGGCGGCTCACGCGACGGGCGAATCCTCGCCGCAGTTCCAGCACGTGAAGTAGTCGGCGAACCGGGGCGCCCGGTTCGTTTCGTGACAGGTTGCACACTGCACCGGGCTTACATCGGCCGGCGCGATCAGCTGCGGCCAGTTGCAGGTCACACAACGCCACGCGACCGCCTGCCGCCCGGGTGCTTCCCGCAGCATTCCAGCGTACCGCCATTCTGCGTGGCCGCAGCGCGGACAGGTCAGGGCTGCCATGCGGGAGCGTCCAATTGGATAGCCTGACACGCCCATCGGGGAGCCGGAAGGGTACCGGCGACGGTGCACGTTTCAACCGCGCGCCAGCGGGCAGGTACGGAACGATCGACGCGGATTCCCGGAGGGACGGACGTAGCTTGCCCCCAAGGGTCCCGCCCCAGCAGGGTTGCCCAGACGCCGGAAGTCGGCTGAACCGCAACCCGCGGGGCCGCCCGCGCACCAGGCGCCTGCCGAGCATGAAGTCGCGGCCGCTGTCCGAGAGCCCCACGCCCGGCTCGGGTGTTCACGTGAAGCCGTAGCCGAGGCGCGCCTCCAGGGGCCGCCGTTCGGGCTCGCTCCCGCCCGCCCCCGGCGCCGCGGCTCTGTGGTCACGCAAGGGCGTCCGTTAGGGGACCGTTATCCGGACACCCCGGCGCGGGACGCGCACCCCAGCAAAACCCCTGCTCCAAAGTGTCCGGATAGCTGGTACGATAAGAATCTCAGTGAAGGGGCCCCATACGTGACACCGAATCCCGAAGCCGTCCGTATCGGCTACGCCCGGTGCTCGGCTGACCAGCACGACCTCGAGGCGCAACGCGCGGGACTCGTCGACCTCGGCGTGGACTCTCAGCGGATCTACACCGACCTCGGCCTCACCGGTCGCACACGCGCGCGTCCCGGCCTCGACCAGGCGCTGGCCGCCGTGCGCGCCGGCGACACTCTTGTCGTGACGAAGCTCGACCGGCTGGCGCGCTCGGTGCCGGATGCGCGCGACATTGCGGACCGGCTGCTTGAGCGCGGGGTCGGGCTGGCCCTGGGGACGACGGTCTACGACCCGGCCGATCCCATGGGGAAGATGTTCTTCAACATCCTCGCGACCTTCGCCGAGTTCGAGAGCGACCTGATCCGGATGCGGACTCGCGAAGGCATGGCGATTGCGCGGGCAAAGGGCAAGCTACGCGGCCGACGGCCGAAGCTCTCAGACCGCCAAACCAGCGAGCTGCGGCGCATGCATGAGAGTGGCGACTACAGCATCGGCGACCTGGCGGCCGTGTTCTCGGTGTCGCGGCCCAGGGTGTACCGGACGTTGCAGCGAGAGAGTCCATCGGCGTAGCGACCAAGCGCCAACGGCTGTACCCGATTGAAATTCGCAGCCGGTAGGCTCACCATAGTTCAGGCTCAGAGGCTCACCACAACCCCAGCTCCCTGCCGCATCACGACGATCCAATGAGACGGGGCCTCGTCGGGAGGCGTTCGGCGACTCCCTAGGAGTCGCTACTCTCTGTAATCCTGTGACCACGATCATGGAAATCAGCAAAGAGCGGCTGGCCGACCTTCTGGCCGATCCCCAAGAGGCGCTTGATTTCGAGTTGAAGAATTGGCTCAGCCTACAAGACTCGAACGAGGACAAGGCAACCTTGGCAAAGGCCATCCTTGCCATGGCCAACCATGGCGGCGGCTATATCGTTCTCGGACTGGCCGAGACCGAGACGGGTGCCGTGGAAGCGGATGGGCGTCCCGCGACTCTGGATGGTTATACCCAGGACCTGATCAATGGCATCGTTCAGCATTACTGCGATCCGCCGTTCCATTGTGGGGTTCGTCCCTTGCCCGGCGCGACAGGCGCGCTGTTCCCTGTGGTGCATGTTCCTGGAGGGCACCGGGTGCCCGTGCGTGCCCGTAGGGCCGGACCACATGGCAAGATCGTCCAGGACAACGCCATCTACGTCCGAAAGCCCGGGCCGAGCAGCCAAAAAGTTCAGACGGCGGCAGAGTGGGATGCGCTCCGCGCCCGGTGCCTCCGCAATCGGCGCGACGAAATGGCGAATCAGATTCGGGATCTCGTTCTGGGCGCTGTTCCCCAAGTCGAAGCGCCTGCCGCCCCGGACCGCCTTGGCGAGTGGGCAGCGTCAGGATTTGAACGGTGGAAGGAGCTCGTCCAGGCACTCCCGGCTGGCGTCGGGCCGCGCTTCGAGCGCGGTCACTATTCCTTAGCTTACGAAATCACCGGAGATCTCAGACCGATTCCGCCAGCGAAGCTTCCCGAGATTCTGCAGGCGAGCGTTGTTCGGCTCACGGGATGGCCGCCATTCTGGTACCCGACGCGAGAGGGAATTACACCGTATCCAATCGACGGTGCGGTCGAATGCTGGCTGGGGGGCGATCCCAATCGCTCAGCTGAGGACATTGATGCGGCGTACGCTGACTTTTGGCGTATTCGTCCTGACGGCTTGGCATTCCTCCTTCGTGGCTATCAGGAGGATTCAATGCTGGTGGAGCGACCTGGCCTCGCACCCATCGAGCCGAATACGGTGTTCGACATCACCTTACCTGTGTGGCGCGTCGGTGAAACAATGCTACAGGCGCGAAAGCTGGCTTCGAACCTATGTGAAGGGCCGGCGACCATCAGGTTTATGGCGAAATACTCCGGGCTTGCCGGAAGGCAATTGGTGAGCCTTAACTCCCGTGGTCCCGTGTGGGATCGCAGGCTTGCTCGCCAAGATTCCATCGTACTGGACACGCATGTGGTTTCCGGAACTATCGATTCGAACTTGCCGGAAATCATCCATCCTTTCTTGGCGCCTCTCTATGCCTTGTTCGATTTCTTTGAACTGCCAATGCAACTGGTAGTTGACGAGTTGGCTCGCATGCGCGCTGGCGGCCTCTAGACAGGGCTTTGGTTTGCTTGGTAGCGGTCGGCAGCACTCTAGGCGCGGCCGGACCTGCTAGCGATGTATGCAACCTAAGTCTAGCTCTGCCCAGCATGTACGGTCGAACTTGAATTCTCTCGCGAGCGTCCCACGTGACCGTCTGGAAACAACCGTGGACATCCCCGACTAGGAAGGTGCGGCCATTGGTGTTCGCTGCGAAGGTACGGCCGCGTGCTGAGGGCGTGGACAAGCTTTCGGGAATTGATGTAAAGCGTCGACTTGGCGGCTCCGACTAGCCGACGCGGCCACCCGAGATGTTCATTTTGGGTGTGCCCAATGCGGGATCCGAGGATTCAACGGAATCCCGCCCGAAATGAACACCAATCCAGGCATACAGCGTGTTCAGCCGCCGCGTCGCTATGGGTATACCCACCGTGGCGTATAGGCCGGCTGCCGACCTTCGGAATGATTGCGCGAGATCCCGACCCAGCCTGAGGTGACGCGGCTTTTTGCGATGGAGCCCCACCCTGCGCAAGGCGTCGCACTGGCGGGCGAAGGAGCCACTCCGGAAACTGTCACAGGCAATGGGCCATCGCAAGGTCGTGGCCGTCATGCGGACGGCCGGAATCGAGGGTGCGCAGGCCTGTCCAAAGGGCTTGCACGACGGCTTCAAGGTCGTGAGAGTAACAACCCGTGCGCCGTTGCCGAGGATGGCGGCCGTGCTCAGCCAAGCGTACAACCCGACGACGATCTACACGACAGCCGTCGGGGTCGAGGCGCGGGTATCCCGCCAAAATGGAGGGCGCACGACTTCGGATTTGGTCGTATGTTCCTAGGAACCGCTGCAGGCGAGAAAAAAAGACTGTGAATGTTTCGGCAGACTTGATCGACGTTCTGGTCGTGCTCGCGCCGGGATATTTGGCGTTTTGCATTTACAGAATCGATTCGGATCTGACGAGAATCCGGACGCTAGATGCAATATACGAGAGCTTGATTTTTTCTGTCGTTGGGTACTTACCTTATAGGACGATCAGCGCCGTCACTGATTGGGAGCGAAGTGAGTTTCTTGTATTCGTATGTTCCCTTGTCACGGCCGTTGTCGGCGCTCTGGTTTGGAGGTTGTGGGGGCGTCGACTACTGCATTGGTCTCTCCGGCAAGTCGGGGTAACAAATGAAGACAATCGAGGTGATGTTTGGCAAAATATATTCAATAATCCAGACGTTTATGTCACCCAGATTACCGCGTATTTGAAGAGCGGGGAAGTGCTGCAATGCGACGATACCCGGCAATATGACCGGGTGGAATGGCGACAAAAGGGGATCTTTCCCTATTACACTGACAAGGACGGCAGGCTGACGTTTGTCGCCAATCTTCGTAAATCTAGTCCAGACACAGATTGGGAA
>VXPS01000120.1 GCA_009839425.1 Chloroflexota bacterium
AATCCCCCCGCAGGTCCTCCCCGTGCCGAAGGCGGCGCTGGCCGGCAAGCAGGGGGGGGTCCCGGGGCGGGGGGGGGGGGATCGGCTGGGGATCCAGCAGCCAGGTGGGCGGGAGCATCCGCCGAAGCCGGGCATCGGTGTCCTTGCCCAGCGCGGCGAGCCAAAACGGTTCCAACTCCGGGTGGTGAAACAAATAGAACAGCAGCTTTTCTTCCAGATAGCTCTTGAACGGGGCCGTGACGGCTGCCAGGCGGTGCTTCATGGCGTAGATGACCAGATCGATTTTGGGGATGTTGGGCAAGTCGTGCAGTTCCAGGAAGCGGTAGACGAGGTCTACTTCCTCCCAGCCCTGGCAGTTACGCATCTGCAGCGAGTCGTCGTGCAAGCGGAGGTCGCGCGGGTGGATTTGGCGGGTGAGCAAACCGGCCTGGCACAGGGCGGTGGCGGCCCAGTCCATCTCGGGCCGGTAGTCCTCGGACTCATCCGTTACTACCAGGGCGACCGACGGGTCATCAACGCTGGCGGCACCGCGTAACGCTGCTGCCAATCCCTGGACCATGCCGTCAGCTCCGCCGACGAGTTCGAATCCCAAATCCTGGTAGGCACGGCTGATGGCACCCAGCAGGCCAAAGCCACCCGGGACGGCATCCAATTCAGTAGCCATGAATCCACCGCGTTCCAGCGCCATGAGGTCGGGCCGGATCATGATGGGAAGTGCGGAGCGGTAGCGTCGGAGGCGGCCGAGCTCGCGCACGCGCTCCGGTTTGCCCTGCTCGAGGCACTTCAGCACCCAGGCTGGCGACCGGCCTCGGACGGCGCTGGCATACAGCCGGTTGGCCGCCACATAGAAGGCAAGGAGATCGTCACCCAGACGCTCCAGCTCGGACACGGCGGACGGCGAGAGGGGGAACGGGGTGGGGGCGATGCGCCAGGGCGTGGTGGCCGCATCGGCCGGCTGATCGCTGCCAAGTGGCGTGGCTTTGCCAATAAACCGGGCGGCCGCGCGGTCGTCGGTTGTCGGTAGATCCGCCACAGTGCTCAGGGGCGTCAAGCGGTGTGGGTACTTCAAGGCCCGGTAATGCGAAAGTCTAACAGCGCGGGGGCGCGGGGCGGATCGGCCTCGATCCCAGACTAGCCGCACCCGAAATTCTCCGGCTTCCGTCAAGATTCTTACCGGACCTGCGGCGGTGCATGTGAAACAATGGTCTAACTCGCGCCAACTGCACTGTGCGCGGGATGCCATCCCGCCACCACAACCTGAAAGCCCATGGCCTTGTTGCGACGCACGCTCTCGCTTCGACGGATTGGTTTGCGGTTTGCTGGCCTGACGGCTCTGGCGCTGGCCGGAACCGTGCTGGCCGCCTGCGAGACGTTCATTCAGACGGTTGAACCGACGCCGACGCTGATTACGCGAACCGAGTCGGTGCGGCAGCGGCCCATGGTGCCGGTAACGCGGGGCCAGTTGATCGAGGCCATTCGAACGACGGCCCGCGTTGAGGCGCTCGACCGCACTGAACTGGCGTTCAAAGCTGACGGTCGGGTCAAGACGATGTACGTCGCCCAAGGCGACGAGGTCAAGCAAGGCGACATTCTGGCCGAACTGGAGACCGGTCGCCTTGATTCGGACATCGAAAGCTCACAGGAGGCGCTGCAGAACGCGGAGTTGCGGCTGGATGCCGCGCGTACTCGCGCGCGGGATGAACGGGCGGCGGCTCAGCGCGCGGTCGCCAACGCCGAGTTGGCGCTGGAGAACCAACGGAAAGCTTTCGACCAGCTGCTGCGCCGCGCCGCGGCCGAGCAGTTGGAGGCGCTGCGCATCGACTTAGCAACCCGCGAAGATCGGGGTGATGTCGACCTGAGCGTCACCGAGGCCGAGGCCGCACTGGTCCGTGCCCAGCGAGCCGTGACCAATGCCGAAGGCCGACTGGCTGAAGTGAAGGTCGAGGCGGCCGGAGTGGTTTCGGAGGCGCAGGCGCAGGCGCAGGCACAAGCCACCCTGGACGGGCTCAAGGCCGATCTGACCGTGGCGACCGAAAATCTGCGGGCTCTCGAGGCCGGGACGGTATCCACCGGAGCCTCTCCGGAAGAGACGGCCCGCGCCCAGGTGGACGCAGCCGTTGCCACCGTAACCGGGGCCCGGTCCGCGGTCGTGCGCGCTGATCAGGATCTGGTGAATGCGCAGAATGCACTGGAAACCGTTGCTGCGACCATGCGCGCCGAGACACGCGATGACAGTAGCCGGGAGCGGGCCGCCATCGTTGCCAAGCAGGCCGCCATCGTTGCCAAACGCGCCGAAGTGTCGCGACTCGCCGAGACGCTACACGAAGTGACGTTTCAGCCGTTTCCACACGTCGTGGAGGCTGCCGAGCAAGATTTGGAGAAGGCGAGGCTGACGCGGGACGAGATCACAAGCCAGAGTTCGCGTGCGTCCGCCGAGGCCATGCAGCGCGCCGAGCTTGATTTTCGAGCCGCGCAGCGGGCGTACAACGAGGCCATCATGCCGGCGACGCCGGCGGAGATTGCCACAGCCCAGGCAAGCTACGACAACGCGCTGGCGGCGCTGGACCTGCTTGAAACCGAGCTCGCCGAGCTGCTGGACGACGGCACCGATGAGGAAGAGGCCGAGCAGCAGGTGCAGAAGGCCCTAGCTGAACACCGGGTCAACGTGGCGACGGCCACAGCCAATGTCCAGCTGGCCAACCACAGGCTGCGGGAGGCGGAGATTAGCCTTGAGTCTCTTGTCGGCAGCGGAACCGTCCAACAAGCCATCGCTCGAATAGCCAGCGCGATCCAGATTGACCAGAACAGCTCGCTGACCGCTGCGCGAGCCCGCGTGCAGGCGGCCACGGCCAGGATCGATCAGTATTTGCGCGGCCAGACGGAGGCCGCAGCCGTGGCGCGCCACGCCGATGAGATCCGGACCACCAGCCTGACGGCGTTGCCCGACGCCGAGGCGGCGCTGGAAGCGGCCCTGGCGGATTTGCGGGTGGCCGAGGTTCGCTTTCAGGAAGTCACGGGTGCTCCTTCGCTGGCCACGTTGCGCGTGGCGCTGAACAACGAAGAGGCCGCGCTGCTGGAATTTGAGGCCACGGTTGAGAACTTCGATCGGTTCGAGCGCGGCGAGTCGGCAACCGACTTTGAGCTCCAGATCCTGGAGAACGAAGTCGAGCGCAGCCAGATTGCTTTGGAGGCCCTGCTTACGCAATCGGAAGACAACGTGATCCGAGCGCCGTTCGATGGAGTGATTACGTTTACGCGAGGCCGAGCCGGCTCTCAGGCCAGGGCGTTCAATGAAGTGATTGGGATCGCCGATCCATCGGATTTGATTATTGAAGTCAGGATTGCCGAGCAAGACCAGTCCAAGATGTCGGTTGGGCAGCCGGCCGAGGTTGCGTTGGACGCATTTCCCGGCGTGAAATTCGACGGCAATGTGAGCGCCATTCCGCGCACCATCGTCACCCAGACGGGGCAGACCGTGCGAATCCCCGATGCGCTGGTTAAGGTGGACTTCGAAAATCAGGAAGTGCGCATGGGCATGCTGGCTCGGGTCAACATCACCTTGCAGGTCAAGGATGATGTGCTGAAGATCCCGGTCACCTCTTTGCGCGACCTGAATGAGCGAACGTTCGTGGAAACCGTGGTCAACGAGCAGCGGCGCAGCCTGCCGGTCGTCACCGGCATCCGGAGCGACAGCGAGATCGAAGTCCTCTCCGGACTGGACGAGGGCCAGATGATCTTCGCCGCGCCCTAGGCAAGCGCTGGGGAGCATGCCGAGCGTTTCGGAGCGGATCCAGTGCCGCTAGCCATCATTCGCTTCGTGGCGAAGCGGCTGTTCAGCAATCGGGCGCTTGTGAGTTCCACGGCGATCGGGCTCCTCGTCACCGTGACGCTGGCTACGTCCGTACCCCTTTACGCCGAGGGCATCAGTGGTCTGCTGCTCCAGCGCGAACTGCGCAAGCCGATTCCCCAGGCGCAGCCGTCGTCGAGCATCTTTATCCGGCACAAGGAAACAGATGCCACGAATCCGACGCCCGCCGGGGACTACCTGGCCTACGACCACTTCTTTCGTTCGCTGATTCCCGAGGCTGTCGGGCTTCCAACCACGCAGCTGATCAGCTATCTGTCGACCGGACGGCGACCAATGCTTGACCTCTCGCCTCCGGCAGACGGCGACCTCTCGGCACCGCCGCGACGATTCGGCTTCGCGTTTCTGTACTCGATCAACGAGCTTTTCGACAACGTCATCATTACCGAAGGCCGTCGGCCAACTGCCGAGACCAGCGAGTTCCTTGGTCCGGCCGGCGCCAGGATGCCCCTGTTTGAGGCCGCCGTGACCAGCAACGCGCTGGACAAGCTGGGATTGCTGGTTGGTGACGTGGTCGGTATGCAGTTCCCCGATCCGGCCACCGGCGATCCCGCTCCAGTAGCCGTTCGTATCGTGGCCCGGGTGCTCCCCAAGGATTCCGAAAGCAACTACTGGCCGTATCCGGTCCGGGCGGCGTTCGACGAGGGCGGGATCTACATCGCGCGGTCGGCGTACCTCGGTCCCCTGCTGGACTATGCACCGGCGGCCTTCAGCGAGGCGACCTGGTACGCCGACTTCGATATCGACGCCATTCGCGCCACCAACTACCGGCGCATCACCGGCGGCCTGGTGACCATCCGTATCAATGCAAACGCCGTCTGGGAGGGCACGCGTCTTGAGAATTCGCCGGAACCGATCTTCTTCGACTTCGAGCAGAAGCTCTTTTTCCTGACGCTGCTGCTGTTGATCCTCAGCGCGCCGATCGTGGCGCTGACGCTGTACTACATCATTCTGACGTCGGGAATGGTGGTCGATCGGCAACGCAACGAAATTGCCATCTTGAAGAGTCGCGGCGTCGGCACGTTACAGATTGTGGGGATCTATGTGCTCGAGGGGCTCCTGATTGGGGGGATTGCTACGGCCGCCGGCCCGTTCCTTGGATCGCTGCTGGCCCAGGTTATCGGCAAGACGTTCACGTTCCTGGTGTTCACCAACCGAGATCCGTTGCCCATCGATATCACGACCCAGCACTTCGTCTGGTCCGGCGCCGCGGCTACGTTGGCCATCGTGGCTACGCTGTTGCCGGCAATCGGAGCCGCCCGCCACAGCATCGTCACGTACAAGCAGGAAGTCTCACGGAGCACCGACCGGCCCTGGTTTCAGCGCTTCTTTGTTGACGTCATCGTTGTCGTCGCCGCGGCTTACGGCTATTTCACCCTGCGTCAGCGCGACCAACTTGTGACGGTGGGTGAGGGCGGCGACCTGTTCTCCGATCCATTGCTCGTCATCATTCCCATCATGTTCATGTTCGCCATCACCCTGCTGTTCTTGCGCTTTTTCCCGTGGATGGTCGCCGGCCTTGCACTGCTCGGTAACCGATTCCTTGGCGTGTCGATGCACCTGGGCTTGCGCCAGATCGCTCGTGAACCGCGGCAGTTCACGCGCCTCATATTTCTTCTGGTGCTCACCCTGGCCATTGGGTCGTTCAGCGCCTCGATGGCCGCCACGATGGACCGCAACTTCGATGACCGGGTGTACCACTCCGTCGGGTCGCAGGCGGACTTTCTGGAAATCGGCGACTACGACGAGGAAACGCAGGAATGGTCGTTCCTGCCAGTGGAGCGGCACCTGGAGGTCCCCCAGATTCTTCGTGTGGCGCGTCTCTGGGAGAACGAGGACACGGGCTTCCGGCGCCCAGGCGAAGCGCTGCGAGTGGGGGTGAAAACGTACGGCGTTGATCCGCTCGACTTCGCGCAGACCGTGTGGTGGCGAGATGACTTCAGCCCGTGGCCGCTCAACAGTCTCATGAACCAGTTGGCGTTAGACGAGCAGGCGCTCATCGCCTCACGTGAGAAGTTCCAAGGCGAGTTGAACCTGAGTCTGGGCGATCCGCTGCGGATCGACTTCGGCACCCCCCAGACGCTTGAGTTCTTTATCGCTGGCTGGACCGACCTGTTTCCCACGCACTATCCGGAAGACGGACCGTTCGTGATTGTGAACCTGGACTACGTGGAGCGTAGCCTCGGGCAAACGCCCTGGACTGTGCTGGCGCATACGGACCCCGACGTCCATGCCCTTGAACTTCGCCAAACGCTGCTGCTCAAGCGCTTCAAGCCGCTTGACGCCCGGGATGCCCGGGCCGAGATTGCCGCCGCGCGCGATGACGCAACCCGTGTGGGCATTTTCGGGATCCTGTCCATCGGCTTCCTGATCGCCGCCGTGCTCACAATCATGGGCTTCCTGATGTACTCCTACATGTCGTTCCGGCGGCGCATGCAGCAATTGGGCATCCTGCGGGCCATGGGCCTTTCGGTTCGGCAACTGGTGGGCATCTACGCATTTGAGAACGGGTTCCTGATTCTGCTGGGCGTCGTGTTGGGTACCGCTCTGGGCGTACTTACCGGCAACCTGTTTATTCCGTTCCTACAACTGAGCGTGGACCAATTTGGCGACACGCCACCATTCGTGATCATCACGGCGTGGGCGGACGTATTGAAGATATACATCCTGTTTGGCGCCGTCGTAGCCGTGGCCTTCCCAGTGAGCGCATGGCTGCTATCCAAGATCCGGATTAACGAGGCCGTGAAGTTTGGCGAGGAGCAGGGATGAGCGCGGCGCAGGCTCCAGACCGCACCAATGGGGCGCGGCCCTACATCGTGTGCGACAACCTCGTGAAGATCTACAAGACCGAGGATCTGGAGGTCGTCGCGTTGCAGGGGCTTGACCTGGAGGTGCAGCGCGGCGAAATGATGGCCATCATCGGCAACAGCGGGTCGGGCAAGTCCAGCCTGCTCAACGTGCTGGGGGGGCTTGACAGGCCAACCGCGGGGCAGTGCCGGGTGGGCGACCTGGACATTCTGCAGGCATCAGAATCCGACCTGGTCGACTACAAGCGCCACCACGTCGGCTTTGTCTGGCAACAGAGTTCCCGCAACCTGGTGCCCTACCTGACGGCCTTCGAGAACGTGCGCCTGCCGATGCTGTTCGGGAACATGCGCAAGGCCTCCGACCGGTCCCGCTCGCTGCTGCGGGCAGTCGGACTCGAGGATCGTATGCATCACCGGCTGAGCCAGCTGTCAGGCGGACAGCAGCAGCGGGTGGCCATTGCAATTTCGCTGGCCAACGATCCCGATCTGCTGCTCGCGGACGAGCCAACGGGCGAGGTGGATACGCAGACGGCCGGGCAGATCTACGACATCCTGCGCTACCTCAACCGCGAGCGCGGACTAACCATCATCATCGTCAGCCACGACCGAAATATCGCCCGCCAGGTCGATCGAGTTGTGGCGATTCGCGACGGCCGCACCAGCACGGAAACCGTTCGCCGCGTGAGCATTCATGAAGACGGCGAGGACCACACGCATGACGAGTTCGTCATCGTGGACGACACCGGGCGATTGCAGGTTCCCCAGGAGATGCTGGACCAGCTCAGCATCCGCGGACGAGCGCTCGTGGACATGGAGGGCGATCGCATCGTGATTCGCCCCGGAGCTTCCGGCATCTCCACGGTTGCGGCGTCGCGGGCGGCACCTGGGCCGGATGACGGCGCCGCAGAATCGTCGGCAGACCAGGCAGTCGTTCCCGCGCGCGTAGAACTGGCCCAATCCGTGGTTCCTGCCCGCCGTCCCGCTCCGGCACCGCCGAAGCCTTCGCGTCCGGCTCGTGAGCCTTCGAAGCGTGATCGGCCGCGGGATGTCCCCGACGAACATCGGCCCTTTGCACCGCCCTCCAGCGGGGATGCGCGGGATGACTGAGGTCATCGGCGCACGGCCGGCAGCCGACACGCGAGAGCCCCAGGTCATCATCGAAGCGGTCGACATCTCCCGGGTCTTTCGGGTTGGCGCGGAGGAGATCCGCGCTGTTGACCATGTGTCCTGCGTGGCTCATGAAGGTCGGCTGATTACTCTTCGGGGCAGGTCCGGATCCGGGAAAACGACGCTCCTCAACCAATTGGGCTCGCTCGACAAGCCCGACGAGGGCGAGGTTTATTTCCGTGGCCGTGAGGTGAGCCGCCTGCGTGAGTCCGAACTCACGAAGATCCGCCGCCACAACTTCGGGTTCGTCTTCCAATCATTCGCGCTGCTGCCCGTCCTCTCGGCGTTCGAAAATGTCGAACTCACCATGCGTATCGCGGGTCGCTCGGCTCGCGATCGCGCATCTCGAACCATGGAAGCGCTGGAGATGGTGGGGCTCGCCGATCGTGCCGGCCATCGTCCGTTCGAGTTGAGCGGCGGCGAGCAGCAGCGAGTCTCGATTGCCCGATCGATCGCGAACCGTCCGGCCGTGCTGATCGCGGACGAGCCGACCGGCGAACTGGACAGCATTACGGGCCTGGAGATCATGCTGCTGTTTCGCCGCATCGTGGATACGGAGGGCCTCACGGTCATCATGGCGACCCACGATCCGGCGCTGAGTCAGTTTGCGGACGAGTCGTGGGTCATGGAGGACGGACGCCTGGAGCTGGCGGAGGGCGACCTGGACATCGATATTCCCGAGTTGCGCCAGCGAATCGAGTTCGTCGAGGACTAGCCGGGCTGCGACCTAGCCTTTGGCAGTGGCCGAGGTGTCACCTTCGCCGTGACGCATGATCCAGAGTCCCCACGCGCCGGCAGCCAGCGATATGGCAGCCAGCAGCGCTCCGACAACACCAAAGCCAGCCGCACCGACGATGAGCCCGATCAGCGGCGTCAGGCCCAGTCCCACGCCGTCAACCAGGAATTGCGTGATGCCCATGGCCTGTCCCAGGCGCTGCGGCGGGGCGCGCTCGGTCAACATCATGATGACGATGGGAGAACTGATGCCGGTGAGGGTGTAGGCAACAACAAGACCCGCGAACACCGGGAGGCCCGCTGGGGCGTACATCACTAGGGTGCCGACTGCTCCGATGATCGTTGCGATCAGCAGCGACGATCCCAGGCCAAACCTGTTGACGAACGCGCCGCTGACGTAGGTGAGCGCCGCGCGGCCTCCCAGCGCCAGACCCATCAGGAGGCCGATACCGCCGGGGTCCAGCTTCAACGCCTCACTGCCGTAGTAGGGGAGCACAAAGCCGCGCGTGGTGTTGTTCCATCCCCACAGCAGGACGGCCAGAACCGAGACCTCAAGCACGACACGTCCTACGCCCAGCCCTGGACGTCGTCGTGACGGCGCCGCCGCTTCCCCAGGAGCCGACTTCGGCGCCGACGACTCAAGCGTCCGCACCGACGCCACGCCTGCGGCAACAGCAATCGAAATCACCGCGACCAGCACGAACGCCGCGCGCCAGCCGAGCAGGGTAGCGGCGCCGCCGGCGGCAATAGGCGCCACGAACGCGCCAAACATGCCGCCCGACATCACCCGCGCAATGTTGCGCCGTCGGTCTTCGCCTCGGCCGCGTCGCGCCAAATGGACCTGCCCACCGGGGCCGACCAGCCCGCTGCCGGCGGCGCTGGCCACGATCCCCGCGCCGAATACCCACTCGTTTGGGGCCGCGGCTGTAACCAGCGAGGCCAGGCCCGTGAGTAGCAAGCCCAGCGGCATGAGGCGGCGGGGCGACATGCGGTCGGCCAGCGGCGCCAGGACAAGCATGAATCCCCCGCGGCCCATGCCCTGCACGGCCACCAGCAGGGCCGTGGTCGCGGGGGTGAGACCAAACTCGTCCTTCACTTCGCCCAGCACCGGTCCCATGGCCGCCATGGAAAACAGCATCAGGGCATAGGCAAACCACAGGGCCAGCAAGTCGGGGTTTGCCCGTACGGCGCGAATCCGCGGACTCAGGAGCGAACCGATCAACGGCGTCAACGGTCGGCTGTCGCTCCGGGGCGCGGCAATGCCGAGAGTCTAATCGGGCGCATCGCCCAGCCCGCGCCGGTACCGCCGCTGCCAACGCGAATCGTCGCCTCGTCCGTGGCGCTTCGCGCCATCAGCGCGTGAAGCGAGCCCGGATCTACGATTCGCTGTGGTGCAACTCCACGCGCTGGCCGCCGGCGGTGGCGTGCTCATCCAGCCCAAGCTGCAGGGTGTTCCAGCTGAGCACGGCACACTTGATGCGCACCGGGAATTTGCGGACGCCCTCAAGCGCCACTCCGTCGCCCAGCAGAGCTTCGTCAGGGGTTTCGCCCTCAAGCATCATGCTGCGGAATCCCGCGATCACGGCGTGCGCATCAGCCAGCGGCTTGCCTACGACCGCGGCCGTCATGATGGAGGCGGACGACTGGCTGATGGAGCAGCCGTGGCCGTCAAACGCCGCACCTGTGATTAGGCCGGCGTCGTCGATGCTCAGCCAGAGCTTGATCTCGTCACCGCAGAGCGGGTTGACGCCTTCCATGACGACGTTGGCGTCGGCCAACGCGCCCCGGTTTCGCGGCCGCCTGTAGTGATCCATGATGACCTCGCGGTAGAGGTCCTCAAGCGTCATGCGAAGAACGACTTCGCGCGAGTGATGCCCTCGGCCAGGCAGTCGACCTCGTATTCGGTGTTGTAGAGATACAGGCTGGCGCGAGCGGTGGCCGCGACCCCCAGCTTGCGCATGAGGGGCTGGGCGCAGTGGTGCCCGGCCCGCACCGCAATGCCGTCGGCGTCAAGCAGCGTCCCGACATCATGGGGATGGACGTCGCCAACGTAGAACGAGATTACGCCGCCGCGATCCGTTGCGTCCGGCGGTCCGAATACGCACACGCCCTCCAGATCACCGAGTAGGTTGAGCGCGTATTCCGTGAGTGCATGCTCGTGGGCCGTGATATTCGGCATTCCGACTCTGTCCAGGTAGTCCACGGCCGCGCCCAAGCCAATGGCGCCGGCGATGTTGGGGGTGCCGCCTTCGAGTTTCTCCGGCAGGCCCGTCCAGGTTGACTGGTGGAGTTCCACGACGCGGATCATGCTGCCGCCGCCGAATAGCGGTTCCATTGCGTCCAGCAGCGACTCGCGACCGTATAGGACACCGATACCAGTAGGACCCAGCATCTTGTGGCCCGAAAACGCCACGAAGTCCGCGCCGAGCGCCTGGACATCGACCGGTAGGTGGGGGATCGACTGCGCGGCGTCCAGCAGCACCGGAACGTGGTGCGTGTGCGCGATTTCAACTATTTCGGCGGCCGGCGTGATGGTGCCGAGCACGTTCGACATGTGCGTGACCGCCACGAGCCGGGTGCGCGGGCCAAACATCCGCGCGTACGCCTCCAGGTCGATGCGACCTTCGACGTCCATCGGGATGTAGCGCAGTTGCGCTCCGCGTCGCTTGGCCAGCATCTGCCAGGGGACGAGGTTGCTGTGGTGCTCCATCTCGGTGAGCAGGATTTCGTCGCCCTCGCTCACGTTCTCGTCGCCCCAGCCTCGGGCTACCAGGTTGATGGCTTCGGTAGTTCCGCGCGTGAAAATCACCTCGTGCGGATGCGCGGCGTTGATGAAGCTGGCCACACGCGCTCGGGCAGCCTCGTACTCGGCGGTGGCCCGCTCGCTTAGCGCGTGCAGGCCACGGTGGATGTTGGCGTTGTAAGTCTCGTAGTAGGTGTGGAGCGCATCGATGACGGCCCTCGGCTTCTGCGACGTTGCGGCGTTGTCCAGGTAGACGAGCGGACGCTCGTGTACCTGTTCGGCCAGAACCGGAAAGTCCGCCCGAATCGCGGCGGCATCCAGCCCGGCGGCGGTGGAAGTTGGGACAGCCATGTGCCCTAAGTATCGACAAGAATCAGGACACGACCAGCTTCGAATTTGGCCTCGTAGGTCGCGACCGGACGGATCGCGGGCAGGGTGCGCGGCCGACCCGTTGTCAAGTCGAATGTCGATGTGTGCCGGGGGCAACGTATTGAACGCCGCTCCGGGTCGAAGTCGCCTTCTGTCAGCCAGGCCTGATCGTGACTGCACAGATCGTCCATGGCGTACAAGTCGCCGCTGACGTTGTACACACCGATTCGACGATCGCCGACCTGGACCTGGCGCGCGGTTCCAGGGGGAATGTCGTCGGCGGCCGCCACGTCGACGAACGCCGTCATCAGACCGCGGCGCCGGCGTGGAGTTTCGCCCGAACCGCGGTGCGAACGGCGGTTCGAACGGTCTCGCTTGGAATCCGATCCAGTACTGGCTCGAAGGTTCCGTCCACGATCAGCGAGCGCGCCTGGTCGCGGTCCAGCCCCCGTGAAGCGAGGTAGTACAGGTGCATTGGGTCAATGGTGGACGTCGTCGAGCCGTGGGTACAACGCACGTCGTCGGCCATAATTTCGAGCCTGGGAATCGAGTCCGCGCGCGGCCCGCGGTGCAGCATGAGGTTCCGATTCTGTTGGTAAGCGTTGGAACGCTGGGCGTGCGGCTGAACCATGATCGTTCCTGCGTAAACGGAACGCGACGTCCCTTCGAGCACGTTCACGTAGAGCAGATCGCTGGCCGCGTCGGTCGTTCGATGGTCTTGCAGCGTGTGGTGATCGGCGAACTGTTGACCATCAAGATAGGCCAGCCCGTTCAGGCGAACATTCGACCCGGGTCCCGTGAGGGTGGCCGAGACGGCGCCCTTGTGAAACCGGCCGCCAAGCGTGACGTTGGTGGTTGCGAGTTCGGCGTCACCACCGACCTGGGCGTACTGGGAGAGAAAACCGCCGGTCGCGGGGTCCCACGCCTGGACATGGGTATAGCTAAGCCGGGCATTCGCACCAGCGTAAAGCTCAACGCAGCCATTGGCGAACCCGGGTGACTCGTCCTCGCTTGAACGCCACCATTCCAGCACGTCGGCCGACGATCCGACGCCTGCCGCAACCAACGTGCGCGGATATATCGGTGCGTCAGCCGCGTCGACCACGATCACGATGGGAGCTGTCAGCTCCGCCCCAGCTGGAATCCGCACGAACGCTCCGCCGGTCCACAGCGCGGCATTCATTGCTTGCAGTTTTCCGGCTGAAGGTGGCGCCAGTTCCGTACCCAGACGGTCAGCTACCGTCGCGCCGTCCGTGTCCGCCGCCGCCGCCAGACTGGCTACGCGTACGCCCGCGGACCGGGCTTCCGGCGAGGAGTACAGCACCTCCACCATGCTTCCACGCTGTCGCAGTAGCACGCTGGCGCTTGGAACTTCTAAAGGTAGGGCGAGCTTGGCGGGATCTGCTCCGTTGGTGGCGGGGGCCGCGCCGGCCCAATCGACCCAGCTCGTGTCCGTGCGCCGCCACTCCTCGTCACTCCAGGCCGGCGCCGGCGTGGTCTCGTAGGCGCGCCAGGCCACGGCTCGACGCTCAGCCAGCCAGCCGGGCTCGCCGCGCAACGCAGCGAGGTCGGCGATTGCCTGCGGGGTTGTCGTTGTCATTGGCGTGCGCGAGGCGGACTCAACACGTGTGAAGGCCGGTGCGTAGGTGTCTCGACAGACTGGTCGAAAACGCTAGCCGATCGAGCCTTCCATCTGGAGTTCGATGAGGCGGTTCATTTCAACCGCGTATTCCATCGGCAACTCCTTGACGATCGGCTCGATAAATCCGCTGACCACCATCGCCATCGCCTGCTCTTGCGTCAGCCCTCGGCTCATCAGGTAGAACAGCTGCTGATCGCTGACCTTGCTGACGGTGGCCTCGTGCTGGATGGCGACGTCGCTCTCTTCGATATCCATGTAGGGATACGTATCGGAGCGCGAACGGTCATCAATCAGCAGGGCGTCACACTCCACGTTGGAGCGACAACGCTCGGCTTCGGGCATCACCTGCACGTAGCCGCGATAGGCCGTGCGGCCACCCTTGCGGCTGATCGACTTGGACGTGATCAGGGATGACGTGTCGGGCGCGGCGTGCACCATCTTGGCTCCGGCGTCCTGGTGCTGGTCCTCGCCGGCGAAGGCGATCGAAAGCACCTCGCCGTGCGCGCCCGGCTCCATCAGGTAGACGGCCGGGTACTTCATGGTGACCTTGCTGCCCAGGTTGCCGTCCACCCATTCCATGGTGGCGTCGCGGTAGGCCACGGCTCGCTTGGTCACCAGGTTGAATACGTCGGTCGACCAGTTCTGGATGGTCGTGTAGCGGCAGCGGCCGCCTTCCTTGACGATGATTTCGACGACCGCCGAATGCAGGGAGTCGGTGGCGTACACCGGCGCGGTGCAGCCTTCCACGTAGTGCACGTAGGCGCCGGGCTCGACGATGATCAGGGTTCGCTCGAATTGGCCCATGTTTTCGGCGTTGATGCGGAAGTAGGCCTGTAGCGGAATCTCGACGCGTACTCCCGCGGGCACGTAGACGAAGCTGCCGCCGCTCCAGACCGCGCTGTTGAGGGCCGCGAACTTGTTGTCGCCATTGGGAATGACCGTGCCGAAGTACTCGCGCACGATGTCCTCGTGCTCGCGCAGGCCGGAGTCCATGTCCAGGAAAATCACGCCCTGTTCTTCCAGGTCGTCGCGAATGCTGTGGTAGACGACCTCGGAGTCGTACTGCGCGCCGACGCCGGCCAGGAACTTGCGCTCGGCCTCGGGGATGCCCAGCTTGTCGAAGGTGGACTTGATGTCCTCGGGCACGTCGTCCCAGGAGCGGGCCTGCCGGTCCTGCGGGCGGATGTAATAGTGGATGTCGTCGAAGTCGATACGCGAGAGATCGGCGCCCCAGGTGGGCATTGCCTTGCGCTCGAACTGGCGCAACGCCTCCAGCCGGAAGTCCAGCATCCAGGCCGGCTCGTCCTTTTGACGCGAGATTTCGCGCACGACGCCTTCGCTCAGGCCCTTTGGCGAGGTGTAGACGGGCTGGATGTCGTCGTGAAACCCGAACTTGTAGGTGTCGAGTCCGACCTGATCGATGTCCTTGACCGCCATAGTTATGCTTCCTCGCTGGCCGCTGAGGCGGCGAACCGCTCGTAACCCTCGGCCTCCAGCCGCTCGGCCACTTCCTTGCCGCCCGACTCGACCACTCGGCCCTCAATGAGCACGTGCACTCGGTCAGGTTGAATGTAGTTCAGCAGCCGCTGGTAGTGCGTGATAATCAGTACTCCGAGGTCCGAGCCACGCAACCGGTTGACGCCGTCCGCAACGATTCGCAGCGCGTCGATGTCGAGGCCCGAGTCCGTCTCATCAAGTATCGCAAGTTCCGGCTCCAGCACCGCAAGCTGAAGGATCTCGTTGCGCTTCTTTTCGCCGCCGGAGAACCCCTCGTTGAGGTAGCGCGAGGCGAATTTGGGGTCCATGCGCAGCATCTGCATCTTTTCCAGCAGCAGACGGCGGAACTCCATGACCGAGATTTCGGACTCACGGCGCGCGTTCAGCGCGAGGCGCAGGAAGCTGGCGACCCGGACACCGGGGATTTCGGCGGGGTATTGAAAGGCCAGGAACATTCCCAGGCGTGCGCGCTCGTCGGTCTCAAGTTCAAGCACGTCCTGGCCCTTGAAATTGACCTGGCCGGCCGTCACTTCGTAGGCCGGGTGGCCCATGAGGGTGTTGGCCAGGGTGCTCTTGCCTGAGCCGTTGGGGCCCATGAGGGCGTGCACCTCGCCAGCGGGCACGTCCAGGGTCACGCCACGCAAGATTGCGGCGTCTTCCACCGAGACATGCAGATCGCGAATCGAAAGAGTGGTTTGGCCGTTGGTGGCGGACATTCGCGTGCTGAAGATCTCCTGTGCTGGTCACCAAGACACACTGACATGACGACTCGGTGAACGGTGCGCGTCGGGGCTCCTGGCCGGGCCCGACTGCTCACTCCAAACGTAGCATCGCGCGTTCGC
The DNA here is from genome assembly GCA_009839425.1 of Chloroflexota bacterium. Classification (GTDB taxonomy): domain Bacteria; phylum Chloroflexota; class UBA11872; order UBA11872; family UBA11872; genus UBA11872. The sequence goes on from VXPS01000120.1 coordinate 15,668, forward strand.
GCGGCCAAGTTTATGCGGGTTTTTCAGTGAAAACCTGTGGCGAGCCGACGGTTCGCGCCGCATTTCGTAGGCTTGGGGCGGTCAGCATTGGCGTTCCGCCGAGAGGGCGGGCGTTTTTTAGGGGTTGCAGCAGCCATGCCGCCAAAGTTTCGCCGTCCACGCGCCGAATGGCAGGAACAGCTCGCGCAGGGCGTTCGCGACGTGCGAGCTATTCCCGGACTGACCGAGGAGCAATACGAGCGGCTGGAGGCCGTCGCCAAGGAATACCCGTTCTTCACCACGCCGTACTACCTG
>VXPS01000188.1 GCA_009839425.1 Chloroflexota bacterium
CAGCGTCAGTAGTGTAAACGCCCCACGCCTGACGGACAGCGCGACCTTCGACCTGATCTGCCGCCGGCTGCCTCCGAACCGGAATCTGCTGGTTGCCTGTGGGCTGGAAGCGGCGCTGGACTACCTGGAAGGGCTGGCCGTCACGGCGTCAGACCTTGAGTACCTGGCCTCGTTGCATCGGTTCTCCAAGGACTTTCTGGACCGGCTGGAAGGGCTCAGGTTTCAGGGCGAGGTTCGGGCCGTACCCGAAGGAACGCCGGTCTTCGGCAACGAGCCGATCCTGGAAGTCACGGCCGCGCTGCCCGAAGCCCAGATCGTAGAGACGTACCTGCTCAGCACGATCCATCACCAGACGATGGCGGCGTCAGCCGCGTACCGCCTGGTGGCGGCCGCCGACGGCTTGCCCGTTGTCGACTTCGGCACCCGGCACGCGCAGGGGGCAGCGGCAGGCGCGTGCACGGCCCGCGCGGCATACATCGCCGGCCTTGCCGGAACATCCAACGTCGCCGCCGGGTGCCGATTCGGCGTGCCGGTCAGCGGCACGATGGCGCACAGCTACATCCAGGCGCACGAGCGCGAGTCGGACGCGCTGGCTTCGTTCACATCGACGCACCGCGGAACCACCCTGCTGGTGGACACATATGACCTGGTCGGTGGCGTGCAACGGGTGATCGACCTGGCGGGGCGTCAGGGCGAGCGATTCGATGTGGCCGCCATCCGCATCGATTCAGGCGACCTTGGGGCCAGCGCCCGGCTGGCACGCCGAATGCTGGACGACGCGGGACTGGCAGCGGTTCGAATCATCGTGAGCGGGGAGCTCGACGCCCCGGCTATCGCAGATCTGGTCGCCGGCGGCGCGCCCATCGACGGATTCGGCGTCGGTACGGCGCTGGCCGTATCCAGCGACGCGCCGTACCTGGACACCGCCTACAAACTGGCAGCGTATGCGGGGCGCGGCCGCATGAAACTGTCACCATCCAAGCGCACCTGGCCCGGACGCAAGCAGATCTTCCGCGAATCACGAGACGGCATGGCGGTGCGCGATGTCCTGGGCAGCGTGGACGAGTCGCGGGACGGGCAACCGCTGTTACGGCCCGTGATGGCGAACGGGCGCCGGCTCGGGGAGCAGTGTTCCAGCCTCGAAAGCACCCGGGCGTACAGTGCAGCGGCGATTGGACAACTTCCCGCGCATGTGCGCGGCCTCCCACCCGCCAGGCCGTCGTATCGCGTCGACGTCAGCCCCCACTTACAGAACGCCGCGGACAGGCTGTCACGACGGCTGCAGGATGCGACCTAGCCTTCCCGCGGCGTCTCAGGCTTCCGCAGGCGCCGGCTGGCGGGAGGCCAGCTCGCGATCGAGGATCAGCAGGCCCGCGCCATCGTCGCCGGCAATCCTGACCTGGCTGAGCAGTGTTCGGAGTGTGTCCTCTTCTTCAGTCTGCTCGTTCACGAACCAGTCCAGCATCGCCTTGGCCTGATAGTCGCCCTGTTCCACTGACGTGGCATAGACGGCGTTGATCGAACGCGTGGTGCCCTGCTCGAGGTCAAGCGCGTTGGCGACGACCGACTCCGGACTGTCGTATTCGGTTTCGGCCTGGTCGAGTCCGCTCAAGGTGACCGGAACATCGCGGGCGGCCAGGTGCTCGTAGATGCGCATGCCGTGGCCCCACTCCTCCTCGCTCTGGGCTCGCATCCAGCCGGCGAATCCACCTAGGTCGAGTGTCTCGAAGTAAGCGGCCATGCCCAGGTAGACGTAGGCCGCGCTGAACTCGTGGTTGATCTGGTCATTGAGCGCCCGTGCCAGGCTCGCTCGCATGGTCATCGCGTCATCCTCCCGATAGTCAGACGCTCTTTGGAGCGGCGTCTAAGACTCTCCATAAGACACTGATAATACGGGTGTTAGTAGTGGCTAATGTCTATCTGCATCCACCACTAATCTGCATGTCCGAGTCCCTCAAGTGAGGCCACTTAATACTAAGAGTGCCACGTTTATTTGTCAATTAGCTTTGGAGTGATCCTCTTCGCTACGTCCAAACCGACGCAGTCGCAGCGAGTTGGCGACTACGGACAGGTCGCTGAATGCCATGGCGCCGGCGGCCAGCATCGGACTGAGCTGTAGCCCCCACACGGGAAACAGCACACCGGCCGCCACCGGGATGAGCACCACGTTGTAGGCAAAGGCCCAGAACAAGTTCTGCCGGATGGTACGCATGGTGGCGCGGCTGAGCCGGATGGCCGTCACCGCATCGTCCAGATGGCCACGCACGAGGGTGATATCACCGGCTTCCATGGCGATGTCGGTTCCCGAGCCCATCGCAATGCCCAGATCCGCCTGTGCCAGCGCAGGCGCGTCGTTGATGCCATCGCCCACAACGGCAACGCGCTGCCCGTCAGCCTGCAATTCGCGCACGATGGCCGCCTTGTCGCCGGGCCGAACTTCGGCTCGCACTTCGTCCACCCCGACCTGCCGAGCGATAGCCCAGGCGGGCGCGTCGCGGTCGCCGGTGACCATGAGCACGCGCAGGCCCAGGTCGCGTAGCTGCGTAATCGCCGCGGCGGCTTCGGAACGCGGCGCGTCGGCCAGGGCTACGAGGCCAGCCAGCTCGCCGTCGACTGCCGCGTAGACGGCAGTTCGACCCTGCGCAGCCAACTCCTCGCCACGGCGCGCCCCTGCCTCGACCGACACACCGGCGTCCGTTAGTAGGCCGACCGTGCCCACCATGACCTGGCGCTCTTCGACCACGGCCTGCACGCCGCCGCCGGTTACCGACCGGAACTGGCTAGCCGGCGGCAGCTCAAGGCCGCGCTCGGCGGCGTTATGCACAATCGCCTGTCCGATCGGATGCTCGGAGTCGCGCTCGGCCGAACCGACAAGGCGCAGGATTTCCGACTCGGGCTCACCGTTGAGCGGAATGACGTCCGTGACTTCGGCTCGGCCGCTCGTGATCGTGCCTGTCTTGTCCAGCACCACCGTGTCGACGCGACCGGCCGTCTCCAGCGCTTCTCCGCTGCGCACCAGGACTCCCAACTCCGCGCCCTTGCCCACGCCCACCATGATGGCCGTGGGCGTGGCGATGCCGAGCGCACACGGGCAGGCAATGATCAGCACCGCGACCATGGCGACCAGCGCGTGGGTGAGCCGCGGATCCGGTCCGATGGCCAGCCAGACGCCCAGGGTGACCAGCGCAATCACGATGACCGCCGGCACGAATCGCGCCGACACCCAGTCCGCCAGCCGCTGCACGGGCGCCTTTGAGGTTTGGGCGCGTTCAACCAGCGCGATGATCTGGGCCAGCATCGAGTCCTGGCCGAGACGGGTGGGGCGTACGCGCAGGCTGCCGGCGGTATTGAGCGTCGCGCCAATCACCTCGTCGCCCGGACCCTTGTCGACCGGAATGCTTTCGCCCGTGATCATCGATTCGTCCAGCGCCGACGCGCCCTCGAGCACCCGGCCGTCCACCGGGACCTTCTCGCCGGGTCGTACAACAACGACATCGCCATGCCGTACGTCGTCGAGCGCGACTTCGAGGGTCTGTCCATTGCGCTCGACACGGGCCGTCCTGGCCCTGAGATCCAGCAGTCGCTGGATCGCGGCGGACACCCGCGCTCTGGCGCCTGTTTCGAAATACCGGCCTAGAAGAACCAGCCCGATGATGACCGCGGAGGCTTCGAAGTAATGCACGTCGGCCCCGGTCACACCGCTCAGCAACCCCGGCCACGCCGTGACAATGAGGCTGTAGCCGTACGCGGCACTGGTTGCAATGGCTACCAGCGTGTTCATATCCGTAGTCGCGCGCCGCGCCGCCAGCCAGGCGCCCCGGTAGAACGACCAGCCGGACCAAAACTGTACCGGCGCCACGAGCACCAGCACGACCCAGGGATTGCGAAGAATGTCCGGCGCCCACGGGATGAACTCCACCGCCCCCCACATCACCAGGACTCCGACGCCGAGCGCGAAGGCGGCCTGAGCGCCGAGCCAACGACGTTCGCGACGGCGGCGCTCCTCAAGGCCTCCGTCCGCAGCGGCAGCGCCAGCGGACGCCTCGTTGGGCGCGTCGGTTTCGAGCACGCTGTATCCGGCACGCTCGACAGCCGTCCGCAGTGCGCCAGGCTCGGCCTGGCCCAGGGCGTGGCGTACCAGGGCATGGCCGGAGGCCAGATTCACGGAGGCGTTAAGAATTCCGGGAACCTTCACCAAGGCGTCTTCGACCTGGCCCACGCATGACGCGCAGTGCATGCCCTCGATCTGAAGCGTGCGCTCGGCCGCTGGCACCTCGAAGCCCGCCGACTTGACAGCGGCCGCGACGTCGGCGGCCTTGAGGCCTCGATCAGCGCGGACAGCCAGCGTTTCGTCGGAGAGATTGACCGACGCCTCGTGGACTCCCTCCACCTCCGCGACGGCCTGCTGGACCCGGTCGACGCAGGCAACGCAGTGCATCCCGGCGACGGGCAACGTGAAGGCGTGTCCGATCTCGGCGGTCATGCGGTCCGGCCGTTTCCATGGTCGTGTTGCGGCGCATCACGGCTTTCGAGGCTGGCGGCGACGCGTTCGATGGCCTGGCCCGCGGAGTTCACGCGTCGCAAGTGCCCGGTCCCCTTGAATACGTCCATCAACTCGGTAATGACGCGCTCACGCTCGGCGACGTCATCGGAGGCGATGGCGGTGGTTACACAAGTCTTCAGATGTCGCTCCAGGACGCCGGTGTTGACTTTCTCGATGGCGCCCTGGATGGCCAGGGTCTGCTTGAGGACGTCCACGCAGTAGGCATCGTCTTCAATCATCTTCTCGACCGCCCGCGCGTGGCCCTGGATTGACTTCCAGCGGTTGAGGAGGTTGCGGGTTTCCTGGTCCATCGCTTGTCTCCCAGGTCTAGAGCCTCTTCTGACCCCACCCCAGGTGGGGTGGCCTACCCAATCATACACCCGCCTGGCCATGATCCAAGTCCCGACGGTTGCCTCCGGGATCGCGTCACGCGCGCTATGTTGCAAACCCACAACTGAATCTGGAGTCATCGCGATGGAGTACCGCCGACTAGGTCGCACCGGTCTGCGCGTATCGCTGGCCAGCCTGGGGACGGGCGGGCCCAGCAAGATGGGGCAGAACCGCGGGACGACGCCCGATGACGCCCGGCGCCTGACCCGACGGGCGCTGGACCACGGGATCAACTTCTTCGACACCGCGGCAAGCTACGACGACAGCGAGGCCCTGCTCGGGCATGGGCTGGCGGGGGTTCCGCGCGACGAGTTCGTGGTGGCCACGAAGTACAGCCCGCTTGCCGACGGCGAACTGAAGAGTCCCGAGGACGTGGGGACGTCGATCGATCGAAGCCTGGAACGCTTGCAGCTCGACTACATCGACGTGATCCAGGTGCATGGCCTGATGCCGGACCGGTACGACGCGGTCGTGGAGCAGCACCTTTCCGTGCTGCGTGAGGCTCAGCACGCCGGCAAGGTCGGCTTTCTCGGCGTCACCGAGCAAGCCCACGCCGACGTTCACCATGAGACGTTCAAGCGCATGGCAGCCGACGGGCATTTCGACGCATTCATGGTCGGCTACAACCTGCTGCACCAGACGGCCGAGCAGGACGTGCTGGAAGCGGCCGAGGAAGCCGACATCGGCCTGATCGTCATGATCGCCGTGCGCCGCGCGCTGGGAAACCCTGAACGCCTGCGCGAAGTGATTGCGGGACTCAAGGCTGACGGGCACCTGGCGGTCGACGCGCTGCCGGATGACGATCCGCTTGGCTGGCTAGTCCACGGCGACGTGGAATCGGTACCGGAAGCGGCCTACCGCTTTGTGCTGGAGCCAAGCGCCATCTCGACCGTGCTGACGGGAACCGCCAATCCCGACCACCTGGATGCCAACGTGGCAGCCATGGCCCGGGGACCGCTGCCGCCTGAGGACCGAGCGCGGCTGCAGTCGATATTCGGCGGGCTGGCGCTGGGACTGGGGAACTAACGCCGCAGCCGGTCCCGGCCGGTTAGCCGATGGCGCCGGTTGCCCGCATGACGGTTTCTTGCACAACGCGTTCGTGCTCGAGCGAGCGTTCCGGCGATTGCTCGCCTCGCAGCGTGCGGACAAATGCCTCAAGGCTGGCCACGTAACGTGGCCGGGCCTCCAGCGACATCGTCTGCTCGCCTTCGAGGAAACCGTCGCGCGCGGCGTCCAGCGACAGCCGGACGGTCTGCGCGGGTTCCATCGGTTCCATGATGGCCCAGCCGCGCGAACCGTAGACCTCATAGCGGCGGGGACGCGTAGGAACCTCGAGTCCGGCAATGTCCACTATCGCCAAGGCTCCCGGGTACTCCAGCACGGCCACGCCGTTGTCAACGAAGCCGCTCTCGGGCCGCACGCGCTGCATGAACGGCGTCACCCGATCCGGACGCCCGAGTGTCCAGACGATCTGGTCCAGCACGTGGCCGCACAGGTCGTAGAACACGCCGCCGGCGAAGCTGCACAGCAAGGTGTGGGTGGAGGGCTCAACGTAGGTCGACATGTGGGCGCGGATGGCGAAGATGTCGCCCAGCAAGCCGCCCCGCGCCCAGTTGGCAATGCGCTGGTAGCCGTCGTGGTGGCGGAACATGTAGCCGAGCTGGACGTAAAGGTCCTGCTCGGCGGCTGAATCGAGCACGCGTTCCCATCTCGGCTGGTCGTGACCGGCCGGCTTGTCCAGGAGCAGGTTACGGCCGGCCGCGATAACCGCCTCGCCCTGCTGCAGGTTCTCGGAGTTGTCGCCTTCCGCAGCCACGGCGTCGATGCTGGCGTCTTCCAGGACGGCGCCCAGGTCGTCGAGCCAGACCGACTGGTTCCAGGGCGCGCCGCCGCTCGCTTCCAGCTCTCGCCGGCGGTCAGCGTCGTCTTCGTAGACACCCACTACTTCGACATCCGGATTGTCGAGCATCACGCTCAGCCAGCCCGCCGCGTGGGGATGCTTGGTCCCCCACTGAACCATGCGCAAAGGTGAAGGGCTCACGAGATTCGGCTCCTCTTGCAGCGGCGTCGGATCGGAACATCGTTCGGCACTCAGCCTAGCTGGCTGGCCGACCGGCTGCTGACGCAGAGGGCGGGGATGTCGCGCTGCCGCCGTAACCATTCGTCGTCGGACTTCAGGGTTGGACGCATTCCAAACGCGCACCCCGGGGCCAGCCATGCCGGACGGGCGTCTACGACGTTCCGAGTCCTCAATTCCTGTAAGGAACGGCCTCCAGGTCTTCGATCTGTCCGTCCGCCGTGAAGCGCCAGATGCCGACGTGGCCCTGGGCGAGGTCGCCGTCGGCGTTCCAGTCGAGCGTGCCGGAGGCGCCCTGGTAGATGACTTCACCGCCGTCGGCCAGCGTTTCAAGCGCTTCGGCAACTCCGTCGGGGCCGGCTACGACCGATTCGCCCGGAGCGACGCCGATCGAGCGCAACTGGTCACGGATAGCAGCGCCGTCCGTGCCATTCGCGGCCTGGGCGGCCAGCGCCAGGGCGATGGTGGCGTCGTAGACCTCGCGAACGTATGAGCCCCTGGGCGGCTCCCCGTACGCGTCCAGCCAGGCCGCCATCCACGCCGAGGAAGATCGGCTGTCCGGCGGAACAGCCGTACCGGCGCCATAGGTACCAGCCAGCGCGTCGGTCCCAATCGCTTCGATCAACTCCGTGTTCTTGAGGGCATCGCCAAGTACGAACTGGTCGTAAACGCCATGGTCCAGGGCCTCGCGAACTGCGGTAATCGCCTCGGCCTGGAACAGGATGACAACCAGGGCCTGGGCACCTCCGGCCGCAGTCTTACGCAGAGCATCGGCCAAGCCGGTCTGGCCGGGTTCGCTGGCAACGGAACGAACCCCGCCATCCCAGGCGCCTTCGAAGGCCCTGGCGAGGCCCTGTCCCCAAAGATCGTTCCGATAGATCAGGCCCACATTGTCGAATCCGCGCTGTCGGGCGATCCGGGCAAGCACAGGCCCCTGCGCAAGATCGGAGAGGGCGGCGCGGAAGAAGAAGTCGTCGTCCTCGGCGTCGGTGAGGCTGGGAGACGTGGCGGAGGGGCTGATGAGCGGCACGCGGGCCGGACCGGCAACCCCTTCGGCCACCGGCAGCGCGTTGGCGCTGGTGCTGGGACCGACGAGCGCGTGCACGCCTTCGTCCTCGATGAGGCGGCGGGCCTCGGCCACTGCGGTATCCGGATCGAGTGCGGTATCGCCGACGGCGGCCTGAACCGGCCGGCCGAACACTCCACCCGCCTGGTTAAGGTGCGCGACGGCCAGATGGAACGCCCGCTGCCGATCCTGGGCATTCTGATGCGATCCGGCGCTGATGTATGTCAGCAGGCCGAGTTTCAGCGGTTCCGACGGCATCGCTTCGCCACACGTGCTGAGGCTGGCCATCAGAAAAACCAACGCCAGCACTCTTGCGACCGCGGCGGACGCACGCGGAGATCTGCGGTCGAGTCGAGTCCGGCCGAACGCGGGTTTCACACCGGCTTGCCCGTTGTCTGGTCCGACGGCACTGCGCATCAAGAACAACTGCCGCTCCGACTCGTTTACGCCCACCACGTCGACATCCGGATTGTCGAGCATCACGCTCAAGCGGCCCGCCGCGCGGGGATGCCTGGTCCCCGACTGAGCCGTGCGCAGCAATGAAGAGATCACGGCGTCAGGCTCCTCTCGCAGCGTCTGAAGGCGCAGTCACGAGTCTGCAGATAGCCTAATGCTCCTACCGTCCGGGCTTATGCGGCGCGAAGGAGCTCGGAGCAGGTCACCCGCGTTAGCGAATGTCAGGATTCGTGGAGTATTCGACGAACGTGTTCAATCCGACCGTCGGAGGTGTAGCGCCAGACCCCCACGTAGCCCTGGCGCAAGTCACCGTTGGCGTCCCACGCCAGCGGACCCGACGCGCCCTGGTAGACGATCTGCCCCCCATCGGCCAGCACCTCGAGCGCACGGGCCACGCCGTCGGGTCCGGCGGTGATGGGCTCGCCAGGACCCGAAACGACGGTGCGCAGATGATCGCGAATGACGGCGCCGTCCGTGCTGTTGCCCGCCTGGGCAGCCAGGGCGAGGGCAATGGCGGCGTCGTAGACCTCCCTGGCGTAGCTGCCGACCGGAGGCTCGCCGTAGGCCTGGACGTAGGATTCCACCCACGCCGGGGCGGGCTGGCCTGAAGCGGACGCTCCGACGCCGTACGAATCGGCCAACGCGTCCGCACCGATCGCTTCGATGAGATCCAGGTTCTGCAGCGCGCCACTCCACAGGAATTGGTCATAGAGGCCAAGGTCCAGCGCCTCGCGGGCTGCAATCACAGCCTCCGCCGGATATAAGAGGACGACGAGCACCTGCGCACCGCCGGCGGCAGACTCGCGCAGGGCGTCGGCCACGCTGGTCTGGCCAATCCCCACGGGCACCGACCGGATTGAGCCGTCCCAGGCATCCGCAAACGCCTGGGTCAGTCCCTGGCCCCAGAGATCGTCGCGGTAAAGCACGCCCACGTTGTGATAGCCACGCTCGCCGGCCAATCGCGCGAGTGCCGGCGCATACGCCCGGTGGGACAACGTGGCGCGGAAAAAGAAGTCGTTGTCCACAGCGTTGGTCAATCGCGCGGTTCCTGCCGCCGGACTCACAAAGGGAATTCCGGCCGTAACCGCCACGCGCTCTGCCACCGCAAGCGAATTGACGCTGGTGCTGGGGCCCACAATCGCATGCACGTGTTCCTCCTCAATGAGGCGCCGTGCTTCGCCCACCGCCCGGTCCGGGTTCTGTGCAGTGTCCGCAACCACGGCTTCGACCGGCCGCCCGAACACACCGCCAGCCTGGTTGAGGTGGGCAATAGCCAAATGGAACGCACGCTGCCGATCCTGCGCGTTCTGCGCCGATCCCTCGCTGATATAGGTCAGCAAGCCGAGCTTCAACGCCTGGTCGTGTCGCGTCTCGCCGCAGGTCGCGAACACCGTGGCGAGAAGAAGCGTTACGAGGACACGCACGGCCATCGTGCACGTCGTCGCATTCGAACGGTTAGACCTCGGCGGTATCGAACCAGAGCGCCGGGGCTGAAGAGTCAGCAACATGCCTGAGGTCGTCTCTGCCTCAGAACAGCGTGCGGCCGGGGACGTTGACTCGCGTGCGATAGAGCGCTGTGCCCGCATTGATGAACAAGCTGCGCAGGTCCGCGTCGCCCCAGGTGAAGTTGGCGACGCCCTGCGGGACGTAAATGACGCCCAGGCAGGTCGCATCCGGCGCGAACACCTGCACACCGCCGGGGCCGGCCGTGTACAGGTTGCCTTCGGTGTCGATCTTCATGCCGTCGGCCAGGCCCTCGCGGTCGCCGGTCAATTCGGCCCATACCTGGCCGTTCGAGAGTCCACCGTCGGCATCCACATCGAACACGCGGATATGACCCCGCATCGTGTCGTTGATGAACAGCTGCTGTTCGTCCAGCGAGAACGTGAGTCCGTTGGGCTGGTCGAAATCGTCCAGCAGCAGCCTGAGCGCGCCGCTCGCGGGATCGAGCCGGTACACACCGCGGACGTCGAGCTCAGGTTCGCGCAGCACGCCGTAGTACTCCATCCGTCCGAACGACGGATCGCTGAAGTAGATCGAACCGTCGCTTTTTACGATCACGTCGTTGGGGCTGTTCAGTTCCTTGCCGTCGTAGTGCGTGGCCAGGATCGTGATCGAACCGTCGTGCTCCGTCCGCGTCACGCGGCTCGTCGCGTGTTCGCAGGTAATCAGTCGTCCCTGCAAGTCGTAGGTGTTCCCATTCGCCATGTTGCTGGGCTGTCGAAAGACCTGGATTCCATCCGCGGCCGTCCACTTGCGCATGACGTTGCCGGGCATATCGCTGAAGATCAGGCCGCCTTCAACGTGGTTCCAGACCGCGCCTTCGGTGAAGTCAAATCCGCCGGCCAGTTCCTCAACCGGGGCGTCGTAGCCAACCACCTGGCGAAAGCGCTCGTCACGGATCTCCACGTTCATGGCCGCTCCTTGATCTGAATCTTCACCGTCAGTTCTCGCGCGCCGTGACGGTCGCTACTCGTCGGTCGAAATCACCGGCAACGCTTCGTTCATGGCGCCGGACCTGAATCCCTGCAGATCCAGGGTCACGTAGGTGAAGCCCAGCGACTTCAGGCCGTCGAGAATGCGCTGCCGTCGCTCGGAGTCCTGCGTGAATCGACCCAGTTCCGACTCCGGAACCTCGATGCGGGCAATCGTGCCGTGGTGGCGGACGCGAAGCTCGCGAAAGCCTTCGGCGCGCAGCAGCGCCTCCCCGGCTTCGATCTGTCCCAGCTTCTCCACGGTGACCTCGCTGCCATAGGCAACTCGGGACGACAGGCAGGCTACCGCCGGCTTGTCCCAGCTGGGCAGACTCAGTCGGCGCGAGAGTTCCCGCACCTCAGCCTTGCGCAGGCCGGCTTCCACCAATGGCGCTCGGGCGCCCCGCTCCCGACTGGCGGCCATGCCGGGGCGAAAGTCGCCCAGGTCGTCCACCACCGGTCCGTACAGCATGTGCTGCACGTCGCGCTCGGCCACAAACTCGCGCAGTCGATCGAACAGTTCAGCCTTGCAGTGGAAGCAGCGGGAACTGTCGTTGGCCCGGTAGGCCGGATTTTCCAGTTCACGGGTTTCGATGAATTCGTGCCGGATCCCGATTTGGCCGGCAAAGCGGGCGGCATCGTCGCGCTCGGCCTGGGCCAGGCTCGGCGAAACGGCGGTGACGGCCAGCGCCCGGCTGCCGAGGGCATCGAACGCCATCTTTGCCAGGAAGGTGCTGTCGACGCCGCCCGAATAGGCCACGACCGCGTTCTCCAAGCCGCCAAGCGTCCGCTCCAAAAACCGCGTCTTGGCCTCGAGCGAGGCCTCAAGGTCAATAGACGGCTGGTAGACGGCGGTTGCCATGCCCGAATCCTACGTGCCTTCGTCGTCCGACGGATCGATGACGAGCAGTGGCTCCTCGCTGATCGCACCACCTCGCAACCAGAAGCAGCGCATCACGGGCCGTTCGGGATTCATGAGCGAGACGATTATGAAACGGCTGTACTCGGAATAGCCTGACTCAACAGCCTCACGCACGTCCGTCGGTGAAGGGTAGGCGTCGCTACGCGGGTGCGAGTGGTAGAAGGCGGAGATCTCCCAGCACTGCACGTCTTCGATGTCGCGGGTGGCGTCGAGCATGTCGCGCGGATCGATGGTGTAGTGCACGCGGCTCTGGTCGGCGTTGCGGGCAGGGTAGATCTTCAGTGCCGTTTTGCCCTGCCCGCCAATCAGGCCGCAGCATTCCAGCGGGGCCTCGGTGCGGGCCTGGGACACGATTTGGTCGTGCTGCGCACGGGTCAGGTGAAAGGGCATGCCGCAAAGATAAGGGATTGCAGTAGAAGCTGAGCAGTATCGCCCGCGTGTTTCGTAGTTGGGCAAGCCTCGTTAGGATCAGCGCTGGCCGGTGCGGCGCGCCACAGAGCCGCCATGACCACTGTGACTACCGGCACCCCGGGCGGGAAAGGATCACGGTGTCCTATGCCTTTTCGCCTTCAGGGACTCTGGCGTCACCCCAACTTCCTGAAGCTGTGGGTTGGCGGAACCGTCTCAGCGTTCGGATCGCAGATCACCTTCCTGGCCCTGCCGCTCACGGCGGTACTCGTGCTGGATGCCTCGCCGCTGCAGATGGGCATCCTGGCGGCCATCGGCGGCCTCCCGTCGCTCGCATTTGGGGTCGGCGTGGGCGTCTGGGTCGATCGGCTCAGGAAGCGCCGGGTGATGATCGTTGCCGACTACGGACGCGCACTGCTGTTGCTCTCCGTCCCAATCGCCGCCTGGCTGCAGGTCTTGCGGATCGAGCACCTCTACGCCGTGGCCCTTGGCACCGGCACGCTGGGGATGTTCTTCGGCGTCGCCAATCGGTCGATTCTCCCGTCGCTGGTATCGCGGGAGAAGCTGGTGGAAGCCAACAGCAAGCTCGCCATCGGCACGTCGGCATCGCAGGTCGCCGGTCCGGGGGTTGCCGGTGTCCTGATCCACGTGGTCACGGCGCCCGTGGCCCTGGTCGTCGACGCCGTGACCTTCGTGGTTTCAGCGCTGGCGCTCCGAGGAATCCGCCTCACGGAGGCTGCGCCTGCAACGTCTGAGACCGGCGACAGCTTCCTTACACAGGCTCGCGAAGGGCTGGTCGTCGTCGGCCGGAACCGAATACTGCTCCCCATCGCCGTCGCCATCGGCGGGATCGCCGTCTTCAACGCGTTGTTCGAAGCCGTGTGGCTGCTATACGTCAACAAGCAGCTCCAGGTCGAACCGCTAGCCTTCGGCTTTCTGTTCGCGGTAAGCAGCGTCGGGTTCATGGTCGGCGCCTTCGTCGCGGAACGGCTGATCCGCTGGTTGGGCGCGGGACCGGCCATGATCGCTGCGGTCGTCATCGCGGCGCTGAGCGACCTGGTGACCCCGCTCGCCGGAGGGCCGCTGGCAGCCGTCGTTGTGCTGCTTACCATCTCGATGTTTCTGTTCGGCATCGGCGCCACGGTTTACGGGGTCTGTCAGGGCAGCCTGCGCCAGGCCACCACGCCGCTTCGGCTTCAGGGCCGTATGAACGGCATCATGAACACCCTGGAGATTGGGCTGGTCCCGCTGGGTGCCCTCGTCGGTGGCGTGGTCGCTGAGGCATTTGGCATGCGGCCGACACTCTTTGTCGCCGCCGGGCTTGAACTGGCGGTCGCCCTATGGCTGTTCCTGTCACCGATTCGGTCGCTACGCGAGCTGCCGAATCCTGACGAATCGAGCGATGGGTAGCGCCGGATACGCGTTTGCACAGTGCCGCCGCAAATAGCGGAATCTCTTGACGCTCGTTTTGGCCGATCTCTACAATGGGCTGCTAACGCGATTGATTCGATCCGCGTCAGCGCGCGTCCGGAATTACTCGGTGCGCGGTGCCTGACTGGCGGACCAGCCACGACCCCCACACGAAGGCCGAAGCGTCCTGCTCGCGGCCAGCCGGGTCGAAAGGGACGAAAGTATGCCGAAAGACATCCTGCTGGATGTAGAGGCCCGATCGAAGCTGGTAAAGGGCATCGATGTGGTGGCCAACGCCGTCAAGACGACGTTGGGGCCAAAGGGCCGCAATGTGGCCCTGGGCAAGAAGTACTCCGGCCCCACCGTCACCCACGACGGCGTGACAGTGGCCAAGGACATCGACCTGGAAGACCCCTTCGAGGACATGGGCGCCCAGCTCATCAAGGAAGCCGCCAGCAAGACCAACGACATCGCTGGTGACGGCACCACCACCGCCACCGTGCTGGCGCAGGCCATCATCAAGGAGGGCCTGAAGAACGTCGCGGCCGGCGCCAATCCCATGATCATCAAGCGCGGCCTGGCCAAGGGCGTCGAGACCGTGGTCGAGGAAGTGGGCGCCCAGGCCAAGCAGATTCGCAGCCAGGACGAGATCGCCCAGATCGCCTCCATCTCCGCCAACGACACGCAGATCGGCGAGCTGATCGGCGAGGTCATGGACAAGGTCGGCAAGGACGGCGCGATCACGGTCGAGGAGTCCAAGGGCCTCGAATTCGAGATTGAGTACGTGGAAGGCATGAAGTTCGACCGCGGCTACATCTCGCCGTACTTCGTGACCAACCAGGACCGCATGGAGGCCGTGATCGAGGACGCGCTGGTCCTGGTCACCGACAAGAAGTTGTCGGCGGTGAGCGACATTCTCCCGACGCTGGAGAAGGTCACGCAGTCCGGCAAGAAGGACCTCGTGATCATTGCCGAGGACGTGGAGGGCGAAGGCCTGGCCACCCTGGTGGTGAACAAGCTGCGCGGCATCCTGAACTGCCTGGCTGTCAAGGCCCCCGGCTACGGCGACCGCCGCAAGGAAATGCTGCAGGACGTGGCCGTCGTAACCGGCGGCACGGTGATCTCCGAGGACATGGGTCGTCGTTTAGACGGCGTGATCCTCGAGGACCTGGGTCGCGCCCGCCGCGTGGTGGCCGACAAGGACAACACCACCATCGTTGAAGGTGGCGGTAAGGAAGCGGCCGTGCAGGCCCGCCTCAACCAGCTCAAGGGCCAGGTTGAGGAAGTCACGTCCGAGTACGACCGCGAGAAGCTGCAGGAGCGGCTGGCCAAGCTGGCCGGCGGCGTGGCCGTCATTCGTGTCGGCGCCGCGACCGAGACCGAGCTCAAGGAGAAGAAGCACCGCGTGGAGGACGCCCTGTCAGCTACGCGCGCCGGCATCGAGGAAGGCATCGTGCCGGGCGGTGGCGTGGCCCTCCTGAACGCCGCGCACGTGCTGGACGGTGTGGAAGCCGAGTGCGTTGGCGATGAGATCGTTGGCGTTCGCGCCCTCCGCCGCGCGCTCGAAGAGCCGCTGCGTTGGATCGCTTCCAACTCCGGCGCCGACGGCTCGGTTGTCGTCGAGGAAGTTCGCCGGCAGTCCGGCTCCAAGGGCACGAACTGGGGCTACCACGTGGTGGACGAGGAGTACACCGACATGGTGGCGGCTGGCGTGATCGACCCGGCCAAGGTCACGCGCTCGGCTCTTGAGAACGCCGCCTCGATCGCAGGCATGATTCTCACGACCGAGGCGCTGATCGCCGACGTTCCGGAGAAGGAAGAGGCCCCCGCGGCGCCCGCGATGGACTACTAAGTCCACACTTCGCATTGCTCAACCGCCCCGCCGGCGCAGGACGGCGGGGCGGTTTGCGTGTCAAACAAGATCCACGTCAACGCTTGCCGCGACAGTTGAATGCGCCAAGTGTCCGTCCAGACCCCATTCGGCCTCCGGCCAATCCCGTCACGCTCGTGGTCCTGGGGGGCGCACTCCGCGTGCACGCAGGAAAAGCAAGCGACGTC
>VXPS01000165.1 GCA_009839425.1 Chloroflexota bacterium
GCATGGGGGCCGGGTGGGGCTTGCCGATGCCGAGTTCGCCGGAGACGACGATGGACTGGAAGTAGGGGCGGACGCCGGAGGCGTCGATCTTGAAGTGCTGGAGGTCGGGGGCGCCGTTGGTGACGAGGGCGAGGGGGAGACGCTGGGAGATCTCGGGTAGGAGTTGGGCGGCGTCGGGGAACATGGCATTGCGCAGGCGGCGTTCGCGGCGGAAGCGGTTGGCGAGCTGTTCGGCGAAGGCGGGGTCGTCGACACCGTGCTGGGCAAGGGCGCGAGTCCAGGATTCGCGGCGGTATGCGGGGGCCCAGGCGTGGAGGCGCTGGAGGTTGGGGGCGTCGCCGGTGAAGTCGGCCCAGAGGCCTTCCCAGGAACTGATGCCGATGGACTGGCAGTAGTCGTTGTGGTCGGAGGCGTGCCAGAGCCTGCGGGCGCAGGCGCCGGCGGAACGGGCGACGGCGGCGGGGTCGAGGCCATAGCGGGCGGCGACCGGGGCGCAGGCGGCGAGGAAGACGGCTTCGGAGGCGCTTTCGTCGGGGATGAGGGTGTCGTCGAGGTCGAAGAGGAGGGCGTGGAGGTGCATGGGGGGCATGGTCACACAGGGGGGTGCGACTAAGACCTTGATAGGCTGGAGACATCCAGGGGCGGTCATTGAGGACTGGAAGGGTTATGGCCGCACTTGAGGGACGCGTGAGCCAGGTCGAGCGCGAAGTCAGCCACCTGCAAGGGGGCTACGAGCACCTGGCGACGAAGGCCGATCTGGCCAATCTTGAGAACCGGCTCATCAAGTGGATGGTTGGGCTGGGCGTGGGGGTGGTGGTTTCGGCAGGAATGTCGGCCCTGACGCTGAGCCTGCAGTTGGTCAGTTGACGGCGCGGCCGGACCCGGGATTGGACCGGACTGTGTCCCGAATCGGAGTCGAGGGCCTGGAAGAGAGTCGACTGGAGCGCGAGGAGCGCGGGCGCGGGGTCGAAGCGCTCGCAAGCGAGTTGCTGGCCATAGGGAGGCGTTGCGCCAGCCGGTTGCGCGAGGGGCCGTCTGCCGTGGAGCACGGCGATTTTCTGTACGACGAGCACGGACTGCCGAAGTAGTCGTTGACAAGCCGCTGACCAGGTAGGCGCCGGGCTCGGCCGTAGCGAGCGGGGATGCGTGGGTAGCCTGCGCGCCGCCGGGTCTTGACGGGTGGGGAGTTGGTGGCGAGTATCGGGCGGTAAGGAGGGGGTTCCATGGCACAGGCTGTCCTTGACGCGCCGGCGGCTGCGGAGGCCGCGAACGGCCGTACCTCGCTGACTGTTATCGACTGCGACGTTCATCCGTATCCGAACACGATTCACGACCTGACGCCGTTCATGTCGGACCGGTGGGTGCAGTACGTCAAGCAATCCGGCTTTGCGGCGCCGCCGGGCACGCAGTATCCGAAGGGCTACGAGAATGCCGCGCGACGCGACGCGTGGCCGCCGAACGGGCTGAAGCCCGGTGCGGATCCCGACTTCGTTCGCGAGCAGCTGCTGGACGAGTGGGACATGCAGTTCGGGATCCTGACGCCGCTGTACGCGGCGGGTCACGTGCATAACGACGACTTCAGCATCGCGTTGGCCCGCGCAGTGAACGAGTGGCAGCGCCACGAGTGGCTGGACAGCGACGAGCGCTGGCGGAGCTCCATCACGGTGACGCCGCAGATTCCGGAGGCGGCGGCGGAGGAGATTCGTCGCTGCGGCAAGGACGGGCGATTCGTGCAGGTGATCCTGACGGTTCGGGGCAACGCGCCGTACGGGAAGCGGCACTACTACCCGATGTTCGAGGCGGCCGCCGACATGGATCTGCCGGTGGGGATTCACTTCGGCGGGTGGGGGAATCACCCGATTACGGCGACCGGCTGGCCGTCGTACTACCTGGAAGACCACACAGGCATGACGCAGGCGTTCGAGGCGCAGGTGTTGAGCCTGGTGTCGGAGGGCATCTTCGAGCGATTGCCCAACCTGCGGATTGCGCTGATCGAGGGCGGGTTCTCGTGGCTGCCGCCGCTGATGTGGCGGTTCGACAAGAATTACAAGGGGCTGAAAGAGGAAGTGCCGTGGCTGCGCAAGCTGCCGAGCGAGTACATCCTGGAGCACTTCCGGATGACGACGCAGCCGATGGACGAGCCGCCGAACCCGCAGCACCTGCTGCAGATCTTCGACATGATCGGCCGAGACGACTTCCTGATGTTCGCCACCGACTACCCGCACTGGGACTTCGATGCGCCGGACCGCGCGCTGCCGTCGGTGGTGCGGGGCGAGCTGCGGCAGAAGATCATGGCCGGGAACGCCACGGCGTTTTACGACTTCGAGCGTGCATGACGTAGGGGCGGAGGCCGATTTCGAGGTCGGCCAGCCCACGCGCGTGGAGATCGGCGGCCGCGGCTTTGTGGTCGTGAACTCGGGCGCGGAGTTTTACGCGGCTCGCGACGTGTGCGCGCACCAGGGGGCGCGGCTGTCGTCAGGCCGGTGCAAGGGCAATGTTCACGCGGAGTCCGTGGGAGGTCATATCGAGTACCAGACGGGCGCGCGGACGCTGCTGCAATGCCCGTGGCACGGCTGGATATTCGACATGGCCACGGGCCGGGCGCTGGCGGATCCGGATCGGGCGCGGGTGCGCGTGTATCCGGTGCAGGTGGCGGACGGCCGCGTGCTGCTGGACCTGGCGTAGTTCAATCGTGTCCGCCGCAAAAGGCGGTTTGGACGGGCTGGTGCATTGCATTCACGCGTCGCGCACGGTGGCGGCGCTGGTGCTGACGGGGGGCGGGACGGGGGCGATTCCGCTGTTGCTGCGGCGTCCGGGTGGGTCGCGCACGGTGCTGGATGTTGCGGTGCCGTATGGACCGGCGGCGGTGGCCGCCTACCTGGGCGAGGCGCCGGCGCAGGCGTGTTCGGTCGAGACGGCCGAGGCGCTGGCGCGGCGGGCATTTCAACGTGCATGTCAGTTTCGGGGCGACGGTTCGCTACCCGTAGTCGGTTTGGGGGCGACGGCGGCGCTGGCCACCGATCGGGTGCGGCGGGGGGAGGATCGGCTGCACGCGGCCGCGTTCGATGGGTCGCGAACGATCGCCCTGGAGTGGTGGTTTCAGCCGCTGCATTCCAGTCGGCAGGCGCAGGAATCCGCCGCCGAGCGAGCGATCGTGGCGTTGCTGGCGGACGCGGTGGGAGTGGCCCCGTGGCGCGAACTGGCCGGGTCCCACCTTGCCTCTGCCAGGCGCAGCGGCGAGGTCGAAGATGACGAGTTGGCGGTCGTCCATGACGGCACGCAGTCCTGGTTCACGGCCTATCCCGACGGGCGGCGGCGGCCGGGCGGGCAGATTCCGACGGCGCTGGTGCCGGGGTCATTCAATCCGTGGCATGAGGCGCACCTGGCGCTGTGGGAGGCCGCGAGGCGGCGATTCGGCGATCCGGTGGCCTACGAGTTGTCGATCACCAACGTGGACAAGCCGCCGCTGCCATCCGCCGAGGTCCTGCGCCGAGCCGCCCAGTTCGATAGTCGTGCCAGTCTGATTCTGACAGCCGCCCCGACGTTCGTTGAGAAAGCCCGCTTGCTACCTGGTGCGGCGTTCGTGGTCGGGGCAGACACGGCGCGTCGCATCGTCGATCCGGTCTACTACGGAGGAGTAGAGGCCATGCACGGCGCGCTGCGCGAGTTGCGGTCCCTGGGGTCGCGGTTCGTGGTGGCCGGTCGCCTTGAGCACGGCCGCTTTCTTCAACTGCGCGACCTGACGATGCCTTCTGAATTCGCAGGACTGTTCGAGGCGATTCCAGCCGGGGAGTTGCGAGTGGACGTTTCTTCGACCGAGCTGCGCGCGGGAGGGCCGGCCTCGGGCTGAAAAGAACTGACCCGCCAGAGCCGATGGTCGTCTACCATCGACGCACGTCCCTCAATCTCCGAACCGAGCACGGTGTCGGTACCCGACCCGCCCGAGGCTTCCGCCTCGCCGTCCGACCGGCAGACACCAGACCCGCAACCGCCCGACCCACCGGCTAACGGCGCGCCCGGAGCCGGCGAGCAGGCGGTCTATCGCTGGTCGCCGCGGACGCGGCGCACGGTGGCGATGTTCATTGCGATTTTGGCGGGGCTGGTGTTGTGGGGCGCGCGGGAGATCGTGGGCCCGTTTGTGTGGGCCGGAATCTTTGCGTACGTCTTCAACCCGGCCGTTAACGGGCTGGTGCGGCTGGCCCGCGTCCCGCGTCCAGCGGCGGTGGCGATTTTCTATGCCCTGGGGATCGGACTTCTGACCCTGCTGGGCTTCCTGATCATTCCGCGTGTGGTCGACGAACTGAACCGGCTGACGACGGAGCTTCCGAGCATCGTGGCGGAAGTCGAGGCGGCGCTCCCGTCAGAACTGCTCGGGCAGCCGCTGGTTGTGCAGGACGTGATTGACGGGCTGACGGCGGGCGCGACGAGCATGCTGACCGATGCCTCACAGGCGGTCAGCGCCTTCCGAAGCGCCTTCAATCTGCTGATTCACGGCGTGCTGGCCATAGTCGCGGCGGGTTACCTATTGCTGGCCGGTCCCGAGCTGTTTCGGGGGCTCCTGGAACGGATTCCGCCCGGTCCGAGAGCCGAGAC
The DNA here is from genome assembly GCA_009839425.1 of Chloroflexota bacterium. Taxonomy (GTDB): domain Bacteria; phylum Chloroflexota; class UBA11872; order UBA11872; family UBA11872; genus UBA11872. Next base: position 4,594 of record VXPS01000165.1, read on the forward strand.
CGAGGAGTTGATCGGCCGGATTAACAGTGTTCTCGGCGGGTTTATTCGCGGCGAGATCATCCTGGTGGTGATCATGAGCGTGACGACGTTCATCGGGTTGTCGATCATCGGCATCCCGTTTGCCGTGATCCTGGCCATTGCCACGGGGTTCCTGGAATTGATCCCGGTGTTCGGCCCGATCATGGCGGCCATTCCACCGATCGGATTGGCCCTGGTGACGGCCAACAACTTTGGCTGGCCCGGTTGGGTGGCTGGCGTAGTTGTGGCGGTGATGTACACGGTGCTGCGACAGCTCGAGGATTACTTCGTGATTCCGAACGTGGTGGGCCGGGTAGTACGCGTGCATCCCCTGATTGCGCTCTTCGCCATCTTTGCGGGGCTGCAAATCTGGGGCATTACCGGCATGGTCATTGCCCTGCCAGTGGCAGGCGTGGCACGGGTGTTGCTGAGCTACGCCTACCGCCGCACGGTCACTTCGCCGCGGCGGCCGTAATGGACGGCCACAGGGCGCGTGGCCGTTGGTCGTGGACGGCCCGGGCAGAAGCCTCCGTTAGCCAGCCTAATCATCGTCAATCGGCGTTATTCTTCACGCGGCAATTTCCGTGAGCAGCGAGGGGCGGATGTCCGCAGAGATCGGCCTTGGGTTCCTGGGATTGGGGACGGTCGGGTCGGCCGTGGTTCGCACGGTCACCGAGCGAACCGGCTTTCTGGAGCGCCAGATCGGCCGCTCGTTCCAGGTTCGGCGCGCGCTGATCCGTGATCCGAATCGCCGACGCGACGTTCCACTCGAAGCATCCCAGCTCACCGTCAACGTGGACGACGTGCTCGACGACGCGTCCATCGACGTCGTCGTGGAACTGATGGGCGGCGTCGAGCCGGCCAACACCTATATCCGGCGGGCGCTTCAGTCCGGCAAGCACGTGGTCACCGCCAACAAGGAAGTGATGGCCACGCACGGGATCGAGTTGCTGGAGCTGGCCACGGCCAACGGTCGCGACCTGTACTTCGAGGCCAGCGTGGGCGGCGGCATTCCGGTGATCGGGCCGTTCCGCCAGGACCTGGCGGCGAACCAGATCCGTGAAGTGCACGCCATCATCAACGGGACGACGAACTACATCCTGACCGAGATGGCCTCCGGCGGCGTGGACTTCGACGCCGCTCTCGCGGACGCCCAACGGCTGGGATACGCCGAACCGGACCCCACCAACGACATCGAAGGCGTCGACGCGGCCTACAAGTTGGTAATCCTGGCCTCGCTGGCCTTCAATTGCGCCGTCAGGCCGGAGGATGTCTATCGCGAAGGCATCACCCGCATCAGCGCGGCGGATTTCCGGTATGCGGCCGAGCTGGGCTACGGCATCAAGCTGCTGGCTATCGCCAAGCGGACGCCCAACGGCTTCGAGGCCCGGGTGCATCCGGCGCTGATTCAGCGGGACGTGCTGCTGGCGCAGGTGGACGGGGTGTTCAACGCCGTGCTGCTGGACGGCGACCTGCTGGGCCGCGCATTGTTCATTGGGCGCGGGGCGGGCCCCGAACCGACCTCCAGCGCCATCGTGGCCGACCTGATCGACCTGGGACACAACATCCGGCGGGCTGTGCACGACCGGATTCCCATGTCGCTGGACGGCGACCTTTGTGTCTTGCCGATGCCGGAGGTTCGCTCGCGCTACTACTTCCGCCTCTGGGCGAAGGATCAGCCGGGGGTCCTGGCCAGCATCGGCACCGTCTGCGGCGAGCACGCCATCAGCATCGCCTCGGTGATCCAAAAGGAAGTGGACGAAAACGCAGGTCGCGCGGAGCTGGTATTCCTGACGCATGAAGCCCAGGAAGCGGCGGTCCAACACGCGCTGTCCGCGATTGCGGATCTGGACGTGGTGGCCTCGGTCGCCAGCGTGATACGGGTCGAGGACCTGGCGGAATGAACGGATCCCCGCGTCCGGGGGTAATCGAGCGCTACGGAGAGTTTCTGCCGGTAGGCGAGGCCACGCCTAATCTGACCATTGGCGAGGGCGACACGCCGCTGGTTCGGGCCGCGTCGCTGGAGCGACGGCTCGGGGTGGCGGAGGTCTGGCTGAAACTCGAAGGCTGCAATCCCACGGGCTCGTTCAAGGACCGGGGGCTGGCGGTGGCCGCAGCCAAGGCGATCGAAGAGAGCGCGCACTCGTTCATCTGCGCTTCGACCGGGAACACGGCGGCATCGGCGGCGGCATTTGGCGCGCGGTCCGGGACGCCGACCGGGGTGATCATTCCGGCGCGTGGTGTAGCGCTGGGCAAGGTGGCCCAGGCGCTGATCTACGGCGCGCGCGTGATTCCGATCCAGGGGTCGTTTGACGACGGTCTCACCGTGGTCCGGGAGCTTGCGTCGCGCCCGGGCGTGGCGCTGGTGAACTCGGTCAATCCCTACCGGCTGGAAGGCCAGCAAACGGCTGCATTCGAGGTGGTGGACACCCTGGGCGAGGCGCCGGATGAGCTGTACATCCCGGTTGGCAACGCCGGCAACATTACGGCCTACTGGAAGGGCTTCCGCGCCTACGAGAGCGCCGGCCGGTCCAGGCAGCTCCCGGTGATGCGGGGCTTCCAGGCGGCGGGCGCCGCGCCGATCGTGGAGGGCGCGCCCGTAGCAAGTCCGGATACGGTGGCTTCGGCGATCCGAATCGGCAATCCGGCCAACTGGGAGCGTGCCGTGCAGGCGCGCGACGAGTCGGACGGGACGATCGAGGCGGTCAGCGACGAACTCATCGTGGAGGCCTATCAGCTGCTGGCGGCCGAAGAAGGCATCTTTGTCGAACTGGCTTCGGCCGCGTCGGTGGCCGGACTCCTGCAACGCGCTCGTGGCGGCGAGGCCATGGGCGATCGGGTTGTGTGCGTGCTTACCGGCACCGGACTGAAGGATCCGGGCGCGGCGGTGCGGTACGCACCCAAACCGGCTGAAGTCGAGGCCAATACCGAGGCGGTGGCCCAGGCTCTCGGCTGGAGTTTGAACTAACCAGGTCCCGGGCCGCCCGCTCCGAGCCTCGCAAGCCGGTTCACGCGTATGCCTGGCCGGCCACAGCAACTCATCACCGGCGGCAGCCCAGCGACTAGAATTAACCCGTGTTGTCCCAGGGCTTCACGCGGGCGGGCGCGTCGCCTGCCGTCGGAAGTGAGCAGCCCGGACGAACACTTACGAGGCTGGCTCGCCAGCCAGTGCCGCCATCGCATTGACCCGGCGGCTTGCGTCCCTCAGACCCGGCGGCCCCGCGGTCGACGTTAACCCGGACACCTTCCTGCTCGCCACGCGGTTTGGCCTGAATCCGCATTCGGAAGCGGCCATTCTCGATTCCATCCCGGTCGTTTCCGCGGATGATCCGTCGGCCGTTGCCGCCCGCGAGCAGCTGACGGCCGAGCCCACCGCTGAGGCGGCGGCGACTGGCGACGCTGTGCGCTACGAAGCTGAATGGCCCGACCGCGAACCGATCACCGTCGAGTCCTCGACCCACCTCGACCGGGCGCCGGAATCCGTAGCGGAAGCCGGATTGCACCTGCTCATGCGGCTTCGTAAGACACTGGGGCGGCAGATCCTTGCGGGACGTGGTACCGGCGGCGAACTGCGTGGCCTGCTGCATCTCAAGGGTGTCCAGCGCCCCCAGTACGGCAACTTGCTGGCATTCGCCGTCAGCGGAGCCATCTCGCGGGCGTGGGATGAGGGCGGCTGCCGGCCCATCTGGGCGGTGCTCAACGTTGACGACTGCCCGGAACTGCCCGGGCCAACGGACCGCCGGTTCGTCGCTCGCGCAGCCATTATTCAGTCGCGCGCTTTGCCCCGCGGAACATTCGTCACTGGCGCCTGCTCGCCGCTCACCATCCGACTTCAGGTCCAGTCCCTGCGAGTCTGGATCGAGCCACCCAGCACGGACCAAGTCGCCCTCATCGTCGTCGCCGTCCACGCCGAACTCGACGTGCTCCGCCACTCCGCTTTCGTGGTCGCCCAATTCGGCGAAGCCCCGGTCCTGGACCCCGACAACATGCCGAAGATCAAAGCATCCCCTGAGGAATGGGAAGCCCTGAATCGCATCATCCGCGAGCGCCGCGGTTGCTGATGACTACCGGCTCGGAATGCGTTGTCCTTGATACGTCCGTCGTGTCCATCCTGTTCAACGAGGCTGACGACCGGCGATATCACTACTACCAGGAACGGCTTGCGGGGCGCCGGGCCTTGCTCTCATTTCAGACCGTAGAAGAACTGCTTTATTGGAGATATGCGCGTGCCTGGGGTGAGGCGCGAGCGTTACGTCTGCGCGACCGCATTGCGGAGTATGAGATTGTTTGGCCTGACCAAGTCCTTGTCCACGTCTCCGCCCGTCTGCGCAGCGACCTCAGGGAAATGGGTCGAACGCTCGACGTCGCGGACGCGTGGATTGCGGCCACCGCCCTGATGCGCCAGTGCCCGCTTGCTTCCGTCGACCGGGACTTTGTCGGGATTCCGGGCCTTCCGCTCATCCAGCCCCGCTGACTGCGGGCGGTCGACTGCTCCTGGCGTGAGGCAGGGCTAGGGCGCGATCTCGTCCAGCAGCCCGTCCCCCAGCACGACGTTGTCGATGAGGCCAACGCCGCCGATTTGGGCCGCGACAGCGATCACGAGGGGCGGGTCGGCTTCGGTTAGAGGTTCGAGGGTCAGGGCGTGGCGGACTTCGGCGTAGCCCAGGGTGGCCAGCGGCTCGGCCTGCACGGTCGTTCTCACCAGGTCGGCCAGATCCATGGGTGACCGTTCGTCGTCTTCCCAGGCATCGCGCGCGAGCCTCAGACCGCGCCAGAGCGACAAGGCGGCCTGGCGCTGTTCGGACGTGAGGCGCACGTTGCGGCTGCTGAGGGCCAGGCCGTCGGCGTCCCTGACCGTGGGCACGATGACGAGGTCAGTTGGCAGGTTCAGGTCCCTCACCATGCGGTCGATGACGCGGGTCTGCTGCCAGTCCTTCTGACCGAGGTAGGCGCGGGTGGGCCGGGTGAGGTTGAAGAGCTTGGCCACGACGGTAGCGACGCCCGCGAAATGGCCGGGTCGGCGGGCGCCTTCGAGGTCGGCGCCGATTGGTCCTGGATCGATCCGTGTGCCAAAGCCTTCCGGATACATCTCTTCGACAGATGGCGCGAAGACTAAGTCAACGCCGCGGGCCTCGAAACCCGCCAGGTCTGCGGCTTCGTCCCGGGGGTAGGCGGCGTAGTCCGACGGGTCGTTGAACTGGGTCTGGTTGACGAACAGGGTGGCGACGACCGAGCGCTCGCGCCGACGGGCGGCTCGCAGGAGCGCGAGGTGGCCTTGGTGCAGCGCTCCCATCGTGGGCACCACACCTACGGGTCCGGGCAGCCGCGCCCGGGCTTCGTGAAGGCTGGTTCGCGTTCTGGCTACGATCATTGCAAGACGACATGCGTTGAGCGCGTCCTAGCGCGCCCCCGATACTGCACATCATGGCACCGAACTCTGCGCCGGATACGGCTGAGTTGCTGGAGGAACTGGCGACAGAACTGTCGCCTGAGGCGGTCGCATCACCCGACCCGGGTGGCGACACGGTTGCCGGCGTTCGGCCGAGTCTGCGCGCGCGCGTCGACTCGCCGGATGCCGTGGCGGCGGCGCTGGCGATCTGTCAGCGCCTGAACGCGGTGGTGGCGCCGCGGGGCGGCGGGTCCCACCTGGGTCTTGGTCAGCCGCCGGAGCGGGTGGACTTGCTGCTGGACCTCAGCGGACTGAACGCGGTCATCGAGTACCGGCCGGCGGATCTCACGCTGGCGTTGGCCGCCGGCGCGCGCCTGACGGACATCCAGAACCTGCTGGCCGGCGAAGGGCAGATGCTGGCCCTGGATCCAGCGAGCGAACCGAGTGCCACGGTCGGCGGCATGGTGGCCGCCAATCTTTCCGGTCCGCGTCGCGCGGGATCGGGAACGGCGAGAGACCTGGTGATCGGCCTTGAAGTCGCGGGCGTGAACGGCCTAGTGACGCGATCGGGCGGCATGGTGGTGAAGAACGTGACCGGATACGACCTGCCCAAGGCGCACATTGGGGCGTTCGGCACGCTGGGCGTCATCACGCGCGTAAACCTGAAGATCATGCCGCGCCCGTCGATAGAGCGGACGCTGGTGATGCCGCTGGCGGACCCCGCGGCGGGCGGCGTGGCTATCGGCGCCGTGATCGACAGTCCGCTGGTATCCAGCGGATTCGACCTGGTTCAGCGAGCGTTGACTCCGGACATCAACGTTGGGGACGGCGGCCCGTGGCTGTTGGCGATTCGCGTGGCCGGAACCGCGGGCGGCGTGGCCGCGCAGCTGGCGATGGCGACGGCGGCCGTGGCGCCGCACGCAGACGAGGATGGCGTGACGTTGGACGGGGAGGCCCAGGATCGATTCTGGTCGGATGCCGACGGGCTGGCGCGGCCGCCCGCGGACGATGCCGGGCAGACAACCTGCCGGGTGAGCGCGCTGTCCAGCCAGACGGCCTCGCTGCTGGAAAGCGCGGCCGAAATCGGCGAGGACCTGGGTTTGCGGACCGTGGCCAGCGCGCGGGCGCTTAACGGAGTGGTTCGGGTGAGGGCCAGCAGGACCGACGCCACGGGCGGGCTGACGGAGTTCGTGCAGCGACTGCGAGCGGCGGCGGAGCGGCTGGGTGGGGCACTGGTAATCGAGTACGCGCCCGCGGAGGTGAAGCGGGCGGCAGGCGCCTGGGGCGTTTCGGCCGACGCGCCGGACGTGCAGGCGATGGAGGCGTTGCGTTCGGCCTTCGATCCAGGTCGGATAATCAACCGTGGACGCTTTGTGGTGATCTAGAGCATGGCTGTGGAACCCGCGCGGTTGGGATTCTCCGCGTCAGACGCACCGGACACGTCGATCGTGTCCACCTGCGTGCATTGCGGGCTGTGTCTCAACGAGTGTCCGACGTACCGCGTGCTGCGGGTGGAGATGGACTCGCCACGCGGACGCATCCAATTGATCGATGCTGTGCACGACGGGCGGATGGCCCTGGACAGCCCGGCGTTCTTGCGACACACGTTTCAATGCCTGGACTGTCGCGGCTGCGAGACGGCGTGCCCCTCGGGTGTGAAGTACGGGGCCCTGATCGAGTCCGTACGCGCGCAGACGGTGCAGGCCAAGCTGCTGCCGACGCGCCGTCGGATCGCCCAGACCGTGCTGCGGGTCGTGTTTCCCCGGCCGAAACTGCTGCGGCTGGCCGCGCGAGGGCTTTGGCTGTACCAGCGCAGCGGGTTGCAGGGGCTGGTGCGAAAGCTCGGCTTGCTGCGCCTGATCGCGCCGCCGCTGGCGGCGGTGGAGGCGTTGTCGCCGCCGGTTTCGGACCGGTTCCTGCAGGCGTCGGACCTGCGGTTCGTGCCGGCGCACGGGGAGCGCCGCCAGTCGGTGGCCTTCATCACCGGCTGCATCATGAGCGTTTCGTTCGCCGAGGCCCACCGCGCCTCGCTGCGGGTGCTGGCGCGCAACGGGTGCGACATTCACATACCCGAACACCAAAGCTGTTGCGGGGCGTTGCACGTGCATGGCGGCGATCTCGAGACCGCCCGCGAACTGGCGCGTCGCAACATCGACGCCTTTGAGTCAGACGACTATGAGGCCATCATCATCAACTCGGCTGGCTGCGGGTCCACGCTGAAGGAATACGGTGAGTTGCTGGAGGACGATCCGAGCTACGCCGACCGCGCCCATGCGTTTTCCCGGCGCGTGCGGGACCTGTCCGAGTTTCTTGCCGAGATTGGCGCCGAGCCGCCAGCCGGGTCGATACGCGAGCGTGTGATTTACCAGGACGCCTGCCACCTGGTGCATGCCCAGGGCGTGTCGCAACAGCCCCGAGACTTGCTGGCCGCCGTGCCCGGGGTCGAACTGGTGGAAATGGAGAACCCGACGGTCTGCTGTGGGGCGGCAGGGTTGTACAGCGTGACCGACACGGACATCTCGCTGGCGATCCTGGAGCAGCGGCTGGATGCGATCGAGGCTACGGGCGCCAAGGTGATTGTGTCCGCCAATCCGGGCTGTCTGCTGCACATCCAGTCAGGCGCCCGTCGGCGCGGGCTGGACCTTACGGTGATGCACGTGGCCGAGTTCCTGGACCGGGCTTACTCCGGATGACGTCCGGCAGGTGCCAATGTCGACTCCGCAACGCTCCGTAGAGCGAGGCGCCAGCCGGGGCGCGTGGGCGCGACGCCAGGCGGCGGTGGATGCCCAGCGGGACCGCTGGCACGACGGGCACGAGGCCGAGGTGCGGGCCGACCGGGAATCCCGGGCGGCCGAAATTGCCGCGGGGCGCCGCCCAACGCCGCGCAATATCTGGCGCGCGGTGACATCCAGCCGAACGCTGACGTCATTTCTGATTTTTGGCCTTCTGCTGGCGGCCGGGGTCATTCCGGCCGTGCTTGCGCTGCGGACGACGCAGGAGGAGGGAATCGAGCCGGAAGTCGTGCGCCGGATTCAGGTCGGATTGCAGCAGAGCTCGAACCTGGACGGCGAAGGCTTCGACCTCCTGGAAATCGTGAACGGCGGCAAGCTGCTGGCCATCAGTTCGACGGCCGAGCCGGAGGGCGATCACGGTCCCAACCGGATGCAGGACGGCCTGTTCGATCCGCAGTTCACGGCGTGGCGGTCGGCCGGCCCGGACTATCCGATAACGGCGATTTACACGGTGCGGTTTCGCACTCCGGTTCAAAAGGTGGTTATCTGGAATCACCCCGATGAACCGTCGGCCACCTATATCCGTGAGTTCGAGGTGCTGGCCTCGCTGGAGGATCCGCGAACGCATCCCGACGCGGTGGTCAGTATCGGCCGTTTCACGGCGGCGGCGCCGGATCTGAAGCTGGTGTTCGACGTGGATACGCCGGTGCCGATTCGGTACGCGATGCTGAAGATCTATTCCACGTTTGGGGCGGCGGACTACGTTTCGGCGGCCGAGATCGGGCTGTTTAGCGAGTCGCGGGATCCCGAGCAAGCGCCGCTACCGCGGCCTCCGGCGCCGCTGAACATCTAGCGGCGCGTCGCCACTCGCTGCCGACTGGCGTTGGCTGCCAGTTGGCATAGCTCTCAACTTGCGCGGTCCCGACGCGCCCCGGCCTCCGGCCGCTGTATCGGAGCATCGCCAGTTCCAGATCCTTGAATGGTCTGCACGCGGCGAAGCCGCTACCAAGCGCCATGCTGAAGGAACTCTGGGTACTTAGGACTCCCGTAGCTGGAAGACGGCCTCGATCTCGCAAGGGATATCCATCGGCAGAGTGCTGCAACCCACGGCCGAACGCGTATGGCGGCCGGCCTCGCCAAAGACGTCCTGCATCAGTTCGGAACAGCCGTTGACCACCAGATGCACGCCGGATACCGACGGCGCCGCGTTGACGAATCCCACAACCTTAATGACCCGTTCCACCTCGTCCAGGCTGCCCACGGCCTTGCGGACCTGAGCGAGGATGTTCAGTCCGGAGTCGCGGGCTGCCATTGCGCCCGTATCGATGTCGTATTCCTCGCCGACCCGGCCGCGCCAGTCGCCGCCCGGCGGCTGGCCGGCAATCCACAGGAGATCGCCCGTACGCAACGCCGGGACGTATGCCGCCATTGGCGTGGGCGCTTCGGGCAGCGTGATGCCAAGTTCGGCCAAACGAGCTTCATGCGACACAGGTCACCTTCTCCGAGGCCAGACCGTAGATACGTGGATTGTAGGCGGCTCGTCGTACCTGCGTCCCCGAGTGCGTTAGGCGTGTCGGACGTCAGGGACCCCAGATGCGCTGCGTGCAAGGAATACGCGGCGCGGTGTTATCCGAGGGTGACGGTCCAGAGCTGCTTGAGGTTACTCCCGGTGATGGTGGGGAAGGGATTGAATTGGGTGAAGTCGTGGAGGGTGAGGCCGGCGTCATCCAAGGCGGTGCGGATTTGTGACTCGTGGAATGAGCGAGCGGTAAGGGTGTCGTTGGCAGGTTGATGGTTGGGGCGTTCGATGCGGAGGCGCATGGTGGTTTGGGCGCCGTCAATCTCGAAGCGGCGGTGGAGGGTGAAGGTGGGGCCGTGCTCGGTGACGGGGTCGCGCCAAAGAGCTTCGAACGCGTGTTGTGAGTTGAGGTCGAAGATGAAGACACCGCCGGGGCGGAGGTGGGCGGCGACGCGGGTAAAGGTTTGGGTGAGGTCTTGGGGGGCCAGCAGGTGGTTGAGGCTGGCGTAGAGGCAGGTGACGGCGTCGACGGGTTGGTGGGTGTCGAAGGTGCGCATGTCGGCTTGAACGAAGGTGATGGGGCGGCCGACTGCGCGGATCTGGGCCTGGTGGAGCATCGCGGCGGAGAGGTCGATGCCGACGACTCGGGTGCCGCCGTGGGCCTGGAGGACGGAATGGGTGCCGGTGCCGCAGGCGAGGTCGATGAGGGTTTTGGGGCGGCCGACGTGGGCGGCGAGGCGCTGGTTGACGCGGGGGGCGACCAGGATCGCGTACTCAAGGCCGTATAGGCGCTGCCAGGCGTCGTAGATTTCGGCGAATGCGCTGTAGGCCGGCACCTCTTCGGCCGACTCGGTTGAGTTTGCGATCAGCCGCCTTGCAGCCAGTCTGGAACGTCGCCGGCGGTGATGGCGTCGGACCAGGTCTTGGAGGTGTCGGCGAGGTTTTCGCCTTCGAGGGTTTCGGTGACGAGGAGGGGGGCGCGGACGCCGCCGTCGGTGATTTCGAGGGATTTGGCGATGACGGCGCCGGTGGCGCGGACGTTGAGGACGGCCTGGACGCGTTCGGCCTCGATCCGGTCGGCGCGGACGGTTTTGCCGCTGACGCTGACGGCCTGCATGAGGCCGACGACTTCGATCTCCTTGTCCGATGAGACGACGGCGCCCCGGGCTTCGAGAGTTTCACCGTAGATGGCGGCGTCGACGATGGTGTCGCCGGAGACGTGGAGTTCGTCGCCCTCAACGATGATGCGGAAGCCGGGGAAGATGATGGGGGTGTCGACGCGGGTGGTGGCGGCGGGGATGCGGAGGATGTTCTGGCCGTCGATTTCCTCGGTGGTGGCGCCCTCGGGGACGACGGAGCCGCGGGGCGAGTCGACGGATTTGATGTCCTGGTAGAAGACGTCGCCGGCCATGGTGGGGCTCCGGGTGGGTTTGGTTAGCAAGGATAGCGAGTGGAGGGTACGTGATGAGGGCAGCGGTGGACGGAGTGAACGTGTCTATTA
>VXPS01000225.1 GCA_009839425.1 Chloroflexota bacterium
AAGCCGCTAGGGCGCGTGGGGTCGGTGAAGTGTATTAGCGACAGGAGTAAGGTCGGCACCACACACGGACGCCCCCACAGTCCGGAGACGCTGCGAGACTTCATGCGCGAAATTGCGGCGCGCTACAAGGGCCGCGTGCAGGCGTATGAGATTTGGAACGAGGAGAACCTGGAGATTGAGTGGGGCACCTTTTCCGACGCCTCCTACAGCCAGTTCATCCAACTGCTGAAGAACGGCTTCTGGGGCGTCAAGGAGTCGGACCCTAACGCGATCGTGGTGCTCGGCGCGCCGACGCCGACGGGCGTGGTGAACAACTCCATAGCCATCGATGACGCGATCTACATGCAACGAATCTTCGACTTCAACAACGGCGAGGTATTCAACTACTTCGAAGCGCTGGGCGTGCATCCGAACGGCGGGCCCAACGCGCCGGACGACCGGCTAGGCGCTGCGAATCACAGCAACGCCAACTGCAATGGCGGCTGGTCAACGCATCCAAGCTTCTTCTTTGACCGCTACAAGGAGCTGTACAACATGATGGCGGCTCGAGGGCATCCGGAGAAGACGGTGTGGTTTACGGAGTTCGGCTGGGCCACGATTGACGGCCCGGGCGCGCCACCGGCGCCGGCGTCCGGCTTCGAGTACGCGGCCTGCAATTCCGAGGCCGATCAGGCAGCCTTCTTCGTTCGATCGTTCGCCAAGGTCCGGGCTGAAAGTCCCTACGTCACCCACATGATCATCTGGAATCTGAACTTCCAGCAGGTCGTGCCCAACACCGACGAGAAGTGGGCCTTCGGCATCCTGCGCCCCGATCTGTCGCCTCGGCCGGCCTATAACGCCATCAAGGCGATGCCCAAGCCGTAGACGGACGGTTCAAGGGGACTTGGCTCGGGCAGATGTCTCGGGCTTGGTGTCTTGCTGGATGGGTCGGGAACCAGCGGCGCTGCGTAGACTCGCTGCATGGGCACGCTATACGTGGTCGCCACGCCGATTGGCAATTTGGAAGACTTGACCTTCCGCGCGTCCCGTGTGCTGCGCTCGGTCGACGTCGTGGTGGCTGAAGATGTCCAGCGCGCCCGCAAATTGCTGGGTCATGTGGGCAGCGTCTCCAAAGTCATCACCTACCGCGAGGACAGCCCCGAGAGTCGAGAGGACGCCATCATTGAGCGTTTGCGTGCTGGCGATGTCGCGCTGATTGTCGACGCTGGTACGCCGGGCGTTTCCGATCCCGGCCCGGATCTGCTCGCGCGTGTGCGCTCCGAGGGGCTGCCGATAGTTCCCATTCCCGGTCCTTCGGCCCTGACCACGGCGCTATCCGTCGTCTCGTTTGCGCGCCAGCCGGTGGCGTTTCTGGCCTTCCTGCCGGAGCGGCGAGTTCGGCGGGAGCGCCTCGTGCGGCGCGCGGCGGACACGGCACGGACGCTGGTGATCTACCTCCCCCCACACGGCGCGGCTGACCGGCTGTCCGAACTGGAGGCATGGCTGGGAGACGTCCCCGCGGCCCTGTGCCGAGAACTGACCAAGCTTCATGAGGAGATCCGCGAGTCAACGCTGGCGGACATTGCCAGCTTCGTGTCGGTCGTGGGCGCGCGCGGCGAATTGACGGTCGTGATCGATGTCGGCGGTGTGGCTGAGGCGCCCCAGGTCGACCAGGCGACGGTGGAGGAGCAGTTGCGAATTCATCTGGACGCCGGCACGCGACCGGCCAGGGCGGCCGGCGCCGTGGCGCGGGCGCTCGAACTGCCCCGCGAATATGTCTACCGAATCGCACGCGAGTTGCGCCAGCCGCCGACCAGCAGCGCGTAGAATCGCCCACCGTCGCCCTTGCCATCCGAACGCGCTGTGTCCCGCTACTACCTGACAACGTCCATCCCCTACCCCAGCGGCGAGCCGCATGTCGGTCACTCGTTCGAGATGATCACGGCCGACGCCATGGCGCGCTATCGCCGGCTCCGGGGCCAGGACGTGGTTTTTGTTGGCGGACTGGACGAGAACAGCCAGCGCGTCAGCCGTTCGGCCCGGGAGGAGGGTATCGACCCCCAGTCATACGTCGACCAGGCCGCCGTGCGCTTCCGGACCGCGTGGGATTTGGTGGGCGTGGAATTCGACGACTTCGTGCGTACGACCGAACCGCGGCATCTGCAGACGGTACAGGCGTTTTACAACCGCGTGTACGACAACGGCGATATCTACAAGGGCCGGTATGAGGGCTGGTATTGCGTCCGCTGCGAGGCCTTCTACGGCGACGAGGATCTCGTCGACGGCTGCTGCCCAACCCATCGCGTGCCGCCGGAGTGGGTGGAAGAAGACAACTACTTCTTCGCCCTGTCGAACTACCAGGAACCGCTGCTGAAGCTCTACGAGCAGCGCCCCGACTTCGTCTGGCCCGAGTCTCGACGCAACGAAATGCTCGGCTTTTTGCGCCAGGGCCTCAAGGACTTCAGCATCTCGCGTGCCACCGGTGGCTGGGGACTGCCGTTGCCGAACGATCCCACCCACGTGATCTACGTCTGGTTTGACGCGCTGATCAACTACATCACCGGAATCGGCTTCGGACAGCCCGGCGGCGACGATCTCTTCGCGCAGCGCTGGCCGGCCGACGTACACGTTGTCGGCAAGGACATCGTGCGCTTTCACGCCATCTACTGGCCGGCCATGCTCATGGCTGCCGGCGTTGAGGTGCCGCGACAAGTGTGCGTGCACGGCTGGGTGAACTTTGCCGGCGAGGAATTGAGCCAGAGCGGCGGCCACGTCGTGCGACCGGCGGAAGTCGTCGAGCGCTTCGGCTCAGACGCGTTGCGGTATTTCCTGCTGCGCGAGGTTGCCTACGAGCGCGACGGCGACTTCACCTGGGAAGGCATGGCGCGCCGCTACCAGCACGACCTGGGCAACGACCTCGGCAACCTGGTGCTCCGCAGTACGTCCATGCTGGACCGCTTTTTCGGCGGGGTCGTGCCCGAAAGCTCCGACCCGACCATCCAGGAGTCGGAACTGCGTGGCGCCGAGGAAACGGCCTGGGAACTGGCCGCGCAGCACTACGAGAACTGGCGCTTTCACTTGGCACTGGCCGCCGTGTGGCGCTACATCACGGCGGTGAATCAATACATCGAGCGGACCGAACCCTGGCGGCTGGCGCGCGACGACGAACAGCGCCCGCGTCTGCAGACGGTGCTTGCCACGCTCGCGGACGCGCTGCCGCGGATCGCGACGATGGTTCGACCCGCGATTCCGGAGACGGCTGATCGGATTGAGGCGCAGCTCGGACTTGCCGGCCGCTCGGCGGGTTGGGGAGACGCCGACAGCGCCATTCGGGCCGGTCAAACCATCCCCGGCGGCCCGCCCCTCTTCCCGCGTTTGGACGGATAGTCCGGCTGTTCGACAGTCACGCGCACCTGGCCGATCCGGGCTTTGCCGACGACCTGGACGCCATCCACGAGCGCGCCCGAATCGCTGGCGTGTACGAGGCCCTCGTGGTGGCGACCGACCTCGCGACCAGTAAGCGTGCGATTGAAATCTGCCACGGTCTTGCCGGCTGGTACCCCTCGGTAGGCGTACATCCGCACGACTGCGGCGACTTTGACGCGGCGACCGTCGAAGCTCTTCGCGACCTGGCTGCGGAAGCCAGTGTGCGGGCGATCGGTGAAACCGGCCTGGACTTCTACCGTGAACATCAGCCGCCGGCGCTACAGGAATGCGCGTTCCGTGCCCATTGCCGGTTGGCGGCGGAGTTGGAATTACCGGTGATCGTGCATCAGCGGGACAGCCTTCACGACGTCGAGCGCGTGCTGGCCGAGGAGCTAGGTCCCGCGGGCGGAGTCATGCACAGCTTCACCGGACCGCCGGAGTCCGTCGGGCGGTTCGTGGACCTGGGGCTGCACATTTCGATTTCCGGCATCGTGACGTTCAAGCGGGCGGACGAGCTGCGCGAAACGGCGGCAGCCATTCCACCCGGGCGGTTGCTGATCGAGACGGACGCCCCCTACCTGGCACCTACCCCAATGCGTGGTCGCCGCAACGAACCGGCCTACCTGCCGCATACCGCGGCTGTGGTCGCGGCCATTCGAAATGTGTCGGTATCCTCGCTTTACGCCACCACGACGCAAAACGCACGAGAGCTATTTCGGTGCGCTCCTCTGCCGTGACTGATCGGCGGCCGCTGCGCGACCTCGCCGAAATCCTGGCCCCCATACAGACGGGACAGGCACAGGTCGAGGCCGTATTGGCGCGTTGCGTTACCGATAGCCAACTCCCCATCCTGCAGAACGTGCTGGCGTCGGTACTGGGCGGATCGGGCAAGAGATTGCGCCCGGCCATTGCCCTCCTCATCGGCCAGGCCTACGGCGTGGATCGCAAAGAAGTGGTCCTGCTAGCAGCGGGTACGGAGGTGCTGCATAGCGCCACGCTGGTGCATGACGACATCGTCGACGAGGCCGACTCGCGGCGGGGAGAGCCGTCAATTCATGCCGCCTGGTCCACGAAAGTCGCGGTCCTGGCGGGCGATTACCTCTTTGCTAGCGCGGCGGACCTGGTGGCTCGCCTGAACCGTCCCAGGATCGTGCGGCAATTCGCCGACACCATTCACGTCATGTCGCGCAGCGAGTTTGTGTTCCCGAGTTTCAACGGCGATCCGGAGGCCACGCGGCGGCAATACCTGGAGAAAATCAGCGGCAAGACCGCTGCACTGATTGCCCTGGCCTGCGACGCGACCGGCGTGCTCGCCGACGCGTCAGACGACGAGGCGCAGGCGCTGCACGACTTCGGTTGGGCGCTGGGCATGGCTTTCCAGGTAACCGACGATGTGCTGGACATCGCCGGCGTCACCCAGGAGACCGGCAAGCCGGTGGGCGGTGATCTGCGGGCCGGCCTGTTGACCTTGCCGGTGGTCGAGTACCTGGACGGCCCCGTATCGCCGCCGCTCGTGATGCGGCGATTGGCGGACGGCGAGGGTCTGTCCGAGGCCGAGACGGCCGAAGCCATCGAGACGCTGCGAGCGTCGGGCGCCGTGGATGCGGCGCGCGCCGTGGCCGGGGGGTTTGCGGACCAGGCGCGGGCGGCGCTAACGCGACTGCCGTCAGACTCGGCCATCGACACGCTAGCCGATCTCGTCACCTACGCGACCGATCGGCACACCTAGGTTCTGCGGCTGACGCCGTGCCAGCGCGCAAGGCCTCCTGGGTGCGACCGATGTTTGAGTCGATCGCTCCGCGTTACGACCTGCTCAATTTCCTGATCAGCTTCGGGATGCATCACGGCTGGCGGCGGCGCGCGGTTCTGGAGGCTATGGCGGTGAAGCCGCGCGTAGTACTGGATGTGGGTACCGGAACGGGCGACTTGGCGCTGGCGTTGGCTCAACGCGACGTCTCCGGACCCGAGATCGTCGGCTTGGACTTCGCGGGAGGAATGCTCAGCATCGCCAAGCGTCGTGCCGACCAGCGCGAGACCGGCGAGTGTGCGCGCTTCGTCCTGGGCGACGCGCTCCGCCCGCCGCTCGCGGATGCCTCCGTGGACGCCGTGGTCAGTGGGTTCCTCCTGCGAAACGTGGACGGCCTGCCGGAGGTCTTTGCGGCCATGGCCCGGGTCCTTCGGCCCGGTGGCCGCCTGGTGATCCTGGAAATGACGCCGATGCGACGCCGACTGCCGCGCGCGCTGTTTCGCCTCTACTTCAATCGCTGGGTACCGCTGCTGGGGCGCCTGGTGAGTCGTCATGCCAGCGCCTATTCGTGGCTGCCGCAATCGGTTGATGAATTCCTGAGCGCCGAGGCGTTGGCGGCTGTAATCGCCGAGGCCGGGTTCGCCGACGTGCGCGTGCACCGTCTGGGGCTTGGCAGCGTGGCCCTGCATACGGCGACTCGGGTGTAGCTGTGTCGACGGCCTGGTCGGTATCGAGCGCTGGCCAATGGAACCACTTTGCGGCGGCGCACCCAGACGCGAATCTGCTGCAAGCCGGCTCGTGGGGCGACCTGAAGGCGCGCTACGGCTGGCGCGTCACGCGGCTGGCCGTGGGCGGTGCCGACGCGCCGCGCGGAGGCGTGCAGATTCTGACTCGAACGCGCCGAATTCCGCCGTTGGGTCCGTCGATCGGATTGGCATACATGCCACGGGGTCCGCTGGCGAAATCCGACGCGGACGCGCGGGCGCTGATCGCGGCGGCGTCCGAGGAAGCGCGGCGCCTGGGGGCATCGCTGCTGCGGGTCGAGCCCGTGTGCGCTCGGCACGCGACCGTGCTGACAGCGCTGGGTTTTCGCCAGACTGATGCCTTCGTGCAGATTCCGCGCACCGCAGTCGTGGACCTGGACGCAGACGACGCGGCGTTGCTGGGCTCGTTCAAACCCAAGATGCGCTACAACATCCGGCTGGCGGCGCGGCGCGGAGTCGAGGTGGAGATGGACTCGAGCGAAGCTGGCTTCGACGCCTTCTACCAGCTGACCGCCGCCACGGCCGCACGGCAGGGGTTTGCGGTACATGCCGCGTCGTATTACCAGGACGTAGCGCGTACGTTCGGAGATGACGCCGCGCTCTTCGTGGCGCGTTTTGAAGGACGTGCGCTGGCGGCTCTCATGGCCGTCGCGTTCGGTCCCGAGGCGGTGTACCTGTACGGTGCGTCGTCGGACGCCGAACGTGGCCGCATGGCCCCGCACGCCACACAGTGGGCGGCCATGCAGTGGGCGCGGACACGCGGCTGTCGCCACTACGACATGTGGGGAATGGCCAATCCAGACGACCCAGGCGACCCGATGGCGGGCGTGCATCGATTCAAGCTGGGGTTCAACCCGCGGCTGGTGGAATACCCCGGTACGTACGACCTGCCCCTCCAGCGAGTCCGGGCCTGGGCGCTGACGTCCGGCGCTCTGCGAGCGCGCGCGGCTCTGCAGCGCTGGCGCGGACGGCCGCAGAACTGAGACGAGTCACGGTGGATGCGACCTTCGAGGCATTGATCGCGGGCTTGCCGGGCGCTCAACTGGTTCGCACGACGACATCCGCCATTGAGGACATCGTCCATGACTCCCGGGACGTACGGCCGGGATCGTGCTTTGTTTGCCGGCGAGGTCTGCGGGTCGACGGCCACGACTATGTGCCCGCCGCGCTGGCCGCGGGAGCCGCAGCCATCGTGGCGGAACGTCCGATCGAGACACCGGCCAAGGTTGGTTTGGCGATCGTGCCCGACGGTCGCGTGGCGCTGGCCAGCCTCGCGCGCCGGTTCTGGGGCGAGCCGGACCGCCGGCTGGGACTGATCGGGGTGACCGGCACGGACGGCAAGACCAGCACGTCCCGGCTGATCGCCTGGATGCTGGGTGCCTACGTGCCCGGGGTCGGCGAGCTGACGACCGTAAACACGCGGGCCGCCGGGGCCGATCTGAAGAAGTCCGGACGACTCACGACTCCTGAAGCTCCCACCGTGGCCCGCCTGCTGGCGCGCATGGTTCAGGGTGGCGACGCCTGGGCCGTGGTGGAGGTGGCCTCACACGCCCTGGAACTGGCGCGCGTGGACGGCTTCGCCTTCGACCGGGCCGTGATCACCAACGTCACCCATGAGCACCTGGATCTGCACGGCTCGCTGGAGGCCTATCGAGCCGCCAAGCGACGTCTCCTGGACTTGCTGGACCAGAGTCCTGACGACGGGCGAGGCAAGGCGGCCGTGCTCAATGCCGACGATCCGGTGACGGCTGGCTTTGCCCACGGATGCCCGGTTGACGTCTTGACCTTCGGCATAACGCATCCGGCCGATGTGTCCGCGCGCTACGCCGGTACCACGTCCAACGGCCTGGTCGTCGCCGGCTCATCGCCGTGGGGCCATTGGGAGGCGCATACGCACCTGCGCGGGCGCTGGAACGTCGCCAACGTGGCGGCCGCCGTGGCCTGCGTGGGCAGCATCACCGGCGACGTGTCGTGTGGCGTGGAGCGGCTTGCGTCATTCGCCCCCGTGAAGGGTCGGATGGAGACCATTGCGCTGGGGCAGCCGTTTCAGGTGATCGTGGACTTTGCCCACACGCCGGCCGCGCTGGCTGCCTGCCTGGCCGAGGTCCGGGCTTACACCCCGGGCCGGGTGCTGGCGGTTTTTGGCAGCGCTGGAGATCAGGACGAGGCGAAGCGCCCGATGTTGGGCCGCGCTGCGGCGGCGGGTGCCGATGTCGCGATCGTCACCAACGAGGACCCTCGACGGGAAGACCCCGGGGACATTGCCCGGGCCGTGGTCGCCGGGAGCGCCGGCGGTGGTGCGCGCTTCGAGACCATTCACGACCGGCGCGAGGCCATTGCTCGGGCGTTCGAACTGGCCCGCGCCGGCGACACCGTGGTGCTGGCCGGCAAGGGCCACGAGCAATCGATTCAGTTCGCTGATCGCGAAGAGCCGTGGGACGAAGCCACGGCCGCCCGCGACGCGCTGGCCAATCTGGGTTACAGCGGCGGCTAAGAGAAGCTGTCGCTCAGGCCGTGCAGCCGCCTGGCTTTACGCCGCTGCCGTTGGTGTTGAAGGAACTGCCGCAGCCACAGGTCTGCTCGGCGCTCGGGTTCCTGACCGTGAAGCCGCGGCCCATCATGCTGTCCATGAAGTCAATCTCGGCCCCGACCATCATGTGAGCGCTGGCACTGTCGATAAAGATGTCCACGCCGCGCGACTCTAGGACGATGTCAGTGGGTTCGGGTGCGCGGGCAATGGCCATGGCGTACTGGTTGCCGGCGCAGCCGCCACCCATCACGGCCACCTTGAGCGCCCCGTAGGTCTCCCCCTTGCCCTCCAGGATCTCGCGAAAGGCCCGCGCGGCGCGTTGACTCAGCGTCACAGCAGCGGCCGGTTCCGGGGACGGCGGGGCCGCCATCGGCAGCGACATCCGCTCGGCCGGTGGTTGGTCCTGCGGCAGGCCAATGCGTTCGCCCGTTTCTACCGCGCTCATGCGATCCCCTAGCAACTGTTGGACACAGGGTTCCCTTCGTCCCCCTGAACCTAGCACGCGAAGGCGATCTGTTGGTAACGGGGTCCCGATTTAACCCACCGCGCCGATAAGATGGGTGCAGACTTCGCCCCAGCCCCTAAGGACACGCAGGCATCCGCATCGCATCCCGTCAGCGCGACGCACGCGGCGCGGTGGTGGCTCAGATTCGGCGGGCCAGGCGGCCGCTGATCGTCTCGCATCGGAATCCCGACCCCGACAGCCTTGGGTCGGCCCTTGGTCTGGCGGCGATTCTTGAGTCGTTGGGGGCATCGCCCGTGTTGGCGGTCAATCAGCCCGAGAATATCGACGCGGTGATGGCCTCAATCCCGGGAACTGGACGCTTTCTGCCACTGACCACTGGCTTGTTGGCGACTCCGCCGGATGGACGACCATTTGACGCCCTCTTTTCCGTCGACACGGCCAGCATCGATCTGTTGAGTGCGGACGAGGCAGTCCGAACGGCGCTGCGCGCAATTCGTCCGATCGTGAACATTGACCACCATGTCACCAACGAGCGCTACGGCGACGTGAACTACGTGGTCTCGGACGCCGCCGCCGCGGCGGAAGTGATCTGGCTGCTGTTGAGCACGCTGGGCGGCGGCATTTCTCGCGAGGGCGCAATCGCGCTTCAGGCCGGGCTGGTGGCTGACACGCTGGGGTTCCAGACCAAGGAGACCGGGCCGCGCACGCTGCGGGCAGCCGCCGCCCTGCAGGCGCTGGGCGGCGTCACGTCCGACATTCCGCGCCGGGTGCTCAACGTGCGAACCTTCGAAGCGTCGCGACTGCTGGGCGCCGCGCTGGCCGCGGCGGTGCGGTCGAAGGACGGACGGGTGGTCTGGACGCAGGTCAGCGCCCGCATGGCGGCGGACGTGGGTGCCCGCATTGCCGACTCGCAGGGCATTCCGAATGCCTTGCAAGACATAGCCGATGCGGAGGCCGTGGCCGTGTTCTATGAAGCGGACGCTTCGCGCACGCGTGTGAGCCTGCGCTCGCGGGGGACACGGATTGACGGCGTGGCTGCGGCCTTCGGCGGCGGCGGCCATGCGCTGGCGGCGGGTGCCACCGTGGCCGAGCCGCTGGACGTCGCGACCGAGCAGGTACTGGCGCGCTTGGGAGAGGTACTCAACGGACGCTAGATTCGCGGTTCACGTAACGTCGGGACGGTCTATTGCGGTTTCATAGTGACCAGAGGTTCGGGACCTGGCGTTGTTAGACTCGGCGCACGCTAGACGAGCGTCGTGGCTGCTTGGTTGAGTCCGAGCCAGATGCTCGATAAAGGCTGCGGCGACTGTTGATGACCACCCTGCAACGCTGCGCAACACGAGCGAGGTCCCGCGCCAGGACTTCGATTCGCTGCGTGTGCCTGTGGGTCGCTCTCGCTGCAATGGCCGCGTGCAATGGTGATGTTGCGGAGACGCCCAGTGTCATGGTGCCCACGCGGCCGCCACCCGCCGCCGAGAGTCCGGCGCCAATCATCGCGGGGACACCGATGACGACGACGACGATTCCCGTGGCGGCCGCGCCGCGTGTTTCCGCAACGCTCACGCCGACGGCTCTGGCGGTGCCCGCCACCACACCCACGCTGCCCGCCGCCACGCCCGCCGCCGCTGCGCCGCCGACCCAATCGCCGGCGGCAAGCGGTACGGTGGCTCCGCCTTCACCAAGTCCATCGCCAACCGCTCCGCCGGCTGCATCGCCGTCGCCGCCCTCCGACCCAACCACCGCGCCCGCCACGGCGTCGCCGACGGCGACCCAGGCGACGGTGGCGCCCTCATCGCCGAGTCCATCGCCGGCGCCCACCCCGCGGCGCGCGGTTATCGGTCGCATCGCCACCGCGCTTACCGTGGATGGCCTCCAGCGTCCGCAGGACGTGTCGGAGGTGTTTGGGCTCGACGACCGCATCTACATCAGCGTTGAGTTTCGCGATGTACGCCAGGGCGCTCGGCTCGGTTTCCGCTGGAGTTCCGGCAGTTGCGGCGGCGAATACGAGACAGGCCCGCAGCGGCCGCTGCGCCGCGGCTACTTTGCGTTCTACGTGGACGAGACGAACTGCGTCGGCAAGCACGCCGTTGAAATCACGGTGGACGGTGCTGTGGCGGCTGAGACCTCATTCATGGTGGTGGACCAGCCAAGCGTTGCGCGTTAGTGATTGACCGCATGCTTGCCGCCGTGGTTTGCTGCGGCCCGACCTTCCTGCCACTGCGAGCCGACCCGTGAAAATCACTGAAGTCACGGCCGAGCTGTACGCCAAGCCGTACGACACGCCAATCAGCAACGGCAAATACACCTACACCGCCTCCAAGAACGTGGTCGTGCGGATTTCAACGGACGATGGTCTGGAGGGCTTTGGGATCTGCGGCGCGGGCGGCATAGCGGCCACGGCGCAGGGTGACGCCACCATCGCCACCGTCAACGACATGCGGCAGGCCCTGATCGGCGAGGACCCGCGCAATGTCGAGCGGATCTGGGACTCCCTCTACCAGCCCAAGATCTTCGGCCGCAAGGGTCTGACGACCAGGGCCATTTCGGCCATCGACATCGCGCTCTGGGACATCGTCGCCAAGTCCTTTGAGTGCCCTCTCTACCAGGTGCTCGGCGGCTTCGCTGACGAGGTTCGCGCCTACATTGCCGGCGGCTACTACGCCGAGGGCAAGGGCCTGGCCGAGTTGCAGGACGAGATGCTCAGTTACGTGGAACAGGGCGCTAACGCCGTCAAGATGAAAGTCGGCGCGGTCCCGCTGCGTGAAGACGAGGTCCGCATCCGCGCCGTCCGCGACGCCATCGGCCCCGACATCGACCTGCTCGTGGACGCCAACAACGCCTACGTGCAGGCCGACGCGGTTCGCATGGCCCGCATCCTGGAGGAATACGACGCCTTCTGGTTCGAGGAACCGGTCTCACCGGACAACATGCGCGGCAGCGCCGCGACGGCCCGATCGTCAACGGTTCCAGTCGCCGCCGGAGAAAACGAATACACCCGCTGGGGCTTCCGCGAACTTCTCGAAACCGGCGCCGTGGATATCCTGAACCCCGACGCGATGGTGCTCGGCGGAATCACCGAATACCGCAAGGTCGCCGCGCTGGCCGCCGCCTACGAGATTCCCATTGCCCCCCACGGTCTGCAGGAGATCCATATCCACCTGTTGGCCGCCTTCCCGATGCCGCTGATCCTGGAGTTCTACAACCCCAACGTGGCGGGCCTGAACGAGGTCATGTTCCACGAGAAACTGGAACTCACCGAGCGCGGCACGGTTCGGCTGCCCCAGGGTCCGGGCCTGGGCATGGAGGTCAACTGGGACGGTCTGCGCGAGTACCTGGTGACCTGACGGCCCCGCGCTGAGACGCCGGGCCGGGCGGTGTGAAACACTGCGGCGCAGCCGACTCGTACTGGTAACCCTTCATGCGCCCTAACCGTCTTCGCGAACTACTGGATGCCGGCAAGCCCAGCTACAGCACCCACGTCCTCATCTCCTGGCCGGCGATCGTCGAACTGGTCGGCCAGACCGGCCAGTACGACTATGTCGAATTCGTGGCCGAGTACGCGCCCTACGACCTCTACGCGCTGGAAAACATCGGGCGGGCCATTGATCTCTTCGACAACTTCAGCGGCATGATGAAGATCGAGCAGGAGCCGCGGACCTACCTGACCGTGAGGGCTATCGGCTCGGGCATTCAGAACCTGCTGTTTGCCGATGTTCGCAACCCGGAGGAAGCGCGTGAGTGCGTGCAGGCGGTTCGGGCCAGCACCCCATCCACCGGCGGTCATCATGGCGCCGGTTCGCGTCGCGACACCGGGTACGTGCGCGAGGGCGGCAGCCAGGCGTTCGTGGACGCGCTCGAGCAAGCCGTGGTGATGCTGATGATCGAGAAGGACGAAGCCGTCCGCAATCTCGAAAACGTGATAGGCGTCGGCGGCGTGGACATGGTCCAGTTCGGTCCCACCGACTACGCCATGAGCATCGACAAGCCCGGTCAGGGCGGCGCCCCGGAGGTCCGCGAAGCCGAGGCCTACGTCATCAAGACCGCGCTGGGCATGGGCATTCAGCCGCGCGCCGAGATCGGCTCGCCCGACCACGCCAAGCGCTACCTGGACATGGGCGTCACCCACTTCTCGATCGGCACCGACATCGGCATCCTGTCCAGCTGGTGGGCCCAGAACGGCGAAGCGCTGCGTGCTGCGGTGGACGGGGCCTAGCAAGGGCTTGCTCTACAAACGACCGTAAGTTCGGTGAGTCGCGGACGGACCGCTGATGTCGCCGTTGTCGGCGGCGGCATCGTTGGCTTGGCCTGCGCCTGGGAGCTACGCCGGCGCGGCCTGAGCGTCACCCTGATCGAGCGCGGGCGCCCGGGGCGGGAGTCCACCTGGGCCGCGGCGGGGGTGATAGCGGCGCATCACTACGGGGCTGGGCCCGGCCCGCTGTTCGACCTGCTGCGTCGGTCGCTTGCCGCCTATCCGGAGTTCCTGGAGATCGTCGGGGCTGGCCAGGCGGACTGGCGTTGCCAGGGCATGCTGGCCGTGGCTCGTACCGCCGAGGAAGCCGCGGAACTCACGGCACGGGTTTCCTGGCTGACCGAAGCCGGATACGCAGCCGAAGTGCTTGCGCCTTGGGAGTTGCGTGCCCTGGAACCCTCATGCACGGGAAGCGTGGAAGCCGCGGCTTTGTTTCCCGCCGACGGGTCGCTTGACCCGCGGTTGCTGGCTGCCGCCCTGGAAAAAGCCGTTCGCTCGGCGGGCGTGGATGTCCTGACGGACGCCAAAGCAACTTCAATTGAGATCGGCGACAGCCGTGTTTCGGGTGTGTGCCTGGTGGACGAGGTTGTAGCCGCGCCAGCCGTGGTTCTGGCCGCCGGCGCCTGGTGCGCCCGCCTGGCGCCCGGGTTCCGGCTGCCCGTGCGGCCGTGCAAGGGTCAGATGTGCGCCGTCAGGGCCGAGGGTCCGCGCCGGTCGGTCAACTTTCCCGAAGGTGTCATCGTCCCGCGCGCCGACGGCCGAATTGCCCTTGGCGCCACGCAGGAAAACGTGGGGTTCGACGCCCACATCGACCCCGAGGCCATTCGGCAGGTCTTGACGGATACCGCGGCCATCGTCCCCGGACTGACCAATGCCGAGATCGTGGAGACCTGGATGGGCTTCCGCCCACAGTCGGCCGACGGCTTTCCCGTGATCGGACCGACGCCGGTCGAGGGACTGGTCGTCGCCACCGGCCACTTCACCAAGGGCATCGCCCTGGCGCCCGTCACGGCCGAACTCGTAGCCGACCTCGTATGCGACGGCCGTCTTGACCCGCTCCTCCGGCCCTTCGGACCCGACCGCTTCGCCTGAGCCGCAACGGCCGAACAGCCAGCTCAGATGGCTCGGCCTCTCGCGGTCGGCCGCTAGCCGAGGCGAATCGGGTCGCGCGGATAGTCGGTCAGGACCTCGCAGCCGTCGGCGGTGACGGCCACCGTCTCGCTCACGCCCACGCCCGCCCGGCCCACGTCGCGCACGACCGCCCGCACGTGAAACACGTGGCCGGGCTCAAGCGTTGGATAGGCGGCCAGCAACCGCTCGCTGTGGCCGACGGGGGGACTAATCCGCAGCCCGGGCACGTCCAGCCAGTCCGGCTCGAAGCTCAGCCCCACCGAATACCCGCGAAGGCCGTCCCTGAAGACGCGCGGCGGCAGCTCGTGTAGCGGCTCGGATGCGTGCTCCCCGAGCTCGCGCGTGGACACGCCGGGCCGCATGCCGGCGATCGTTCGCTCCACCGCCGCCAGGCACGCCGCGTACATCTCGTCCCACACCGGATCGGCCAGCTCGCCGATCACGCCCGTGCGGATCATGGGCGCGGTATAGCGCTTGACGCACGCGCCCCACTCGAGAATCGCCGGATGGCCGGGCGTCAGCCGTGAACGCCCGAACGTCGTATGCGGAATGCCGGAGTTCCGGCCGGCGGTGACGATGGGCTGAATCGACATGCGCTCGCTGCCGGCGCCCACCAGCGCCTGGTAGGCGGCCGCCGCCACGTTGGTGTCGGGCGCGTCCGGGCGCAACTCGGCCCTGGCGGCGTCGAATCCGCGCGGCGTGATCGCCCCGGCGGACCGAATGGCGGCGATCTCGGCGGCGCTCTTTCGCGCCCGTATCCCGTCCACCAGCAAGTGGACGTAGCTCCACGAGGCGCCCACCGACTCCGCGGCGCGCAGATAGCTCTGGTACGCCCCGCCGTGCTGATGGTGGTCCCAGCCCAGCCTCGCCCCGGCCCAGCCCCGCTGCCGCAGCACGTCCACGAGCACGGCGGCGGGATCTTCCCCCCACGGAAACGTGTAAACGTCCTCGACCCAACTCGACACGATGGCGTTGAAGGCCTCGAAGTCGTCCACCAGCAGCGTGGGCTCGCGATCAATCCCGACGATGAGGAACATGGGCGCGAACGACGCCAGCGTCTCGTAGCCGCTGACATAGCAGACGCTGGGCGCAAAGCTGCACACCAGCGCGTCCAAACCTGCGGACCGCATCGCGGTCCGGCGCGCCACGTGGGGGGCCTGTAATAATGAAGAGGGAAAGGTTAGCGATACGAAGTAGCCCGCCACCCCCGGACCCTTGAGCTCACCAAACAGCGGAATGGGCCTGCTCCCTCGGCAGCTGGCTGCACCGCCCGAAGATCGCACAGCCGCCGCAAGCGCGCCCGGGAGATTGCGCTACCCCACGGGAATCGCGGCGCCCCGGCCTGACGTAGACGCACGTGACACATCGGCCCGAAAACTTGACACATCCGGCCGAAAAGTTGACAC
>VXPS01000258.1:0-7919 GCA_009839425.1 Chloroflexota bacterium
CCCCCACCTTTATCAACCCGCTTATCATCGGCGGCCGCGTCTTTTTTTAAAAAGTCACCGTCTTAAATTGCGGGGGGGGGCGGTGCGCACGCGCTTCCGCCCACCCGGCGACAGCAGCGAGATCTCAGGCGGCATCGTGGCCGCCTGCGTCACGCAGGCAATCTCGCCGCTGCGGCCATCCACATCCGGCAAGCTGGCGTGCGGCTGCTCTAGGACCAGCGTCTCGGGCGCGGAATCCTCGGAAGCCCGCATGAGCACGCTGCGCATGCCATCCATCAAGGCGACGACCCATGAGCCATTGGGCGCCGCCGCCGGGGGCGACTCCGGGTCGACGCTTCGATCAAGCCCGCCGGTCAGCGTACGCCGGTCACTGCCGGTCGTGTCGACGGTCGTCAGCTCCATGTTGACGGCATGTGGTCCCGTCATCGGCGCGGCCAGGTAGGCAATGCGGCGACCGTCCGCCTGGGCGGCCGGTACGACGGCCGCGTGCGAATCGGAGACCAGCGGCTGCTCTGTCGACCCGTCGATATCAGCCGTCCAGATAGCGAAGGGCTGGGTCAGGCTCGCGACCGCGCCTTCCTCGCGTCCGCTGCGATTGGACACGAATACGACGGTCCGGCCGTCGGGCATCCAAATCCCCGCGCCGCTGTGGTACTCGTCCGAGGTCACAGGGCGCGGTGGCTCGTTGCCGTGAAGGTCGTGCACCCAGAGGCGGATTCGCTCGACTTCGCCCAGACCGTCGCCGTCGTTCCGGGGATTTACCGCGGGGTCGGGCGCGTCTTTAGGGTCCGGGCTATACGCGGAGTACAGCAGCCGCTCGTCCGTGGGCGACCACGCGAACGTCCTGAAGAATGGGAGCGTGGCCAGTCGGCCGTGTGGGGCCTGTTTAAGGTCGATCTCTCGCCGCGACCCGTCGAGTCCGACTAGAACGATGCGGTCGGTCTCATCGTCTATCTCGGCGTAGGCGAGACAGGTTCCGTCACTCGACCAGGTAACGGGGGGATCTCCCGTGGGGATCCCGTGAACAAGCCGCTCCGAATTTGCGACGTCGGCATCCAGGATCCAGAGCTCGCTGGTGGTGCGGTTGGCCTCAACGTCCGGGACAGCAACGGTGTACACGAGGCGCCGGCCAGCCGGCGCCCATCGAGGACGGGTTGCCATGGGTGCTTCGAACAGCGCCCGAATCGTGCTTCGGTCCAGTTCCATGAGAATCCTCTGGATTCCGTCCTACGGAAACGCCACGCGCCCGAAGCCAAAGCAGCGTGGGCAGCGCGGCGGACGTCCGCTGGGACGCGCCGGCGGACCGCCGGGATCGACGCCTGAGCCTTCGCATACGGGACAGCGTCGCGAGAGCAAGCGTCGCAACAGCTGCCAGAAAAGACCCGACAAGCGACCGCCACCGGTGTATCCCGGCGGCCGAGCGGACGGCGTGGGGCCGGCGGAACTCACGCGGCGGCCGGGATACCGCGTCGCAGCCCGCGGCCCGGGGTGGCTCCCGTGTGGCGCCCGTGGTCGACGACGACCACACCATTCACGATCACCATGTCAATGCCGTCCGGGTAGTTCGTCGGATCGTCGAACGTGGCGTTGGAGTTAACTCGCGGCATGTCGATCAGCACCAGATCGGCGGCCATGCCCGGCTGGATGAGTCCGCGGTCGATCAGTCCAAAGCGTCGGGCGGGCGCCGAGGCCATGTGGCGGATCATCTCTTCAAGCGACAGCGCGCCACGGTCGCGCACGAACCGTCCCAGGAAGCGCGGATACGTCCCAAAGGTTCGCGGATGCGGCGAACCTCCCGTCAGCAAAGCGTCCGTCGAGCACATGTGCCCGGGATGCCGCATGGCCATTTCGAAGTCAGCGTCAGTGGCCGAGTTGTGAATGACCGCGGCCGCCACGCCTCGTTCGGCGATCACCAGGTCCACCAGCAGGGTTTCCGAGGCGACGCCGCGTTCGGCGGCGATGTCCGCGAGGATGCGACCCTCCAGGTGACGGTTTGTCGGCGATGGGACGCTGGCCAGCCGGACGCTCGAACCGTCGAGCTGTCGCCCGCTGTCGGCGCTTCGCATTTCCGCCTCGACGCGCGCCCGAATTGCCGGGTCATCCAGCCTTGCCAGCATGGCCGGAACTCCGCCGTCCAACGCCCAGTCCGGGAACGAATAGTGCATCAGCGTGCTACCGGCAGCCCAGGCGTAGGTGTCGAACGAAACCGAGACGCCCAGGTCGATCCCCCGGTCGGCTTCGTCATGGTTGACCCACCAGCTGTTGTCCTGGCTGTTGAAGTGCGAGATGTGGACCGGGCACCTGGCGCGACGACCGATTTCCAGCGTCTCGCGGATGGCCTGGCGCATTCCGAGCTTGTAGCGCATGTGCGTGACGAAGGGCGCGTTGAAGCACCCGGCCGGTTCGCTGATCGCCACCAGTTCATCCGTGTTGCTGAAGGTGCAGGGGGCATAATCCAGGCCGGTTGACACGGCTGCGGCGCCGTCACTCATCGCCTCATGCGCGATCTGGCGCATCTGCGCCAGTTCCTCCGGCGTGGCCGGCCGGTCTTCCCAGCCCAATACGGCTGCGCGCACGCAGCCGTGGGGCAGGTGGTGGGCGACGTTGACCGCGACCTTCCGGTCGAAGCTGTCCAGCCAGCCGCCGACAGTCTCCCAGCGTCCGTCCACATCCGGTTGGCCATTGAGCGCGTCGAAATAGTCCAGGAAGGGCTGGCGGTTCTCGGCGGCCAGCGGCGCGTAGCCGATACCGTCCAGGCCGGTGAGCTCGGTGGTGATGCCCTGCCGTACCTTTGGCTGATGGTCCGGACGGTCGAGCAAGAGCAGATCGGAGTGGGTGTGGACGTCGATAAATCCCGGCGCCAGGACGCGGCCTCCCGCATCGATCTCGCGCGCGGCGCCGTCCTCGACTCGCCCCGTCGCCACAATCGTTGAGCCGTCCACGGCTACATCGCCGCGCACGCCGGGCGCGCCGGTGCCGTCCACAATCAGCGCATCCCGAATGCAGAGGTCGTGCATCAGATCGTCAGGTGGAGTCGCGCAGGTGCCAAGCATCGTAGTCGGCGGCGGTTCCGGCGGCGAACGCACGGAGCCGACGCACGGCCTCGGCCTCGGCTGCAGCCAGGAACTCGACAGCGACATCGGGGCCAAAGAGGCGGCGTCCCATGGCCGCGCGCGCCTCAGCCTCGCGGGCGGACTCCACGGAACTCACCTCAAGCCCGTTCAGGGCAGCGATGACCCGGCGCAGTTCGCCGAGCGGCAGGGCGGGGTCGATTGTGCTCACGCCGGCGGATTTGCGCTCGAGCAGCCCGGAATCCGCAATCGTTGTCAGGCCGTCGGCTCGAAATGCCGCGAGAAACTTAAACGCCGCAGCCAGACCGTACGGCGGCTGGGGCGACCCAGCCTCTATCGCCCAGGACAGGCCGCCGATTGCCTGACCGTTGCCCCGGACCGCGTATTCACCGAGCCGGACCACGAAGACTTCGTCGGCGGCCAGGTGGGTCAGGTACCCGGCCACGAAGGCGGTCTGAGATTTCGTGAGCGATGCCGGATCGGCAAGCTTCGGGTAGGCAGAAAACAGCCGACGCGTGGCTGTCCCCCAGGTGCCGGGATCGCGAAAGCTGTAGAAGTGCGTGGCCTCGCGGGCGGCCTCGTCGCGACCGCGGGCGTCGGGCGCGATGGCGCCTGCGTAGTAGGCCGGCTGCTCGGCGCGCACGATGTTCCGCAGCGAGCCCGGCGCTTGCCGCAGCGCCGCCAGGGCCACTTGCATGTGCGCTCGCTGTGAGGCCAGAGACGTCCCTCGTTCCGGTTCGCTGTCACAATGCCGGCAGATGTGACGATTGTAGGAGGCGCTGCAGGTGGCCATTCACGCCGGACACACGGGAATCGTGGTTCAGGATCTGGACCGGGTCGCACGGTTTTACAGGGATGTGATTGGCCTGTCCGAAGCGCGCCGAATCAGTCGCGAGGGCACGCCGCTGGATGCTCTGCTGGGCCTGACCAACGTGCGCCTCGAAGTCGTGTTCCTAGGCACGCCGGACCGGCCGGCGGCCATTGAACTGCTGCACTACGTCCGCCACCCCTCGGCGCCCGTCCAGCGCCAGCCCAACACGCACGGCCCCAATCACGTGCACTTCATCGTGCATGACCTGGACCCGATTCTGGATCGGCTGGACAAGGCCGGAATCGAGTCAATCGGCGGACCGGTGGCCTGGTTCGATACCTGGACACGGGTGATCTACACGCGCGACCCCGAAGAGAACATTGTGGAACTGACCGAGATACCGGAAGGGCAGCCGATTCCCTACGCGCCGGAAGCAGGCTGAGACGGAACGCGCCTCCCTGCGGGTTCCCTGACGCGTGGCCTTGCGGCTGTCGAGACCCCTCTCAGGCTAAGATTCAGTCTCGAGTTGGGCGGCAGGGGTACAACCATGGCCGCACAACCAGACGCATTGGACAACGAACGCCGCCTTAGCCAGGTCGAGAGGACGCTGCCGCATCTGGCAACGAAGGCCGACCTCGCCGAGCTCAAGGCCGAACTGCACAAGCTCGAGACACGCCTCGTCCGCTGGATCGCCGGCCTTGGCCTTGGCGTGGCCGGCACCCTGATCGCAGTGCTCGTCGATCGGTTTGTTGGCTGAAACCGCGTCGTCTATTCGGATCAGCCCGTAAACGCCACAACAGCCTCGGCTCTGCCGGACTCCATCGATTTCAGGACTGCGTCCTGCACTGCGGCGGCCTGCGCAGCTTGATCAAGATCCAGCGACTCGCCGCGCGTAAACGCCTCCACCGCGCGAACGTGACCGGCGAAGGGTCCATCGAGGTCGATTGGTGTCGATTCCGAGTCGTCGAGCCGAAGGGCCGCCGACGCTCGCCCGTCAGCGTGAATCGAGCCGTTGCCGCCAATCAGCATGGCGCGGGCAAACGGCTGTCCACCCGAGGAAGCCGCGCCCACGTCCAGCACCGCTGTCAGGCCGCGTTCGAACGTCAGGATGGCCGTCACGTAGTCAGACCCTTCCCCGCCCACGGCCTGGCCTGCCGCGTATGCGGTCACCGCCGGGCGACCCATCAGATCCAGCACGGCCGCCAACTCGTCAATCAGGGCGCCCGCAAGTTCGTCGGGACCAGCCGGCGCCCAGCGCGTCCAACGCAGAAAGCGCGGCGAACCGATTCGCCCGGTGTCCAGCGATACGCGCAGCAGGTTATGCGGTGCGCGGTGGAGGGCGGGCGCCAGCACGCTGACACCTGATCCTCGCTCTGCCCGCAGTGTCGACAGCCCAGCCGTCCCCGCCACGGCCGATGCGAAAACCGCGCAGGGAATCCCGACGTCGGATGCGTTTCCTGCATCGGCGGCTGTCAGCACACTTGCCTGCGTGTCGGGGCGCTCGTGGCCAACAATGTCCAACGACGGCGCGCCGATCAGCGCGTCTTCCAGGTCCGCGTCACCGGAAGCGCCGGCGGCCAAGAGTAAGCGCATCGGAGATCCACACTAGCTGTGCTTGCACAGCTAGTGTGGCGGTCGACGGCGTTCTTCTGCAAGCAGCCGACGTACACAGCGACACGGCGGCATCTTCGACGGCGTCGACGCCGTTGAGTCTCGATGCCGACAAGTGCGGTTTGGCGACACGCGAACCTTAAACGACCGGTGGGGGCCAGTTGGCCCCCACCAGGCGGATTACGACGTCAAGCCGGAGCTACGACTTGATGCCGGTCAGCGCAATTCCACGCACGAACTGCTTCTGTGCGAAGAAGAACACAATCACGATTGGCGCCACCGAAACGATGGACGCCGCCATTAACATCTGGAACTCCGTCCCGTATTGGGTACGGAACCACCGGATGCCCACGGCGAGGGTCAACTTCTCAGGCGTCTGGATGAAGACGAACGGTTCGAAGAACTCGTTCCACTTGTTGATGAAGTTGAACACCGCCACGGTGGCGATTGCAGGTTTCGATAGCGGAATGACGACGCGGAACAACACCTGCAAGAGGTTCGCGCCGTCAATCTCGGCTGCCTCATCCAACTCCACCGGCAGCGTTAAGAAAAACTGCCGCAGGATGAAAATGTAGAAGGCCTGTCCCCAGAGGTCCGGCAGGGCCACCGGCCACAAGCTGTCCAGCAGTCCGACGGTGCGGAACATGATGAACTTGGGCACGATCGTCACGTGGCCCGGCAGCATCAGGCTCGCCAGGATCAGCACGAACAGCTGATTACGGCCCGGGAACTGCGTTCGCGCGAAGCCGTAGGCGACGAAGATGCTGATCAGGGTCTGCCCGAACATGCCCAGCGCGACCAGGATCAGGGAGTTCACGATCCAGTTCGCGAACGGTCCCGTCTCCCACATATCGATGTAGTTCTGCCAGATCCAGGGATCGGGCCAGATCTGCGGCGGCTCTTCAAAGAGCTTGTCCAGTCGCATGAACGACGTCCGCACCATCCACAGGAAGGGAATGGCGTACACGAAACTGCCCAGCCAGAGAATCAGGTACGTCAGGACCCGACCACTGATGCGCATCGCGCGGATACGCGCCGGCGTACGGATGCGGACGGATGACGGCATCCCGGAGGGATCCGATGGTTCTACAGTTACCGTTTGCTGCGCCATGGTCCCTCCTACCCGGCCCTTTCACCCTCGTAGTACACCCAGCGACGCGCGGTCAGGAACTGCACGATCGTCAGGAAGAGGATGACGAAGAACAGAATCCAGGCGATGGCCGAGGCGTATCCCATCTTGAAGAAGCGGAACCCGTTCCAGTACAGGTACAGCAGCAGGAACAGGGTTGCGTCGGCCGGACCGCCCTCGGTGATGATCAGGGCGGCCGTGAAGACCTGGAATGACCCGATCACCGCCAGCACCATGGTCAGGAAGATCTGCGGCGTCATCATCGGGATGGTGACGTGGCGGACCTTGCCCCACCAGCCGGCGCCGTCAATTTCGGCGGCCTCGTACAGGTGCTGAGGAATACCCTGGAGCCCCGCCAGGTAGATGATCATCGTAGTCCCCACGGACCAAAAGCTCATGATGATCAGCCCCGGCATGGCCCAGGTCGTTGACCCCAGCCAGTTGGGCGCCTGAATGTCCAGCGGCTTCAGGAAGATGTCCAGGAAGTTGTTAAGAAGTCCGTTGGGCTGCAACACCCAGTACCAGAGCACCGCGGTCGCAACGCCGGTTGTGATGGAGGGCAGGTAGAACGCCGTTCGGTAGACGGCAATGCCCTTCACCTTGCGGTTGAGAAGCCCCGCGATGATGAAGGAGATGATCAGAACGCCCGGCACGTGGAACACCACGTAATACGCCGTGTTGTACACGCTCTGGACAAATCGGGTGTCCTCACCCGAGAGCAACTGGGCGTAGTTTTCAAACCCCAGCCACTTGATGTCGCCTACCAGGCGCCACTGGGTGAAGCTGAGGAAGAACGAGAAGAAGAAGGGTCCCGCCAGGAACAAGATGAACCCAAAGAGCCAAGGGAGGATAAACAGGAACCCTTGGGTTTCCTTCCATGTCCAGCCCAGAATGCCGCGCCTGCGTCTTATCGGCGTGGGCGCACTGGCCATGTCAGTTGCGGTCATCGCACCTCCTTCAAATCCGAGCGTCAGGCCCCGTTTTCGTCAAAGGCCGCTCGGCCCCCAATTAACGACGCCCGCCAAAGCGGTGGCGGACCGTACAGCCACCACGGCAGGCACGTCAATACGATGTGCGCGAATTCTACCGGCGCGCGCGCGCGGCGGACATTAGGGAATCGCCGGAGTCTCAGCCGTCCAGCGGATAGTTGAAGCTTGCGTCACCAATCCGCGTGAACGACCACGTGTCGTGCGGGGCGGTTGGGCCCCCCGCCCCGGCCCGCGGGCCCGCGGCCGGTGTGGGACCCCCATAGATCTAGGCGGCGGAGCCGGTGGAAAAAAGGGCGGGCCGCCCGAAA
>VXPS01000258.1:7929-15659 GCA_009839425.1 Chloroflexota bacterium
GTGGCGTCCTGGCCGTTGCGCCGCACGGCCAGGACCGGCGGCCCGTCGGCCGTTGTCGAACCCCATTCGATCTCGGCGTCGTCGCCGTAGACAAATGCGGCGGCACTCCAGAAAGCTTCGCCGCTGACTTCGGAAATGAGCGTGCTGCGCAGGTCGCTGGCCGGATTGCCCGGCGAGCGCGCTGTAATCAGGCGCGCGCCAGCGAGCGGCGCGACGGCGGCGATCAAGGTCGCCGAGGCCCCCCCAGCCACCGGAACGTCCAGCCGGACTATAGCGCCCTGCTCGGCCGTCCAGCCCTGCGCGTCGCTGAGGTGGACGTATGACTCGTTGTCAGGAAGGTCCGCCGCACTCGCGTCGCCACAAGGCCATCCCGAAATCTCGCCCTCGTGGTGAAACACGATATGTGCCCGACGAGCCACCGGCGCCTCCACACGGGTCAGCACAATGAAGTAGCCGTCGCGCGTCAGCACGACGCGGCGTGCGTAGACGGCGGCGTACGGTCCTTGCTCCCAGTGCACCTGGGCATCAGCGATACCGAAGTCGGTGCCGCCCAGCGGCCGATACCGCAGCGCTTCGCCGGTTGCCGGCGGCTGCGCTTCGCCTTCCAGCAGAATCGTGGAATGGCTCAGCGTATGGCGATACCACGAGTCATTGATGGCGATCCCGTAGCCCGGCGTGCCCAAATCGGCCCCCCAACGCCGGCCGCCGCCGTAAATGCTGAGCGCCAGCTTGTCGGCGTGCCCGTGCCCGCCGCCGTGCGGCCCGTACTTGAGCAGCAATTCGCCCTGAGAACCCACCGGAAGCTGCGGGCGCAAGACAGCAAATCCGCTCGCCGACTCGTTGCTTTCGACCAGCGGCGGCGCCGCCTCCTCCGATACTTCGTCCGGGCCGTACAGAAGGGATTCCACGTTCGATCTCGGCATGGAGCCGTAGGCGCGCGTCAGCACCGCCTCAAACTCTGGCGCGCCGTATGTGCCGGCGGCGATTTCATAAAAGCCGGGGCCGTTCGGAATGCCGTGCCCCACCTCGTCCGTGACGCGCGAGTGGTACCAGCAGTCATTGATCGCCGGCACGAAGTCGTCCGGATAGGCAATCCGCAGCGGCGCCTCGAACATGCGACGCATCGTCGGGTTGCCGACCGGGTCGCCCGGCAATCCCTCGCGCGCCTGCGCCAGATAGAGCACCGCCCCGAGCGTGTAGTAGTGGTAGCTGGAGGCGCCCTCGTACCAGTGGCCGTCATCCAGCACGCCACGCGCCAGCTGATCGGTCAGGCCGTACGTGTCGTCAATCACGGTCCGGACCAGCGCTTCGTCGCCGAGCGCCGTACCCAGGGTGGCCAGCGCAGCGTTAAGCCAGTTTTCATAGTTGTGGATGCGCGGCGTGCGCTGAGACTCAATGTGCGCGGCCGCCGGTTCCAGCAGCCGGGTACGCAGCAGGTCGCGGTCGTCAACCACGCCCGGCCAGATCCAGTGGCAGGCCCAGGCAATGGGAATGGCCCAGACCGACTCGTCGAGCGCGGAATAGGTGATCTTGCCTACGCTCGGATCGTTGCGCGGGCTGTGGACGTCGGGATAGATGGCGGCGTACTCGGTGAGAATCTGGCGCGCCGCGTTCAGGTGCTCACGATTCCCTTCCAATCGCCATAGCAGCGCCAGCCGGTAGGCGCGTTGCGCCATCCGTCGATTGGCCGTCCAGAGCCAGGAGTCGTCAAAGGGCTGGCCCGTCCAGACGCGGCCGCACACGGGGCACTTGTGCTGGGTTGGCGTGTGCTCATCGAAGATCAGTTCGGCCGCATCGTCCGGGCAGAAATACGAGTGGTAGTAGCCGCCGTTGCGGGCCACGGGCCGCAACGGACTTGCCAGCGCCGCTGCCGCCTCGTCGCGCAGGTCCTGCATGGCCTCGGCAAAGGCTGGCGATTCGTGCCGGGCCAGCGCCCGTTCCAACGGTCCCGCCGGCAGTCCCAGTTCCCATCCGCTCACGACGAACTCCCGTCCAGGCCGTAGGCGGCCATCGTCTTCCGGGCGATTCCGGCCCAGTTGAGTCCCGCGTTCAGTTCACCGGCCGCTCGCTCGGCCACTGCGGAGTTGAGTTCCTGCGCGTCCACAAGCGCCTGCCGCAGCGCACCGGGATCGTCGGGGTCATACAGCACCGCAGCCGCACCGTCGCCGACCAACTCCGGCAAGCAGCCCCGGCGCGGCAAGACCAGCGGGGTGCCGTGGCCCAGCGCCAGGATCGCCGAGCCCGAGGTCAGCGTGTCCAGGAACGGCAGCACCAACACGTCCACCGCGGCCATCACCAGTTGTACTTCCTCGTCGGCGATGTGACGCAGATGGGCGACCACTCGCGGGTCTTCGATTGCCGTCGTGTGCAGCGGTCCGTGGTAGTTCGGATGCAGCGCTCCTGCGACCAGCAGGCGCAGGTTGTCGCCCTCCAGCGTTCCAAACTCCTCGATCAACTGCTCAACGCCCTTGTAAGCCCGAATATTCCCGAAAAACCCGTAAACGAAGGCGTCGTCCGGAATGTCGAACGCCCTGCGCGCCTCGGCCCGCGTGGCTTCCCGTGGATAGGCGTCCGCGAACGACCCGTGCGGAATGACATGCACCCCCCACCGCCGGCCGAAGCGACGCCCAAGCACGGATTTCGCGTACTCGCAGTGGCAAATCACCGAATTGGCCAGCGTGGTGACCACCCGGCGCGCCACCTCTCCGTGGGAAGCGCGGATCTGCTCGTGGGGAACTACGTTGTGCATGGTCCAGACAATGCGGAAGCCGCGCAGCCGCGCGACCACCAGCATGGCCGCGAAGGCCAGCAGGCGAAGCACTGCCAGCACCGGGTTGGGATGCTCGTAAAAGGTCGGATTCCAGTTGAAGTGCACGATGTCGTAGGGACGAGGGAACTTCCAGACGAATCCGAGGTTGCCCGAGCGCTTGACCTCAACCCGAACGCGATGCTCGGCCAGCGCTTCGGCCAGCAAACCGGCGTACGGGTTCGACCCGTCCAGCCGCCAGTTCAGCGTGGTCGCGCTCCAGAAAAACACGACGCGCGCCACGGGGTTCGTCACCCCATTGGTTTCGGCCAGGGTCATGCGTCCGCCTGCGAATGGACTGAGAAAGCGAAGACGCTACGTGCGTCGCCCGCGGGCGCCGCGAATGTCACGGCCGTCCCTAAAAGCCGATACCGGCCGACGAGGCCTTGCTCGGATTGAGCTTGAAGCTTCCGCTTCGTTCCTGACCGCAGCCGGAAGCCACGGCAATCGCGACGATAAGCACAACGGCGGCGAGCATGCCGGCCACGCGGCGCAATGAATGAGTTCTGATGGCTCTTCGCATGTCAACACTCCCTCCCACGCTGCCGCAGCCTACCCGGTTGGCTGCGACGATTCACCGAGTTCGTGGGCGTAGGCAAAGATCAGCGGCGTCCCACCGGTGTGCAGAAACACCACGGTGTCCCGCTCCGTCAGGTCACGGCGTCGGACGTCGTCCAGCAGGGCGGCAAACGCCTTGCCCGTATACACGGGCTCCAGAAAGATCCCTTCGGTCTCGGCCACCAGCCGAATGACATCCAGCCCCTCCGGCGTAGCTTCGGCGTAGGCGGGGCCAACGAATGCCTGCGAGTTCCAGATGTCCTCGGCACGCACGCGCACGTCCAGCCCCAGGAGTTCCGCGGTGGCGTTGGCCATCGCCGCCTGCTGGGCGGTGCGACCGCCGTCCACGACCAGCGGGCTGAAGCCGCGAATGGCGTAGCCGGCGCCCAGCGACCGGTTGCCAAGCTCCAACCCGGCCTGCGTGCCGCCGCCCGAGGCCACGTACAGATGCGTGACGTCGGCGCCCAGAGCCTGTGACTGCTCGTGGATCTCCAGCACGCACTCCACGTACCCAATCGACGTCAGCGGCCCGTAGTCGATCACGTAGGGCTTGCGACCGGCCGCGCGCAAATCCTCCGCCGTGGCCGCCAGGTCGGCCTCGTGGCCGAACATCCCGTCGCGTCCCGTCGGTCGCACGTCGGCGCCCAGGATGTCGAGCAGCAGCCGATTGCCCTGCAGTTCATCGCCGTGCGGCCCCTCGTTGAGCACCAGCACCACGTCCAGGCCCGCGCGCCGTGCCGCCGCAGCGCACTGGCGGGCGTGGTTGGACTGCATCACCCCGCCGCCCCACAGCAACACGTCGCAGTCCTGTGCAAGCGCCGCGCCGACCTCGAACTGGAACTTGCGGTTCTTATTGCCGCCCAACCCGTGCTGAGTCAGGTCGTCGCGCTTCATCAACAGCCGCGGGCCGCCCAGTTTCCTGGTCAGATTGGGCAGCTCCAGCAGCGGCGTCGGCAGCTCGGTCAGGTGAAAGCGCGGGAGCGCATCCAGGCGATGCCGCAGATCGGCCGCGGCGTAGACGGTCGGCGCTTGAGCCATTGCGGAACTCCTTCCCTCGTTCGTCGCGGCCGGTTGAATCCTCGTCCAGCCGAAGCCTACCGCCTGAGGGCTCGAACTATTCACCGAGCATCGCCGCTTGCGAGACCGTCAAGGCGCACCCGAGGCTCTGCGGGGTTGAATCCTGGCCGGTGGCCGCCTACAGTCTGAACTCCGAGCCTTTGGGCGCGTAGCTCAGCTGGTTAGAGCGCCACGTTGACATCGTGGAGGTCAGAGGTTCGAGTCCCCTCGCGCCCACCGTTTTCCGTCGTCATGGCGTGCGTCGAACCGGACCGCGCCTGGATCAGTACCGCAGTGGAGCCGGAGTCCAGCCGCGCTGCTCCCGCCAGTCGGGCCCGTAGCCGGCGAAACGACTGAGCCGCAGGGCGCCGATGTCAATGTCCGTTTCGCCGTAGAGCACCAGGTCGCTCACGGCCTTGCCGGTGGCCGGCGCAATGCCAAACCCGTGCGCGGACGCCGTCACGACCACGTAGTTGCTCGGGCATTCCAGGATGTCGATGATCGGCATATAGTCCGGGGCCTGTTCCACCACACCGGCCCAGCTTCGAATCACTGGGACGTCCGCCGCTCCCGGAAGCAGATCGGCGAGCCGCCTGGCGATATTCCGGATGAGAGGTGTATTGGGCTTGTCCGGATGGGCGGTCAGACCCACGTCAGTCCACTCGTGTGCCCCGCCGCCGAAAAGCAAATTGCCGCTCGCGGCCTGCCGGCCGTAGAGCCCATTCCCCACGAGGGCGATGTCGAAAAGTGGCTCCAGCGGGGCGGTCGCCAGTATCTCCACTCGCGCCGGCGCAACCGGCACGTGCACGCCCACCAGTTGCGTCATTAGCGTGGTCTGGGGCCCGGCAGCGCCAACCACCATGTCAGCGGCGATGTCACCAGCCGTGGTCTCCACTGACGTGACTCGGCCGTCGACAACGCGGAGTCCCGTAACGGCCGTGCTCTGATACAGCCTGCCGCCCAGGTCTTGAAAGGCCCAGGCAAGTGCCTGGACCGTCAGCTGGGAATTGGCATGGCCGCCGTTCGCGAAAAAGAGTCCGCCAAGTGTCCTGTCGGTAATGCCGGGAATCATGTCCCGTATCTGCGACGGGTCGACCATTTCAGCGCGCAGGCCGTGACGCATCGCTTCGTCCCGTTCCGCGTAGAGGTCGCCCATCTCCGGCTCGGTCACGGCAACCTGGAGCCGGCCCTGCTGGGTGAACTCGGTGGGATAGCCCAGCTCGGCATCCAGAGTGGCCCAGATCTTGATGGCTTCCACGGCCATCGGTATCAGCGCCGGCTCGTCAACCCGCTCGCTGACCATCCCGCCGTTTCGCCCCGAGGCCTCGCCGCCGACGATGCCCTTCTCAACCACAACGACGTCCCGGCCGGCCTTTGCCAGGAAATAGGCTGACGTCAAACCGGAAACGCCACCGCCAATGACGACCACGTCTGCGCTGTCCATGGGCACTAGGTCACTCCAGGTATCCGGCCAATGCCGCCGGCCTATCCAAGCACCGGACTCGTTGGGCTAAACCACTTCGGCCAGTCCCTGCGCACCTGCTCCGTCTCTTCGTGGGCCCACAGCACCCTCAGCGGAAGCGGCCGCACCGGCGGCCGGTAGGACATGAAGGGCACGGCGGCGATAGCGCTGCCCGACTCTTCAGCAAGCAGCATCGACACCTGCTCGCGGCACAGCCGGCCCTGACAGTGACCCATCCCCGCCCTGGTCAGACGCTTCACCTGGTCCGGGTCGGCTGGAGCGTCCTTCGCGAGCGCACTGAGGCTCCGCTGGCTCGTTCGCTCCGAATCCCAATTCAGATGGCGCGGCGGCTGAAGGCCGACGAGTTCGGCGCAAGTCACTCCCTCGCAGGGACACACCAAGGCACCCGGCCCGCCGGCCGTCAGCAGCGACTGAAGCCAACTCGCCCAATTCGAGTACGCCTCGCCGCGTGTTGAATCGAAAGACTCGGCTTGCAGGTCGGCTCGCCGCGCCAGCGCCTGATCCCGGTCGATGGCACCAAGCGATTCGGCAGCCGCGACACCGGCCAGTCGGCCCTGCGTTCGTGCAATCTCGCTGTCCAGGACCATCCCGTCGTGAAATCCGGCGGCATCCCCCGCCACGAACACGGTGTCGACGCTGGTTCGCATCCACTCATCGAGGTCTGGCACATACCCGCCGAGCTCCGGCTCAAACCTGAGGTCGCACCCCAGGAGGCTGAGAAGCTCCACGTTGGGAACCAGGCCGATGGCCAGGCACACGGTGTCGGCGGCAAGAGCCTTCTCGGTGCCGGCAACCGGCTCGCCGTTGGCGTCGATCTCAACCACCACGACGGACTCAATGTCGCCATCGGCGCCGATCGCTTCCATGACGGTGTGTGACTCATACAGCGGTACGCCCGCGTCCCGCAACTGCGAGCTGAGGCGCGCGTCGCCGCGCACAGAGCAGGACAGGTCCACGACGGCGGCTACGTCAACGCCTCTGTCCAGCGCCATCCGCGCGGTATTGAGGCCCAGGTTGCCGGACCCCATGACCACCATCCGTTGGGCGTTCAACGCCTGGTATCGGTTCATGAGTAGATGAGCCCCGTTGGCTCCCATGGCCCCCGCCAGATGCCATCCGGCAAACCCGATGCCGAGGTCGCGCGCACCGGCCGCCACGATCAACCGGTCGTATTTCACCAGCCATGACCGCTCGTCGTCCGCCAACCCCAGCTGCGGGCCGTCGAGCATCCGGCTGGACTCGGAATTGCGAAAGGCGCCCCAGACGCAGGTCCCAAGCTGAACGTCGACGCCCGTTGCCTCAGCCTCCGCCAGCGCTTCGTTGGCAGTACGCACTCGCTCAATCATCAGCGGCCTGTCGTGGATGTCGCCCGCGAACCGCTGGCCAAAGAACTGCGGAACATTCAGCCGTGCCATTGAGGCTGCAATTGGGTTCTCGTCGAAGAGCGTCACCCGCACCCCGGCCCTGGCCGCCTCTATGGCGGCGGCAGTCCCCGCTACACCTCCACCCACAACCACCAGCAGTCTGGATTCCAACTCAGGTACCTCTCATCAGGCTGCGGCCAGCCATCCGGCGCACGGCCAGGGACCTGGGCGGGCTAGGCAATCTTTCGCGGCGACGGACTCCTGGCCGGCAGGGCTTCGCGCAGCGCCCTGGTGTAGCTGTGGCCGAATCCACAGCATGTACCGATGACCTGCGCTCCCATTTCGACCCAATGCACGGCCTCCCGCGTCAACTCCTGCTCGGACTGTTCGTTGCCAACGCTGCTGTCCTGCCAGGTCTCGAGATAGTCCTCTCGGCCGGCTTCCGGATAGACGACCACGGGTC
>VXPS01000371.1 GCA_009839425.1 Chloroflexota bacterium
GGGGTGGCTGGCGGGGCTGGGGCTGGCGATAGGCGGCGACGAGGCGGAGAGCCGGTCAATACGCGTGGGCATTGTTCAGACCGGCGACCACGTGCCGTCGCATCCGCGGACGCGACCGCTGATCACGACGGTGCGATACCGCGAGTTGACGGACACGATTACGGAGTTGCATACGCCGGCGACGCTGGAGGCCGTGCGTCAGGGCGCCGAGCTGATGGTGTGGCCTGAGGCGTCGGGCTGGGTTGCGCCCGACGATCCGAACGCGACGGCGCAACTGGACGGGGTGCGCTCGATAGCTCGCCGGGCGGGCGTGCCGATCGTGTGGTCGTACTTCATCCGGATCAATCCGAACGAGACGCGCAACGAACTGGTGCTGGTGACGCCGGACGGCCGGATGTCACCCCCGACGACGAAGGATCACCCCGTGTATGCGATCGGGGAGCGCAGCGTGACGGCGGGGCTGTACGAGACGCACGAGGTGGCCGGGACCCGGCTGGGGCTGGCGGCGGGGCCGGACGGGACGTACACGGACACGCTGGCTCGGCTGGCGCAGATGGGCGCGGCGCTGGTGGCGATTCCGACGCACGACTGGGCGGCGTATACGGCTCCGCACATCGCGCACCTGCGGTTGCGGGCCGTCGAGCATGGTGTAGCGATTGCCAAGGCGGACTGGCGTTATGGGTCGGTGGTGATCGCGCCGGGCGGGGAGGTGGTGGCGAGCACGTCGCTCGACCAGGCGCGGGAGGCATTGCTGGTGGCGGACGTGCGGGTACGCACGCCGGGGACGCTCTATACGGCAAGCGGGGATTGGTTAGGCGTGGCGTCGTTGGGCTCGCTGGCGGCGATGCTGCTTGGGGGCGTGGCCCTGGGCGTGCGGGACCGGCGGATCAGCGGCGACCGGCGGGAATCAGGGACGCGCCCCAGCTGAAGGCGAGCAGGCCGACGACGGCGAGAACCAGGGTGACAACGGCCGTGTGCCAGCCCAGGTCGTCCAGGGTGGCGGTATAGGCGCCGGCCGTGTGCAAGACGCCGGCCAGAAGGACGTAGGCCGCCAGCCGGCCAGCCAGCCAGCCGCGGGCCAGCATGTAGGCGGTACCGAATTGCAGGGCGACCCAGGCCCATTCACGAACGAACGCGAATGCCAGATCGGCCGCAGGCAAATCGGACGCCAGCGTCTCGGTGAGGGAGAGTTGGGCGGCAAACAGGGCATACCCAGCCGTGGGCGCGATGGCGGCGGCGGTGACGGCGCGAGGATTGGACGGACGGGCCATCACGAAGCCGACGATCAGCAGCATGATCAGCTTGGCGAACTCGTCGGCATAGCCGGCGACGATGGCGGAGATGAGGCCGACTAATGCGACCTGATCGCGCATGGCGAACGCGCCGACGTTTTCGGCGACGATATCAAGCACGGCGACGGTGAGTTCATCGCGAAGCCAGACCTGGGCGAATGGATAGACGACGACGCCCAGCAACAGGCCGAACCAGACTCCGGGGCGGCCGAGCAAGAGCGGCGCGCCCGCGCGGCCCCAGAACAGCCCGAAGGCCAGAGCAGTCGCCACGGCAACGGGATGGGGCGCAACCAGAAATGGCCCGAGGAGGCCGGACG
Source organism: Chloroflexota bacterium (assembly GCA_009839425.1). Classification (GTDB taxonomy): domain Bacteria; phylum Chloroflexota; class UBA11872; order UBA11872; family UBA11872; genus UBA11872. The sequence continues at coordinate 1,610 of VXPS01000371.1, forward strand.
GGTCGACTAGCGCGTCAATTGGTCGGGGGATGGGCGCCAGTGAGAGCCAGGCAGCACGAGTGCCGACGGGCGCTCAGGACGAGGGTGGTACTGGTAGGATTGCCGCAGCCTGCGGGCTCTGGTGCCGTGCGCCCAAGGTCCGCCTGATCGTTTACAAGTGCAGAGTCGGAGCGCGCCATCATTTGGGTCGGTGGGTGAGTGGTTAATACCACCAGACTGTAAATCTGGCGCCTTTAAGGCTACGTAGGTTCGAATCCTACCCGGCCCACCGGACGCCGCGCGACGGAGCGTGCGCTACCATCAGGCGTCCGGCGCGCCCGACACAACGCGGTCCCGTGGTGCAGCGGCCTAGCATACCTCCCTGTCAAGGAGGAGATCGCCGGTTCGAATCCGGTCGGGACCGCCCGGCGCACTCGCCGCGCAGCGCCGTGGGCCCATAGCTCAGCGGTCAGAGCAGCCGGCTCATAACCGGTAGGTCCCTGGTTCGAATCCAGGTGGGCCCACCGGACGAACGGCGGGAATGGCGGAGTAGCTCAGAGGTAGAGCAGGGGACTCATAAGCCCTTGGCCGCAGGTTCGAATCCTGCCTCCGCTACCAGCCTGGCCGAGGTGGTGAAACTGGTAGACACGCAGTCCTCAGGAGGCTGTGAGCTTCGGCTCGTGCGGGTTCGAATCCCGCCCTCGGCACCATGAATCCCGCGCAGCGCAAGGGATACTCGCGCAAAGCCATCAGGACACCTGCCACCTGACGCCTGCCAGCTCCGCGTGGACGCCTCAGCCAAGGCAGCCACCATCTCCAACCCTATCCACGATCCAGCGGTGCAGCGCTCCTGAAGTCATACTTTTCTAACTCATGGTCAACCTGCACATCTTCAATCAAGCCAATATCGAGATCAAAGTAGTAGTCGAGGATATACCTGAAGTGGTTGACCGAGCTAATTGAAGGATAGAGATCCGACGTGCCACTCGACGGCAAATGAAATGCCGCCAGAATCGCATGGCTAGGATAATCATCAGCACGTCCATGGTCAGCCGCAATTACGATAATGGGGTCATTGTCGCTATGGCTTAAGATATTATCGACCGTGTTAAGCACCAGTGAATTAATATATATTAGCTGACCTATGTATGCATCGGGTACACTCGGGTCGTGTGTCGGCCCAAATTCATCGTGAGCTCTTACTCCCAGAACGTCCATCGTAGTTCCCGATACAAAGTTGCCATGCTGATCGAATGTCGCCGGACGATGTGGCTTGACTATGTGGGCAAACACGAACTTTGGGTCGCTACCTTCAATTTGCTTTGAAAGCACGTCGAACATCTGTAGCGTTCGCTCCGGTGCGTACCATGGTAGGGCGCTGTGATCATCACGCAGGAACGTCTGTCCGGCAATTGCCCCCAATATTGTCGTCGCAATAAGCGAACGAGCGAATTGCCGATCAAATAGTGACTCATCGGCTACACTTCTGTTGCTATTCCTAAGCACACCCGCAGGCGTGAATTTGAACTCTAAGTCAGCGGAGGGTGCCTCGTCGCCCAACACGAACCCGGATTCGAGGTGGACGTAGAAGTAGCCCAGATCCTTGAGAATCGCCACAAGCGCGTTTTCACGTCCGATGCGTAGCAGATCCGATCTCGATCCCGGGATTCTATGACCAAGATCGTCTAGATAGGCCATGTTGAGGCTTGAAGCCAAGGACTGAAGAGAGTACAGATAGTTGCTCGTGGCTTCCGAAGCCACGTAGAATCCACGATCTTCTAGCTCTGCGATGAATTCTGAATTATCAAAACCTCCGAGAGCGTCGTCACGTCCGTACGAGTCGAGAATTATGTAGTAGATGTCCGGCCGTGTTCGATCTACACTCGAAACACCATCCGGTAGGAGATGGCGTGTGAGATATTCGGTTGACTCGGCTTCGGTGGGAGACGTCTGAGACAGGAAGGCGCCCGCGTCGCTCAGAACACTCGCAGTAGGGAATAGGAGCAGAATTGCAGCCGTGATATTGAGAAATGGCACCCACGAGTCAATCGAGCGCCTCGATCGGAGGACGTGTAAGGCGGCGGCGACACCAGCTACAATGACAGTTGCGACCAGCGCGCGCTCGTCGACTCGACTGTCGAGCGCGAGATCAATGTGGCCGTAGGCAAAAAAGAGCACGATTGCTATCGTTAAGACGGCTGCTGACCGGTTCCAATCCCCTACCAATACTCGAAGACATATCATAGATACTGAAACAAGCGTGAGACCAGCAACGAGTGGCATAGCCGCCTCGCGAACATCGAAATGGACATCGTTTGTCGCTGCGAAGTGCAGGATCGGCACTGCAACTGCTAGCCATGGGAACCAAGGTATAGCGAGCAATCGATTCGAAGTCCCAGACGATTCGGCTGCGGCCGTGCGGGCACCTGTCTTGACCTGCGCTTGTGCCCGCTTGACCAGTGCGCCACCGTGAGTCTGAACAGTGTGAGTAACCCTGCCAACCTGTCCGGTGACTCGAGGATGGGCAAGTACTGCGAGTAAACTAATGATGCCCGCAAGTAACAGGCGAAGTCGTCCTGACTGCTCGCCTAGAATCGCTGCCCTCAGCCCGTTCCCAGTCCGCACATGTGCGAATGCTAACGGCCCGATGCCGGCATCTGCTTCGCCGTTCAGCGCGACATTTGCATAGTCGGCATTAGGTCGAGCAAGCCCAAATACGACATACCGAGTCTCAAACGTTGCTACTTGCAGCAAAAGCGACATTTGCTGTCCGTTGGGAACGCGATAGGGCGGAAAACTGAGAGTTCGGATGAAGGGGGAATATGTTGGTGATATGTCAATAGTCGTCTGTCGCAGTACTTCGCTTGTTGAGGTATCTATCAGCGACGCCCAAACTGTAGCCACGCCTCGCTCTGGTTCGGCGGATGTCCAGATCTGAAATCGCTCTACAGTCCCAGCGATTGAACCCAGATCCTGCTGCACGCCCCACCCGGGCCAAGCGACAAGCACATTGCCCGACGGCTCGCCGCTGGTCGCGGAAGCGTAGGTGATTTGCGGGAGTAAGCTTGTCCAAAGCCCAAGCGCCACAAGCGCAGGCACTACATATGCAGCGCTACGCACAGGCCGCACGCTTCATCGGGTCAAGCAGTTCATCGACAAACCCTTCTGGCACGGGCGACGCCAGCGATTCGATTGGACTCGAAACTCCAGGCGCCCACGATACCCGCCAGCGATCAGACGGGATGCAAGTTCGAATCCGGTCGGGACCGCCCGGCGCACTCGCCGCGCAGCGCCGTGGGCCCATAGCTCAGCGGTCAGAGCAGCCGGCTCATAACCGGTAGGTCCCTGGTTCGAATCCAGGTGGGCCCACCGGACGAACGGCGGGAATGGCGGAGTAGCTCAGAGGTAGAGCAGGGGACTCATAAGCCCTTGGCCGCAGGTTCGAATCCTGCCTCCGCTACCAGCCTGGCCGAGGTGGTGAAGCTGGTAGACACGCAGTCCTCAGGAGGCTGTGAGCCTCGGCTCGTGCGGGTTCGAATCCCGCCCTCGGCCTCCAAGACCCGACAGCGCGAGCGCTTCCTGTTTCATTCCAGCTTCCGGCACTCATCCGCGCCTGGCACCACGTGGCGTTCCGGTTCTGGTCCCTCTCTGTAGTTCACTGTTTACTACTTTCGATAGCGTTGGCACGTCCTCAATCAAGCACGGGTTGCAAGCTCGGCCATACGTGCGGGACCGTAGTGGAAGCAGTGGAATACTCAGCCGGAGCGCGAGGGCCGGTCCTTTAGGCGCGGAAGGTGCGTTGGCGGCCGCTGAAGCCTTCGCGGTCGGTGCGCTGGCCGCCGACGAGGGCGCGCCAGAGCCAGACACGGCGGGGGGTGCCGGCGTCATCGCGTTCGACACGGACTCGGACGCCACGGCCCCACATGGCGTCTTCGCCATAGAGGCGGGTGAGGGTGGCTTCCAGGTCGGCCCGCAGCGTACCGACGTCGTCCTCCGAGGCCACATCCACGGCGTGGCGGTGTTGGGGGTGGTCGTAGAGGCCGCGGACGATCGGCTCGAGGTCGCGTTCGGCGGTCATGGGCGGTCAGGGTCTCAGCCAAGGTTGTGCCGGGAGGGATGGTAGCAAGGACGCCGCGGGCACGGTCGCTTAGCATGGCCGTGTTCAGTCGTGGTCGGCGATGACGGTGAGAGGACGGGTCGCATGTACGACGCCAACAAGCGCCGCGTACCAGTTGAGGTGCTGACCGCGTTCACGCGCGATCTGCTGGAGCGGCACGGGATGTCGCCGGAGCATGCGGACATCATGACGGCCAACCTGGTGGAAGCGGACATGCGGGGCGTGACCTCGCACGGTCATTGGCTGCTGCAGCGCTACTCAGGTCAACTGGACACGGGCGAGATGAATCCGCAGCCCAATGTTCGCGTGGTCCGCGAGACTGCCGCGACGGTACTGGTGGACGGGGACTTCGCGCCGGGCCACGTGGCAGGGGCGCTAACGATGCGGGCGGTGATCGAGAAGGCGCGCGAGGCGGGGACGGCGACCGGAATCACGCGCCGGAGCCGGCACTTCGGGGCCGCGGCGCACTTTGCCCTGATGGCCGTTCCCCACGACATGGCGGGGTACGCAACCACCAACGCGGGACCGACGATGTTTGCGTTTGGGGGCCGCGAGCGAGTGGTGGGGAACAACCCGATCGCCTACGCCATCCCGGCCGGGCGCGAGCGGCCGCTGGTGCTGGACATGGCGATGTCGATGTCGGCCAACAGCCGCATCGCCATCTTCGAACGGCTGGGCCAGCAGATTCCTGAGGGATGGGCGCTGGACAATCGGGGATTGCCCACGACCGATCCCATAGCGTTTGCCGACAACGGGGCCGGCGCGCCGATCGGGGGACCCAAGGGCATAGGGCTGGCCCAGGTTGTGGACGCGATGACGGGCGTGCTGTCGGGCTCCGGCTTCAGTCGCTCAGTGGGACGGGTGGAAGGCGACGAGGGAGCCATCTCGCACCTGTTCCAGGCCACGGACATCGGGGCATTCATGCCGGTCGAGACGTTCAAGTCGCGGATGGACGCCCAGATCGAGCAGTTCAAGGGCTCGGCCAGGGCCGACGGCGTTGAGGAACTGGTGGTGGCGGGCGAGCTTGAGTGGCGTACCTACGACGAGGCGCAGGCCGAGGGAGTGGCGTTGCTGGAGCCGATCATCGCCGACCTGAACGCCGTAGCCGCGCGAAAAGGGGCTCCGACCCGGCTTTAGCCGAGCAGGGAATCAGGCTACGGCGACGGGTTCGGGATCCGGCTCGTACGCCTCGATGAGCTCGATGACCTGGCGGGTAACGCGCGCCGGTGTGGAGGCACCCGCTGTGACACCGACGCGCATGCCGGGCTTGAACCAGGAGAGGTCTACGTCGTCCGCGCTATCCACCAGATAGGCCGAGGTCTGCTTGACGTTGCGTACGACCTCGACGAGCCGATGGGAGTTGGAACTGCGATCGCTGCCGACGACGATAACCAGATCGCAGACCTCGGCCGCCTGCACCGCGGCCTCTTGCCTGTCCTGGGTCGCCAAGCAGATGTCGTTGTGGACTTCGACCTGGGGATATTTGGCAACGACGGCGTCGATCACGTCCTGGGTGTCCCAGATGCTGAGCGTGGTCTGGGTGGTGACGGCCAGAAGGTCGTTGTCCAGATCCAGTGCGGCAACGTCTTCGGGCGTGGAGACCAGGTGGACGTGGCCGGGAGCCTCGCCAATGGCGCCGTCCGGCTCGGGGTGGCCGCGTTTGCCGACGTAGATGATCTCGTAGCCGCGGGACGTCAAGTCGATGATGAGGTCGTGGGTGATATAGACGTCGGAGCAGGTGGCGTCGATGACGGTGAGGCCCTTGTCGATGGCGCGCTGCTTGACGGCAGGCGAGACGCCATGGGCAGTGAGGATCACGGTGCCGTGCGCAATCTGCTCCAGGCCGGCCATGCGGTCGTCAAAGTCGATGAGCTGGACACCGTTTTCCGCCAGTTCGTTGACAACGTGGGCGTTATGCACCAAATAGCCCAGCATGTAGACGGGTCCCTGGTGCTGTGCGCCGGCCTCGTTGGCGAGACGAATCGCATCGACTACGCCGTGACAGAACCCGCGGGGCGTTATGCGTAGAACGTCCATGGATTGGTTAGAGGGTCACCGGGCAGTGCGGCCGATACAAGAATTGCACAACCGGGCGTCCGGCGTTAGCCCTCGGCCAGCAACTGTCGAACAACGTCAGGGTCAGAGGTCGGCAGCTTGCAGACGAAGCCGTGGCAGACGTAGGCGGCCGCCTGGCCGTTGAGCGGATGGCGGTCCTGGAGTAGCGGAATACCTGATTCGGCCGTGGACGCCGTGGCGGCCACGACGGTGCGGGGTCGATAGGTCTCGCGGACGACGCCGATGAGGCCCTGACTGTCGGCTTCATCGCCAGCCAATGCGACGCCGACGGGCTGGCCGACCAGAAAGTCTGCGGCACTGAACCACTGGGCGAAGGCGGTGGGGTAGCTGGCTGCCCCGGGGCCGACCGCGGCCAGCGCTCGCTCGGCGGCATCCAGATAGCGAGCCTCGCCGGTCAGCGCGTGCATGCGGCCCAACACGGTGACCGCCATGGAGCCACCGGAGGGCGTGGCGTTGTCCTGCACGTTTTTGGGGCGGGTGACCAGGGTTTCGTGGTCGTTACTGGTGTCGAAGAAGCCGCCCTCAGGATCCGGGAAGTGTTCCAGCATGGCGTCGGATAGGGCCTGGGCCGCCGTGAACCAGCGCTCGTCGAAGGTTGTCTGGTAGAGCTCAAGCAGCCCTTCGGCCAGGCAGGCGTAGTCTTCGAGGTAGGCGTTGAAGCGGGCGCGGCCGTCCTTCCAGGTGCGCCAGAGGCGACCGCCGTCGCGCCAGAGTTCGGTGCAGCAGAACTCGGCGGCCTTGGTGGCGACGGCCGCGTAATCGGCACGGGCCAGGGCGCGTGCCGCTTCGGCGAAGGCCGCGATCATCAGGCCGTTCCAGGCGGTGATGATCTTGTCGTCGAGGCCCGGGCGGATCCGACCCGCGCGGCGTTCGAACAGGCGAGGGAGTGCGCGGTCCGCGGCGGCCTGAATCTCGGAGGTTTCTACGTCGTGCTGATAGGCCAGCACGTCCAGGTCCTTGAGCCGGCGGAGAACGTTGACGCCTTCCCAATTGCCACCGACGGAGATGTCGTAGGTGTCCGCCACGAGGTCGGCGTCGGAATCCAGCACTTCGCGGACGTCGTCAAGCGACCAGACGTAGAACTTGCCTTCTTCGCCCTCGGAGTCGGCGTCCAGGGTGCTGAAGAAGCCGCCCTGGACATGGGTCATTTCGCGCACGACCCAGTCCAGCGTCTCCTCGACGACACGGCGGTGGGCCGATTCGCCGCCGATCTGCCAGGCATGCAGGTAGACGCGGGCGAGCTGGCTGTTGTCGTAGAGCATCTTCTCGAAATGGGGCACGTGCCAGGCGGCGTCCACGCTGTAACGGTGGAAGCCGCCGCCGACGTGGTCGTAGATGCCGCCGCGGGCCATGCGGTGGAGGGCGCGGTCGGCGATGTCCAGCAGCAGGCCCTCGCCGGTGGCCAGGTGACGGCGCAGCAGGAACTCGATGGCCATGGATTGAGGGAACTTGGGCGCCTGGCCCCAGCCGCCGTGGGTGCGGTCCTCACTGCCGGCCAGGGCCTGCGAGGCACGGCGAAGATCATCGTCGGATACGGGCGCGCTCGGCAGGTCGAGGCTGTCGGCAGCCTGAATGGCTTCAGTAAGGCGACCGGCCCCGGACTCCAACTCATCGCGGCGGTTGGTCCAGGCGTCGTGGACGGCCGTGAGCACTTGCTGGAACGACGGCATGCCGTGGCGGGGTTCCGGTGGGAAGTAGGTACCGCCGTGGAAGGGCTTGCCCTCCGGCGTCATGAACACCGACATGGGCCAGCCGCCGTGCCGGGTGAGGAGCTGTACCGCCGACATGTAGATCTGGTCGACGTCGGGACGCTCTTCGCGGTCGACCTTGACAGAAATGAAGTGCTGGTTGAGGACATCCGCAGTTGCCTGGTCTTCGAACGACTCGCGCTCCATGACGTGGCACCAGTGACAGGCGGCGTAGCCGACGCTGAGGAAGATGGGTTTGCCGGTGGCCCGGGCTTCGGCGAAGGCCTCGTCGCCCCAGGGGAACCAGTCCACGGGGTTGTGCTGGTGCTGGAGGAGATAGGGGCTGGACTCGGCGGCGAGGCGGTTGGGCATTAAGTCACGACCGTGGAGTGCGTCAGGTCATCAATTGTGGGGGGCGTACGCGCTGCCGCCAACGTTTGCGTACGGCAGGACTGCCAGGAGACACACGGCTAAAGCAGATCAAGCAGTTGATCGCGCAGCCGGACCGTCTCGCTCAGCACGTCCTGGCCGTCCAGGGACAGCCAGCCGACGTGGACGACCTCGAGGGCAATGATTCCGCTGTAGTCGGCGGCCTTGAGGTCGCTCACGATGCGGGCGAAGTCGATCTCGCCGTCGTCAAAGCCGGTCTGCAGCTTCCCGAGGGCCGCCTGGCGGGCGTGCCAGTGGGTGCCGTGCGGGTGCATGACCGCGATCTGTTCGTAGGTCATGCCGTGGAAGACGAAGTGGGAGTGGTCGACGGTGAGCGACAGCTCCGGGACTTCGTCCACCATGCGTAGCGCGAGTTCGGGGCTCCAGGTGACGCTCTCAACGTGCGGCTCGATGCGCAGCCGGACTCCGCGTGCGGCGGCGTGTTCGGCCAGGGGAATCAGCTGGTCGCGGCCGCGCGCAAAGGCAGTCTCGGCGTCGACTCCTGGCCAGTACTTGCCCGGGCTGAGCGATATGCCGTCCAGCCCAACCTCGGCGGCAAAGTCGATCCAGCCGGCGTAGACCTCGCGCTGGTGGACGTACTCCTGCTCGTTGGGCGTGTTGGTGATGTGCTTGTCGGTGGCCTGCGGGAAGGCGTCGTAGAAGCGCATGCCGTGGCGCTCGCCGATGGCGCGGACGCGCTCGGCTTCGCGTTCAGGATTCGCTCCGACGACAGCAGGATCCAGGTCAGCGCCGTTGCCCAAGTCCATGACGGAGATGTCCAGCGCACGCCATACGCGGACGGACTCTTCCAGTTTCAGATGCGGGGTGGAGAATATGTGGCTGCCGAGTTCAATGGACATGGGTGGATCCGCGGAAGGGACTCTCCGCAGTACATCCAGTCACGGCCCCTGGTGTCAACCCGCAACCCGATCCAAGGGAGGCGCACCAATTTCCCGGCCTGCCCAAACCGCATGCCGCTGGGATCGAATTCACCGTCGTAGTCACCCAGGTCTACGGCTTGCGGGCGCCCAGGCCCAGGTGGGAATACGTCGAAGTTGGAGATCAACGAGCAGCCTGAGCGCCAAGTTCGCGCTCAAGGCTCGCGCGCAACGCGGCGATCGTTGGCTCGTTCAGCCAACTCGTAGGGCGTAAGCGGCTGTCTGCGAGCGCTTTCGCCGCTTGTTGACGATTGCCCAACGCCAGTTCTGCCGCCGCGAGGCCCAGGTACGGGTCGGCGCTATCCACGACGTAGAGACTTGTCTCAGGCAATCGCGCCCGCTCCGGCGCGCCGGGGCCTTCGTCTTCCCGGGTGTACTGAATCACCCTCCTAAAGTCCTGGCGCGCTGCGTTCGCCTCGCCGAGTTGAAGGAGCGCCATGCCGCGCCAATGCCGGGCGACCAAACTGATTTCGTCATGCTGAACCGCGTCGTTCAGCGCCGCGAGGCCCTGGGCGAAATGTCCTTGCTCAAAGAGCGTGATGCCCATTGCCGCGCGCTCCTCGCCCAGCGGCTGCCTAAGGTCGTGGGCGCGCTCAAGATCCCGCAATGCCGCCGACAAGTCACCCAGGCGGCGATTGACCAGTCCGCGCACGAAGTGGGCGTCCTCATTTCGCCGGTCGTAATCGATGCTTGCCGTCAGCGGGGCCAAGGCTTCCGCCGGGCGGCCGAGTCGCGCCAAGGACTTGCCCTGCATGATCTGTGCCTCGGTCGGGGAAAAGGGCGCAAATTCAGCGGCGCGATAGGCCACATCAAGTGCCGCCTGCGAATGGCCAAACCAGAGGAGTTCTTGGCTGGCCCACAACAGCCACCGTCCGTCCTCCGACGTCGCAGCCAGCCGCTGTATGGCCGCAAGGTCCTCCCGTGCCTGCTGCGGGCAACCGGCCCGCCTGAAGAAGGCCGCTCGCATCACGTGACCCGCGATCAGGCTTGGATAAACCTCCAGCGAGTAAGCAATGTCAGCCAGCGCCCGCTCAGGGTCGTCAAGCGCGAAACGGTAGGAGGCGCGCGTGACATACGCCCAGGCGCGTTCAGTGTCGCTCTCCAGCCTGCCGGGGCGCCGCAGCCGCGCCGTCTGGTAATCGACAGCTTCGGCGTACTCCACCAGGTCGCGGGGGGATGTTTCAACGTCGGCGACGTGCGCGCGGAGGTGGTCGACTGAGCAATCGCTCGGCAGCGGCACCGGCGCCAGTTCCCAGAGGCGTCCTATCGATGTGACGCCGATGAAGAAGATCAGGCCTACCACCATGCTGGTGCGGGTGAAGCGAATCCGGAACGAGCCGTACCAGCGTCGGTAGTCCAGCGCGAGCAGGCCAACCAACCCTGCGGCGAGCACCGCGGCAAGGAGCCACGGCAGGCCGCTATGGTTATAGGCATCCAAGCGGGTAAGGCCACCGACGACTACCGCGGCCGCGATGAACCCGGCCGTGACAAGATAGTCCACGCGTGGGTCCCGCTGCGGCAGGTCCGCCTGGGCTTTGGCAATCCCCCGCAACGGGCCAATGCGCGTTCGGTTTCGTAGCGGCGTTCGGTAGGGACGCTCCCGGTCGCGAGCCTCGGCGTCACGCTGCGCTTGCTCGCGGACGAGGGCCGCCTGGGCTTCTCGGGCTTCCTGAGAAAGGCGCGACTCGGCCGGTTCCGCTGCTAAGGAAGCCCTGGCTGCGGCTGCTCGCCGAGCCTGCCGAACGCGCCGAGCTTCAAGTTCAGCCTCTCGCCGTTCGCGCTCGTCGTCCTGCTCGGGCCAAGCAGAGCGTCGCCTCGTCCCACCGATATCCCGACGCCGGCCGTAGCCTTCTGGTTGGCCGGCACGTCGCGCGGCCCGTCGTTCGGAGTGTTGGCGACGCACTGCGGGATGGCGAGCGAGGGCTTGCTCGACTGCATCGTGCGCCAGCTGCCTGCGAACCAGCGCGGCCTGGGCCTCCTCGGCCCCGGGCGAGAGGCGTGACTGACGGCGTTGATCTGCCAGCCGCTGAGGGGCCGACGCATCGTCCTGCGCGGACTGCCATGCCTCTGAAACATCGGCGCCCGGATCGCCGACAGTCTTGCCCCTGACGAGCGCGATTAGCGGTCCGAATAGTCGGCGAGCCAGGGACGTTATCGCGGACATGCCTCAACAAGTGACGGGTGCGAACGCCGCATGCCCATGCAGAAGCCGCCGGTGAAGGCACGGCGGTGACATCGTGGCGCTAGTGCGGCACGGAAACTGGACCACCTCGATCCAGGCGGGTCCGATTCATGGCCCCGAAGTTTACTTTCCCGGGAAATTATTGCGCCGCATAGCCTGGCGTCGACATGCCCGTGCCAGACCGGATGGCAGTGGTATTGCTAGGCCGTCAGTTGCTCCGCCAGCCGCGCCAGCGCGGCGCGCCAGAAGGTGCGCTTGGCTTCAACTTCGTCGCGGTCCGCCAGCTTGGAGTGCTGGACCTGGACGGTGCTCTTGGCGGGGCCTTTGTCCCAGAAGCTGACGTCCACGTTGGTCTGGCCGTCGCTCCAAGTGATGCGCATGGACTTGGGGCGGGTGGCGCGTCGGATGGTGATGGGTTCGTCGCCTATCCATTGCCGCCGAGACGCGTCGTCTTCCCAGGCCGTAAAAAGCACGTCCACGTTCACCGGAACTGTCTTGCTGACGCCGACCTGGTAGCCGCGGGCGGTCTGGTGCGGTTCGCGGCGACCACGGGCCTGTTCGTAGGCCACGGTAACCATCTGGCTCCACCAGCCGGATTGCCCGTGGCGATTCTGAAGGGCGGCAGCGATCTGCGGGTGAGTCATATCAGCCGCCCCCTCCGTATCCAATAGCGCGAACCACTCGGCCCATGCACGGCCCGTCTTGGCCTGGACGGCGGCGTCGCTAATGGTCGGTTGTGTCATGGCTTGGTCTCCGGAGCGATCCACCGGCTGGATTCGATATCCCTTCTGTAAACGGAGATTCACTGGACGCACGTGCCCACACTCGGTACGGTGCTAGTGAATATGCCGGGAATGAAAGCTTACGTGAGCCGCATATTCGGCGCTTGGACGGAATCTGGACGTCGGACTCGGGCCGCCGCTGTGCTGATCGGGAGCGTCGCGGTCGTCGTGGTGGCGGCGTGCGGCGAGGCGGAGCCCGAGGCGACGCCGACGCCGGCGGCAACGCCCGTGCCGCTGGTTACAGCTCCGGCCATGTCGCCGAGTCCCGCACCCATTCCCACGGCCACGCCGGAGCCGACGCCCACGGCGACGCCCCAGCCGACGCCCACGGCTCAGCCCGTGCCACGACCCGTTACGCCCGCCCCGACTCCCTCGTCGCCTTCACCGGCGTCTACGCCCGCGCCGACGGAGACCCCCGCAGTCACGGTTGAAGCCCTCGCGGTCACGATCATTGGCGTAGTGCTGCCAGAGGTGGGCCTGAATGTGCGCGACGCGCCGAGCGTCGACGACGGTGCGATCCAGTACGTCGCACTGCAGGACGAAGAACTGGAGCTAACGGGCGAGACCACCGAGGTTGACGGCATCGTGTGGCACGAGCTGGCCGACGGCAATTGGGTGCAGGGTCAATACCTGGAGATCAGCGAGCGAGTCTCAGAGGCCATGCCGGAAGCCACGCCGGATGCCGCGCCAGAGGCGGCCGCTCCAGCCATCGGCTGTGTAGTTCCCGAGATTGGCCTGAACGTGCGCGATGCACCGAGCGTCACCGATGGCGTCGTCCAGTACGTCGCCCTGCAGGGCGAGGAATTGGTCTTGACCGGTCAAACCGTCGAGGCCGAAGGCGCGACCTGGTACGAGATTGAGGACGGCAACTGGGTCCAGGGGCAGTACCTGGAGATTAAGCCTTAGCCGCAAGAGCGCCAGCGGCGGGACGACGAGTCAACTGTCCGGCCTGGCCGGGCTGAGGAACATTGGGCCGACGACGGCCGGCTGGCTAGCCGAGGTTGGCATTTCAACCGACGAAGATCTCGATGCTGTCGGCGCGCTTGAAGCCTATCGACGGTTGAATTCGGCGCGCCCTTCTGACGTGAACATCGTGGCGCTCTATGCGTTGGAAGCCGCCCTGCTTGACGTGCCCTGGACCGACCTGCCCCTGGACATGCGACGTCGTCTCCGTAGGGCAGCTGCCGGGAGCTAGCTCGTCGCGCTTGACTTCCAGGCCACGAAGGGATCGAAAGGGACGCCCCGTAGACTTAGTCGATCGGCAGGGAGATCAAGTCGCGTGATGGTGGTGCTGGGCGAACTGGCGCGGAGGCTGCTAACGAGCGTTGTCACGCGCTACGTGTTCCTGTTCGTCTCGGCCGTACTCATTCCCTTCAGCCTGCGGCATCCCATCATGACGGCGGGCGTGGTGCTAACCCTGGCGCTGGTTGGCTATCTCTTATTCAGCGCAAGCCGCCAGGCGCGAGACGAAGACCGCGGGGACTGGTAGCCGCAGCCTAGAGCACGCCCTTGGTCAGGATCAGGTTGCCGTAGAGCCGACGTTCGCCGGTGGCCACGATGGCAAAGGCGTGGCGGGCTCGCTCGTAGAAGGCGAAGCGCTCCACGCGTTCGAATCCAACCGGCCCGCCGTGCGCCGCCTCGGCAATACGCCGAAACTCGGCCCAGATTTCGGGCTGGGCGTCGGGGTCGCCGACGACGGCCATGACGGCCGCCGGTTCGTCTACGTACTCATCGAGCGGCCGCAGCGCCAGGATGGGTTCGGCGGGGCGGGGTGCGCGCACGGCGTCAAGCCGGATCAGGCGGCGGGCGTTGGGTTGGGCCGGG
>VXPS01000152.1:0-8346 GCA_009839425.1 Chloroflexota bacterium
TGGAGGTGTACGTTGCCGACGATGCGGGTCTCGGAGCCGGCGGCGCGGAGCTCGCCAGCCTGGGGGGGGGGCGGGTCCCAGGGGGCTCTCATGAAGCCGACCATGCCGTCCTCGTCGGGCGGGCGGCCGGACATGAGGACGCGGCGGGCGGGGATGCAGGAGGGGGACTCGGAGTAGCCGCGGCGGAAGAAGGTGCCGGAGGCGCCGAGCCAGTCCATGGCGGGGGTCTGCAGGACGGGGTGGCCGTCGATGCCGAGGCAGTCGCCGCGCTGCTGGTCGGTGATGATGAGCAGCACGTTGGGGCGGCTCTGATCCTGGCTCATGCGGGGCGTCCCGTGGGCAGGCAGTGCCTGACGGTACCGCTCCGGGGCGTGCGGCTCAACTCGCTCGGCGGCGGACGTGGGAAGCAGGGCCTTCGCGCACGTAAGAGTTTTTTCCAAAAAACTCTTGAGGCGCGGCGGGGCCCCGTTTTGCCCGCTTTGGCGGGCGGAAATCTGGCGACGGCAGGGGCCGAGGACGCGGCCAAGCGCGGTGATGGCGGCGAGGGTGCGAAACACGGCCGCTGCGTAACGAGGAGTTGCTTCCAGGAAACTTCTGAGCCGGCGCAGGACCCGCGGACGCCCGCGGCGCGGCGTGCTGGGAAGCGCCGGGGCGGCGGTGCGGATGAAGGTTGCGGCGACGGCCACGAAGGGTCTCCGATCAGGGTTGCGAACTGGTCACGCATAGTGTACACTAGATGCGTACCGCAGGCAAGCAAAGGAGCCACGGCAAGGGACGATCGAGACTTCGGAGACTCAGACGAGTTGGGCGCGACGGGATCGGTTCGCTGGGGAACGGACGCCGACGGAGCCCCTGTTCAGAGACAGAGCGGCCGCGCCGGTGCAACGAACCGCCGGCAGCGGGCAGCTAGCGATATGGCCAGAACAGGCCGCCAGCTGGCGGCCTGGCAGCGGGCGGCATTGCTTCTGGCAGGCGGGTCGCGCTAGGGGACGGTTTGTGGGAGGCGTTCGAGGATTCGGTCGAGCTTGTCGTTGTTTTGACGAACCTCGGACCGGAGATCGTCGATGTCGGCGTGCACCTCGGTGCGGAGTTCCTGCATGTCGGCCTTGACGTCGGCGCGCATCTCCTGCATGTCGGCTTTGACGTCGGCGCGAAGCTCCTGCATGTCAGCCTTGACGTCGGCGCGAAGTTCCTTGAAATCGGCCTTCACCTCGGTCCGCAGGTCACGGACGTCGGTCCGGACGAGTTGGATGTCTGCCTTGACCTCGGTTCGCAGATCCAGAACCTCGGTTCGCACCAACTGAATATCGGCCTTCACGTCACTTCGCAGGTCATGGACCTCGGTTCGCACGTGTTGAATGTCGGCCTTCACGCCGGTTCGTAGATCCTTGACCTCGGTCCGAACGCCCTGGATGTCGGAGTGCAGCCGGGCGCCCTGGTCCTGGACATCGACCCGAAGCTCGCGGAGGCGGAGGTCGCAGCCGTTGACGCCTTCCTCGACGGTGCCGACGCGCATGCCGACTCTCCAGGCGGCGCCGGCGACTGCAAATACGAGCGTGAGGCCGACGGTGATCATGGTGACGACGATGGGTGTGGCGTCCACGGCGGTACTCCTCGTCAGGTAGCCACACGTCGCCGGTGCGCTCCGCCAGCACGCTCCCGGCCCGTGGCTCGGAAGGTATGCGAACCCGCCGCCCACGGCTCGTTGGCTGTTTGTATCAGGCGGCGAACAGACTCGTCAATCAGACAATGCAAACGAGCAGTCTGGACACGTCCGACTACGAACTGTCAGTTCTGCTTGATTCACCGCGTACTGCGACAAGGTCGCCAGCAAGGGGTTGTGGAATTCACGGCGAACGGTTTGAGGGTGCCAGGAGGTGGTGGGTGAGGGTGACGAGGGCGGCGGCGGTTAGGTGGGTGAGGATGAAGATGGCGGCGGATTGGGGGGCGATGCCGGCGAAGGTGTCGGTGAAGATGCGGCCGATGGCGACGGCGGGGTTGGCGACGCCGGTGGAGGAGGTGAAGTAGTAGGCGCCAGCGACGTAGGCGCCGACGGCGGCGGGCAGAGAGTTGTACGAGCGGGTGGCGACGAGGGTGAAGATGAGGCTGAGGAGGCCGACGGTGGCGACGAAGTCGCCGAGCCAGGTGATAGGGGCGTCGCGGACGGTTGTTGAGATTTCGGCCGGCGGAAGGCCGAACATGAGGTTGGCGAGGAGAGTTCCGGCTATGCCGCCGGCGACCTGGGCGGGGAGGTAGCCGGCGGCTTCACGCCAGGGGAGCTGGCCGACGGCGGCGGCGGTGAGGGTGACGGCGGGGTTGACGTGGGCACCGGAGACAGGTCTGAGGGCAGCGATGATGGCGGCGAGGGCGAAGCCGGTGACGAGGGCGTTCTGGAGGAGTTGGAGGCCAGGGTCTTCGGTGAGGCGCTGGGCCATGATTCCGGAACCGACGATGGCGATGAGGAGCCAGGCGGTGCCGAGAAACTCCGCCAACGTTCGGATTGGGAGCGATGGAGGTGACTTCATCAAAGTGGAAAGGCTGCGGTGGGCCGTCCTGACTTCCGCGCCGGCCCAGAGCCCGAACCGTGGCCATGGCCTTACTCAGGAGCGCGAATCCGCAAGGTGGGGAGCGAGGTTGGCGCCTGAGGAGGGTACCGGATGGCCTCCCCGCCAATGCGGCCTTTGCGTAGCCCCCAAGGGCGGTTGCCGGGAAGACCCCGCACCGACTTCCGGCGGGGACGCCGGAATCCTTCGGCAAGCTCAGGACAGGTTCTGCCTCTCCAACAGGGAAGGCAGACTCGACTGTCTTCGGCCGAATTCGGTGCGGGGGCTACCGGGTACCCATCCTCGGATTACGCAACGGTCTCTCCCGTCGGAAAAGACAGGGTGAACGTTCGTCCGCGCACCCCCGAGAATCCTTAAGGCAGCGGCAAGCCCACCACCCGTCCCTCCGCCGCCGAAATATCCGCCGCAATACACGCCTCATGCGTATTCATCGAATTCGCCAGGCTCACGTGCGACTCCTCGCCCCGCTCGATGCAATCCAGCAGGTGCGAAACCTCGCCCAGGAACGGGTGGTGCGAGACATCCCCGCTATCCGGCAGCACCGTCGGAATCTCCGCGTAATCCGTCTGCCCCGGCAGCGTCTTGCTGAAAATCCGGTTATCCAGCATCGTCCCCCGGTCGCCGTACAGCGAGATGCGGAACTTGTACGGCGCCGCGTCGTCCAGGTTCGATAGCGCCTTCCCGAGCGCCCCATTCGCGAACTTGCAGATCATTACCGACGTCCCCGGGTACTCGAACCGGTCGCTGCCTTCCACCGCGTACGCGCTGACCTCCACGATGTCGCTATCCGTGAAATAGCGCAGCGCGTCCACCGCGTGACAACCCGCGTTCAGGAACGACGACCGCCCCTGCGCCGCCGTTCGCGACCACTCGTACTGCGCGTACCAGGGACCCAGCCCATGCACATAGTCCACTTCCGCCATGAACAGCCGCCCCAGCGCCCCGTTGGATAGTTGCGCCCGAATCACGTCAAACAGCGGATTCCACCGCAGCACAAAGCTCACCACTGTTCGAACCCCGGCTGCAGCAACCGCGTCCTGCATCGCCCGAAGGCTCGCCAGGTCCAGCGCCGCCGGCTTCTCGATCAGCACGTGCTTCCCCGCCTTGGCCGCCGCGATCGTGTTTTCCGGATGCAAGTCGTGCGGCGTGCAGACGACCACGATGTCAACGTCGTCCCGCCCCAGCACCACGTCCAGATCCGTCTCGATCACTACGTCCGAATGGCCCGTCTCCCGCGCCACCCGCTCGGCTGACTCAGCCCGCCGGCTCGAAATCGCCACCACGCGCGCCCGCGCATCCGCCTCAAACGCCCTCACATGCTCCGCCGCCACCCACCCCGCCCCATGCACCGCCACGCCGTAGGACTGCACACTCAGGCCTCCGAGAACCGGTCGGGGATTCTACTGACAGGCCAAGCCCCGCATAATCTGCCCAACCAAACGGGAGAAGGCACGTGTTCGAGGAAGAGTTCCGCACCTACGACATCGATGCGCCGGAAGTCCGCGCCCTCCAGCGCGCCATGCCGCAGGAGACCTTCGCGCTGGTGGAAGGCCTGATGGGCCGCTGGCAGCAGGCCGGCATGCCCCTGCGCCCCGCCCGGCGCGGCTTCGCCCTCCAGACCCCGCACGGCGAACGGCTCACCACCGTCGCCTGGGTCTACGCCCCCGACCGCCGCCACCCCGCAGCGCGAATCGAGGTCGCCCTCGACCTGCTCCTGCGCCGCGGCGTCGACGCCGAGCAGATCGACCAATTGCGCGACGACTTGACCCGCTTTCCAACCCACGTTCCCGGCGACTCCGAATCGCTGGTGGAACTGCCGCTCAGCGTTGAGCTGGGCGGCGCTGACATGGAACGCCTGGCCTCGGCCCTGGTGCAGTTCGGACTCTCGCTCGCTTGACCGCCGCGGACCCTGGCGGCACCCCACAACCGGCGGTGACCACCCGCTGGGCCACCATGGCGGTCGTCGCCAGCGGGGTCTTCATGGCCACGTTGGACGCCAGCATCGTCAACGTCTCGCTCCCCACCCTGGTCCGCGAACTCGACGCCCCGTTCGACCGCGTCCAGTGGGTCACCCTGGCCTACGTCATTGCCATCACCAGCCTGCTGCTGCCCGCCGGACGCCTGGCCCAGATGCGCGGCGCCAAGCGGCTTTATCTGGCCGGATTCCTGGTCTTCACCATCGGCTCCCTCCTCTGCGGCCTGGCGCCGAATGTCGGTTTCCTGATCGCCTTCCGCGTCGTCCAGGGCATCGGCGGCTCAATAACCCAGGCCCTCGGCCCGGCCCTGGTGGTCTCCGCTTTCCCGCCCAGCGAACGCGGCAAAGCCATCGGCTTCATCCTCTCGGCGGTGTCCATCGGCCTCGTCAGCGGTCCCGTGGTGGGCGGCCTGATCCTGGGGTCCCTGGGCTGGCCGTTTATCTTCCTTATCAACGTTCCGATTGGCATCGCGGCAATTTCCCTGGGTGCTCGAATCCTGCCGGAGGGCGCCCAAGGCACCGGCGGCCGCTTCGACCTGCGCGGAACCATCCTCCTAGCGATCGGTCTGACCTTGTTGGTTGTCGGACTGAACCGCATTCAGACCCTGGGCCTCAACTCACCGATCGTCATCCTGTTGGTCGTGACGGGCATTGCCCTGCTGCTTGCGTTCGCGTGGTGGCAGACGCGAACGCGCTGGCCGACGATCCAGCCGGCCATGTTTCGCGTACCGGACTTCACGGCTTCAATGTTGGCCGGCTACCTGGCGTTCGCCGGGGCCGCCACCCAGATCCTGCTGCTGCCGTTCTATCTCCAGCGCGTGCTGGAGCTGCCGGTCCAGCAGGTCGGCCTCCTCATGGTCACGGTCCCGGCCCTCATGGGTCTCCTTGGCACGCCCTCCGGAATGCTGGCTGACCGGACGAGCTCCAGAACCGTGGGCGCGCTCGGCATCGGCATCGTCGCGGTGGGACTGGCCTTATTGACCACGATGACGGCCGATACCACGCCCTGGGCCGTCGTTCCCCGGCTGGCCGTCATCGGCGTGGGCATGGCCATGTTCAACAGCGGAAATGCCAGCATGCTCATGGGGTCAGCCGCCGCCGAGCACCGCAACCAGGCCAGCGCCGTGCTGGCCCTGGCCCGCAACATGGCGCAAGCCACCGGCCAGGCCCTCTGGGGCACCATCTGGGCATCGATCGTGGTCCTGCAACTCGGCGTGTCCGGCCCGGACGCGGCGGCCGGCCCGGACACGGTCGCCGCCTTCCAGATCGTTTTCGGCGCCGCCGGCGTCGTGGTGCTACTGGGAGTCCTGGTCACGCTGGCGCCACTGCTGACTAGGCGAACCGAGCACTAGAAATGTCGGCGCAAGTCAACGATTGGGACATCAGCCGCGGCGCCTGGGATCTCCTGCGGAGCCGCACCAGGCCGCAGCGGGTCTGGCGACTCGTCTGATCCAACGCGCCGCAGTCGCTGGAGCAGCGCGATGCCCTTTCGCGTATCGCTTGCGATCCGCGCCGGAACCTGCGTCCGCAACCGCCACCGAAAGCACCAGTACGTAAAGTCCTTCCAGTCAGTCCACCGCACTCGACCGTCGTCCTTGAGTCGGCGCGCGGCACGATAGGCTCCCAGCAGCTCGGCCAGCGTCTTGCCGTAGACCAGCAGGTATACATCTACAGCCCCCCGATCCAGCGGATGGGCCTTGCTCGCCTCCAGCTCAACGGCGTGCACCACAGCTTCCTCAACGTCGACTCCATAGAAGAAGTTCAAGTAGGCGTTGAAGCGGGTGGCTCCCAGGGCGTCGGCGAACGCATCGCCTGGCACATAAATCGGCGGGCGCCCTTGAATTCGAAGCTCGTCCCGTTCCGCCCTCGGCACAGCATCCCGCCGGGTACTGGCAATGCGGTCGATCAGAAGCACCAGGTCCAACGCCTCGCCCGCGATGAGATAGGTGAGACGACGCCCCTGGTGGACTTCATCCGCCAGTCGCCACTCACCGCAGGCCCGCAGCGCCGCCAGATACCAGTGCGAACCGGCCTCGAGCTCCAGATCGAATCGGCGAAGCGGATCGGGCGCCATCTCGGGCGCTTCGCCCGGCGCGACGACGATCGGCTCTGGGGGTTGGTCGGACAGCGGGTACTCCGTTCACGCCTGGACCCCGGCGTACCATGCATTGTGCTCCCTGACCGTGATCGGCATCGACTCACGCATGCGCTACCGGATCCATTGCGACGGCGCCAGCCGCGGCAACCCAGGCGAAGCCGCGGCCGGCGTTGTCATCTTTGACGCCTACGGCACCATCGCCGGGCGAATCGCGCTGCGCCTGGGTGTGATGACGAACAATCAGGCGGAATACCACGCAGTGCTGGCCGGCATGCGGCTGGCCGAGCAACTTCGGCCAAGCGCTATCGAGTTTCGCCTCGACAGCGAGTTGGCCGCACGCCAACTGTCAGGTGACTGGAAAATCAAGAATCGCGGCCTGCGCGACCTCGCCACACGCGTGCGTGCAGCCGCGCCGGACGGCGTGCCGGTGAGCTACATCCACGTTGGACGGTCCGAGAACGCGTTGGCCGACCGCTTGGCGAACTGGGCCCTCGACCGCACCTCCCCGGACAACTCAACCGGGTTCTAGACACCACTTACGCCGGAACATCGAATCTCCCGCCGAAAAATCTCCGTGGGGATCGGTGGTTTGTTGTTGACACGCGGTGGGGAATGTGCTTCACTTCTACGGCCAAATGACCACAGATGTGGTGATTGGTGGGTTGTTGTGGGGAAAAAAGGGGTAGGCTTCGGCCGAAATACGTGGCATGGCCAGCTTCAAGGGGACCTATGTCCACCAGTTGGACGCCAAGGCGCGCCTTGCGTTTCCCAGTCGGCTGCGCGCCCAAATTCCCGAAGGGGGCACCTTGACCGTGAGCGCCGAGAACTGCCTCACGTTTTATCCAGCCGTCTTGTGGAGCGACATGGAGCGCGAGTTGGCCACGCTGGATCCCTTGAACCCAGATGCCCGCGATACGAAGCGACAACTCTTCGGATCCGCCGAGGACGTGACGTTCGACAAGCAAGGTCGGATTCCAATTCCCTTCCACCTACGCGACCACGCGGGACTGACCAAGGAAGTGGTCGTCATGGGTGTGGGTGACGTGATTGAACTATGGGACGCAACGGCCTGGCAGAAGCGACATGTCCGCATCGTCGCCGATGCGTCCGACATCATGCGGCGCGCCCGCGGAGGCGTACCGCACTCTCCTTAGGGTGTTCTGTGTGGGGCGCGGCGCCTCCCCCGCGCCCCACACACACCGAATCCCGTGACCACCGAGCCCAGTCGGCACGAGCCTGTGCTCGTGGAAGCCGTGGTCGAGGCGCTGGGGCCATGCCTGAACGGGCTTGTCGTGGACGGGACAGCCGGTCTCGGCGGTCACACCCAGGCCGTGCTAGACGCCGGGGCCACGCGAGTCCTGGCAATCGACCTCGACCCCGACGCTGTTCGCTCGCTGAGCACCCGTTTTCGGGGCGACCCTCGAGTCCGGCCTGTCCAGGCCAGCTATGCGGACCTGCCAGAACTGATTGGGGCCGAACGTCCGGCGGGTGTCCTCTTGGACCTTGGAATTTCGTCGCGTCAGTTGGAGACCGCAGAGCGTGGCTTTTCGTTCCGACTGGAAGGTCCGCTGGACATGCGGTTTGACTCGACGGCCCGCCCCCCCGCCCCCCCCCGGGGGGCCCGGGGTTGGGGGGGGGGTGTGTTTTTCACATCTCCCCGCCCCCCAGAGCGTTTGGGATGGGGGGGTTGGGGGGAGGGGTGTGAAAAA
>VXPS01000152.1:8356-15493 GCA_009839425.1 Chloroflexota bacterium
GTCTGTTGGAGCCCCCTGTCGTTGGTTTTTGTCTCCCACTGCACGGCCGGCGGGACAGGGGGTTTCACGGGCCGGCCGGCTCGCCGGCCGCACACCTGGTGAACCGTCTTCCCGAAGGTGACTTGGCCGCGCTGCTTCGCGACTACGGCGAGGAGCACCGGGCGCGTGGGGTCGCGCGTCGGATTGTTGCAGCGCGTCCGCTCGAATCCACGACCGAACTCGCCCGGGTCGTGGCACGAGCATTTCCAGGGCGACGGCGTATTCATCCCGCCACGCGGACGTTTCAAGCCCTTCGCATCGCTACGAATGAAGAGCTCGAGGTGCTTCGCCGGGGGCTGGACAGCGCGCACCGAGCATTGCGGGAGGGCGGGCGTCTGGCAGTGATCGGCTTTCACAGCCTGGAGGACCGGATCGTCAAGCAGACGTTTCGTGCGTGGGCACGCGATGGTGAAGGGGAGATCCTGACTCGGCGCCCTGTCCGACCAAGCCGAGCAGAGTCTCGGAAAAATCCGCGTGCGAGGAGCGCGCGGCTCCGCGTCCTTGCCAAGGCGAACGACGACTGATGGCCCTTCGGCAAGAGCCACTGCTTCGCGACGCGGCCTGGGTGGTCCGTGCCAGCCGCTTTCTGCCGACGGCCATCCCGCTCTCACGCCTCGTCCTGGCGATCATCGTAGCGGCGTTTGTGCTCGCCATGGTGTGGGTTCAGCAAACCCAGACGTTGGTGCGCCTCGGCGGCGAGATCCAGCGACTGGAGCGCCGACTCGAGACGGTCGTCCTAGAACGGCAGCAAATCCTTGCGGAACTGGCCGTTCACAATGATCTCTCGCGGGTGCAGCGCATTGCTTACACCGAACTTGAAATGCGGGAGCCGCGCAGAGCTGTCTTCGCCCGTGCACAGCCGCTTCCCCCGGGTGTTTCATTTGATCTGCCGTTATGGGCAGCGCCAACGCAGCCGCTTGCCGAGTATCCATGGTGGGAAGACGTGACTCGAGAGATCAGTGCGCGGATTTCACGGCTCGCAGAATAGGTCGCGAGCGCCCAAAGACCTGGGCGAACCCCCTGACCCGTCGCGGCGGCTGGTGGTCATGCTCGGCGGCGCCGTGGCCGCGGCCGGCGTTCTTGGCTGGCGCCTCTTCAACTGGCATGTCCAGCAGTCCGCCGAGCTTTCTGCGCGCGGTGCCAGTTCACTGCTTATACGCAGCGAAATCACCCCTCGGCGCGGGAGCATCCTTGACCGCGACGAGGCTGTCCTAGCCATTAGCCGCGGCGCGGTGCGAGTAGTGGCGGATCCGCTGGCGATTCACGAGTCGACCGATCCCTTCGAGGTAGCCGATCGCTTGAGCGGCATCCTGAATCTGGACGCGGCTGGCGTGGCCGAACGTCTGGGAAACCCAAACCTGCGATATTCGGAAATCGCGCGTGGCCTTGTCGACGAGCCGGCGAGAGCAGTTTCGGAGGCGATCCAGAGCGGACAGTTGCCGGGAATCCGCCTGGACCCTGATCGCGTTCGCGTCTATCCCAATCAGGAACTTGCGGCACATGTTCTTGGCTTCGTGGGCGAAGGCACTGCGCGTCCGGGTGACGTTGTGGGCCAGGCCGGTGTGGAGGCCTGGTACAACGACGTGTTGGGCGGGCAATCCGGACTGGTGAGTTCGGACCTTGACCGCCTTGGCCGCCGGATACCGATTGGCCGATACGCGCTACAGCCTCCGCGGCACGGAGCGCATGTGTCGCTGTCAATCGACCGCACGATTCAGCATATCGCCGAGCAGGAACTCGAAGCTGCAATCGAACAGTTTGGTGCAACAGCAGGCACGATTCTCATCACCAATCCTCGAACGGGCGAATTGCTGGGCCTTGCTAACCGCCCGACCTACGATCCGGGCCGCGTCCACACCTATCGAGAGTTTGGCCCTGAGTTCGCTAACCGTGCCTGCAACCTCATCTATGAGCCGGGAAGCACATTCAAGCTAATTACGATGGCCGCTGGTCTCGACGTCGGAGCTATTCGGCCCGAGACGACGCACAACCTGCCCGGAACCGTTGACTACTTCGGACAGGAATTCAAGAACTGGGACGAGCGAACGTACCCAGAGCAAACAATGGTCAGCGTGCTGCAGCACTCCAGCAACACCGGGACCATCTTTGTGGCCGACACGATTGGCGCCAACACGTTCTACGAATACATCGCGCGATTCGGCTTTGGCGCCAGAACCGGGATTGATATGGCGGGCGAGGTGTCAGGAATTGTCCGGCGGCGTGGAGACCAAGGCTGGTTTCTGCCAGACCTAGCCTCCAATTCGTTTGGCCAGGGCATATCCGTCACACCCCTGCAGCTGGCGACTGCGGTCGGCTCCATCGCAAACGACGGCGTCATGATGCGGCCCCACGTCGCCCGGGAGGTGCAACACGCTGACGGGCGCCGAGAGAAGATTGAGTCTGAACCGATTCGTCGCGTCGTTTCGAGGGAAACGGCCCAGACCCTGATCAAGATGATGGAGGCCGCAGAGTCAGGCGTACTGGATAACCTGGCCCGTGTGCCCGGCTACCGAACTGCAGGCAAGACCGGAACATCCGAAATCGCCTCAAGCGGTCGGTTTCTGGAGGACACGTCGATCGCGTCCTACATCGGCTTTGGGCCACTTGAGCTCCCACAGGTATTAGCGCTCGTAATCGTTGAGCGACCACAGGCTGCCTTCTTCGGCGCACATGTTGCGTCTCCCACGTTCTCGAGGGTCATGAGCCGGGTGTTCGCGCATCTCCGCGTGCCCCCGCGCTGACCTCAGCCATGAGCACGCGCACAGGTCAATGGTTTACCGGACGGCTTCCCAGCTGGCCGGCGCGAGATCCCTATCTGTTGCTCCTCACATTCATCTTGCCGCTTGGGGGCGTTGTCCTGGTGGCGAGCGCGCGGGTGCCAGTGGTGCTGGCCGGTGACTCGGTCTTTGAGCGAGTCTCGGTTCAGCAGATGGTTCTGGCTGGTGTTGGCGTTGCGTTGGCTCTGGGACTCAGCGCGGTCGATTACCGTCGATACGCCAGGATCGCGCCGATCGGCCTGGCTGGCGTGTTGATCGCCCTGGTAGGCGTGCTCTTCGTCGAGGACGCGACGAGTCTCTTCGCGGCGCGACGCTGGTTTCGCGTCGGGGGGCTCACGGTGCAGCCCAGCGAGTTTGCGAAGGTCGCCATGGTCGTGATGTTGGCCGCGCTTGCCCAGCACTATGCCGGGCGAATCCGCGAGATGCGCGTCTCCATTCTCGTTATGGGTGGGGTCGTTGCCGTGGTCGTGCTCCCGATTGTCCTGGAGCCGGACCTGGGCGCCGCCATCACCATCGCCTTCGTTGGCTTTGTGGTGATCTTTGCTGCCGGCGCCCGACTTTGGCACCTGCTGCTGGGTTTTGCCGCGCTGGTACCCGTAGCACTGATCTCGGTCTCACAGAATGCTTATCAGCGGGAGCGACTGTTCACGTTCCTCAGCGGCGACCCGGACGTAACGCGCACCGGATACCAGGCCGCCCAAGCACAGATCGCTATGGGCTCGGGTGGCATCACGGGTCGCGGGCTTGGTCTGGGCACGCAGAAGTTCCGGCTGCCGATCCCGGACTCCGATGCTGTATTCGCCGTTCTGGGCGAGGAGTTTGGTTTTGTGGGCACCGGGCTGGTCCTGGTGCTATTTCTGGCGCTGTTCGTACGTGGCATTCAGATTGCCGCCGCAACCGACGACGTGTTCGGCCGCCTGTTGGCCATTGGAATCGTGACGCAACTCTGCTTCCAGGCGTTCGTCAATATGGCTGTCGTGACCGGGCTAACGCCGGTGACCGGTATCACCCTTCCCTTCATCAGCCGTGGCGGCTCATCCCTGCTGGCATCCATGATCATGATGGGCATCTTGATGAATGTCGCTCGGCAATCTGATCTCGGACGACGCGAATGAGGCTGGTGCTCGTTGGCGGTGGTACGGCGGGCCACATTTTCCCCACGATTGCCGTGGCGGAAGAAGCCGCCAAGCAGGCTGGGTCGACGGCTGATCTCACCGCAGTGTGCGGGTCCAGGGACCTCGACCGCCTGCTTTACCGCAATGTTGACCTTGAAGTACTTGCGCTTTCCGCCCGCGGCTTGGTGGGCGTGGATTGGTGGCGGTTGCCGTGGCGGGCCTGGCTGCTGATTCAATCGCTGTATTCGATTTGGCGCGACTTTGGTCGACGACGGCCAGCCGCTGTCATCGCGAGCGGTGGCTACGTCAGTGTGCCCGTGCTCTTGGTGAGCTGGGTGCGACGCATCCCGTCGGTGATTTTTTCGGGCGACGCAGCGCTGGGCTGGGCAACGCGGGTCATGGCGCCGCTGACGTCGGTCGCCACCGTCGCGTTTGACGAAGCACGCACCCAGATCTGGCGCACTCCGGTCGAGCGAACCGGTTATCCGGTTCGCGCTTCGTTTGCCGCGCCCGATGGGGTCACCGGACGCGCCGAGCTTGGTGTCTCACCCCGTGAGCCGCTCATTGTGGTGATGGGCGGTAGCCAGGGCGCACACGCCATCAATACGGCGCTTCGCGAGGACCTGGCGCGTCTGCTTCCCAAGGCCCATGTGGTGCATGTCAGCGGTCAACGTGACTATCGGTCGCTGGCGGCCGATCGCGATCGCCTGCCTGCAGCGCTTCGACAGCGATATCACTTACACGCCTTCATTGAACACGGGTTTGCGGACATGCTGGCCGCGGCCGATGTCGTCGTCAGCCGCGCCGGCGCTACGTCGGTAGCGGAGCTGAGCGCAGTGGGGACGGCCGCCGTGCTGATTCCCGGCACGTTTGGAGCGGGGCATCAGATTGCCACCGCCAGAGCCATGGCCGCCGCCGGTGCGGCCCTGATGCTTCCGGAAGCCGAGCTGTCATCCGGCGGTCTTGTCAGCGCTCTGCTGGATCTGCTGGACGATCCAACACGCCTACGCTCAATCGGCGCGGCTTCGCTGTCACGAGGTCAGCCAGACGCCGCCGCCCGGATTGCAGCAATCGGTCTACGGCTCGCGGGCCATCCAGCAGCAGCCGACGCATGACGTCGCTGCAGGTCACGGACTCCGTAGTGCGCCATGTCCACATTGTGGGCATCGGGGGTAAAGGCATGAGTGCCATCGGCGCGGCCCTGCTGGATATGGGCAAGACAGTGAGCGGCAGCGATCTCGAACGATCGCCGCAGGCGGAACGGCTCGGCCGCCGCGGCGCTCGCATCAATATTGGGCACTGCGCGGATTACATCGCGGACGCCGACATAGTCATACATTCGTCGGCCATACCACCAGAGAACCCTGAATTCGCCGCGGCCCGCGCCGCCGGCGTACCGATTGGGACCCGGGCGGAAGCCGTCGCCGCGCTCTTTAACGATCGTCGAGGGATTGCCGTCGCTGGTACCCACGGCAAGACCACCACTTCGGCATTGACGGCGACCGTTCTGCATGGCGCAGGCCTTGCACCCTCGTTCCTCATCGGCGCAGACGTCCCCTCACTGGGCGGAGTGAACGGGAAAATGGACACCGGAGCGTGGATGGTTCTGGAGGCCGATGAGTTTGACGACGCCTTCCTCTCCTACCGGCCTCGGGTGGCAGTACTTACCCATCTTGAACCGGATCACCTGGACTACTTTGGCAGCGTCGCCCGGATGGTTGCCGCATTTGAGACTTTCGTGGATCAGCTGCCGGGCGACGCAACACTCGTCGCCCGGCGGGATGTGGCGCTGCTTCGCGGGGTGGCCGAGCGTCACTCAAGTGAGGTGATCTGGTTCGGTCCGGGTGGCGACTGGCGAATCGAGCACTACCAGCCGGGAATTCCCGGACCGACACTTGACATCTCAGGACCTCGCGGTCCGCTAGTCGTAAGGCTGCCAATGCCCGGTCGGCACAACGCCCTCAACGCGCTAGCAGCCCTGGCCGCTGCGTCCCTGGCAGGTGTCAATTCAACTGAAGCCGCCAGGTCAATCGAGGCCTACCAGGGCGCCGAACGCCGCTTGCAGTTCCGTGCCAACGTGCAGGGCATCCGCATTCTCGAAGACTACGCCCATCACCCTACGGCGGTGCGTGCCAGTTTGCAGGCCGTGCGCGAGTTGAACCCTCGGAGGGTTATCGCAATCTTCCAGCCGCTGCTCCAGTCCAGGACGCAGGAGCTCTTCGACGACTTCCTGAGCGCGTTTCAGGACGCTGACGAGGTGCTACTGGCAGACATTTATTCGCCGCCGGGGCGAGAGGAGCCTATTGGCATCTGTTCGGCAGACCTGGCCGAGGCGCTGATACATCCCACCGCGGAGGCACTAGCAAGCTTTGAAGCCATTGCCGACCGCGTGCTGACGGAGACAGCCGAAGGCGATCTGATTCTGGTCATGGGACCTGAATCCATCACACCGCTGGCAGATCGCCTAGTTGCACGTGTTTCGAAGGGGCTGGACAGATGACCAGCCCGGCACGCTTCCCATCGAGGCTTCGGGTTCGGACACAGGAATCGATGGCTCTTCACACGTCGTTTGGGGTTGGCGGACCCGCTGACTACTGGGTGGAAGTTCGAAGCTTGGATGCGCTCCGGCTCGCGCTCGAGTCCGCAGACCACCTGAAAGTGCCTCGAACAATCATGGGGCACGGAACCAACGCACTAGTCGCCGACGCCGGTGTCGAGGGATTGGTGATCTACAACCGGTGCATGGACTTTGAGCCGAGCAGAACTAGCGGGCTTGTACGAGTGGGATCGGGTCACAGTATGGCGCGTCTGGCCGGACGCTGTGCACGTCTTGGACTGGGCGGCCTTTCCTTCGCTATCGGAGTTCCGGGAACCGTGGGCGGCGCGGTGTTTGGGAACGCCGGGGCGTTCGGATCAGATGTTGCCGCTGTGCTGAAATCCGCCCTTGTCTGGCGGCGAGGCCACGAACGAGAAATGGCGGCTCACGAGTTTGGGTTCGCCTACCGCCATAGCAATCTGCAGGGTGATGCCACTGATCCAGCTGTGTTGGCCGCCTCCTTCCGCGTTCAGAGATCGGACCCGGCCGCCCTTCGCACCGAGCTGCTAGCGCTTGCCCGGCGGCGTCGCGCCACGCAGCCGCAAGGGCAGAACGCGGGCTCGTTCTTCATGAATCCGGACGGCGACTACGCGGGCCGACTGATTGAAGC
>VXPS01000149.1:0-10794 GCA_009839425.1 Chloroflexota bacterium
AGGACTGGCGCCAACTGCTGAAACGAGCGCCCGAACAGGCTGGCCACAGCCGACACCAGCAGCACCAGCACGATCAATTCGCGGCTGAACGCAAACCGCAGGCCGTCCCGCACGCTCTTCAAGACCGCCTCGCGGGGCCGAGGCTTGAAGGGCGGCAGGTTCAGCAACGCCAGCGCTACGAAAACCGGCAAGGTGCTGGCGGCGTTGATGAACAGCACCCCGGCCGCGCCGATCACCGGGACCAGCAGGCCCGCGATTGCCGGACCCAGCAGCGCCCCGCCGGTAAAGACCACCGCATGCAGCGCAATGGCCTTCCGCAGGTCCTCTCGGGGAACCAACGCGGGCACGATGGCCTGCCGCGTCGGTTGATCGAAGGCGCCGGCGATCGAAGCCAGCATGGCGATAACCGCGAAGTGCCAGACCTGCGCCACGTCGGCGGCAACAATGATTGCGAGCAACAGGCCCAGCAGCGCCTGGCTGACCTGCGTAATCCACAGCAGCGTCCGGCGGTCCATCCGGTCGGCCACCACGCCGCCGAAGAAGGGCAGCACCACCATCGGGACGCCGCGTGCCGCGGCCACCATGCCGACCCAGAACGCCGAGCGCGTCATCTCGTCGGTCAGCCAGCCCACCACCAGGATCTGCATCCAGGTTCCCGAATGCGAGATCACCAGGCTGAACCAGAACAGCGCAAAGTTTCGATGCCGCAGTACGCCAGGACGCGGGTCGCCCAGCCGCAGTGGCAGCACTCGGCCGATCATGATCGGCGCCCGCGTGGCTCAGTCGCTCGGCAAAGGCTCATCTGGCTGTGCGCTGCTGGCGTCTGACTCGCGAACCTTATCCGGCGGCGGGCAGGACTGTAACCACGAGGTCGAGCGGTCACCGATCTCTCGGCTTACCGGAGCACAACGCTGCGCGCGTCACCGGCGTGACCTAGAGGCCCTCGGGCGGCACCGGCTCGAAGTCCGGGATCGCCAGCGATTCGTGAACGAACACCGCCGGCGCGCTGAACCTGTTTTGCACCACCCGCCCGTCCGGATAGACCTCAACCCGTTGGATGTTGCCAAGCAGCGCAAAGGTGATCGCCGGCTCGAGCTCGCGGCCGTACACAGCCTCGAACGCCGCGGCCAGGGCTGCGTCCGTGGGATCGTAGATGTTGATCCAGTGGTCGTTGCCGGCTTGCACCACCAGTGGATACGCCTGTCCCTGCTGGTCGAATTGCAGGATCGCGCTGGCGTCGGTCGCCGGCGTGACCCGCCAGACGTCGCCCTTGGCGGCGATCGTGTCGTCAACCGCCTGCCCCTCACGGTCAAGAATCCCGAACCGCCCTACGGGACGCTCCGATTCGACCGCCTCCACGAAGCGCTGCGCGAAGCCGGTTGTCAGGCCAGTGGCGTTCCAATACACGATTTTGGTCGACTCGGGCAGCGCCGCCAGTACCGGATCGATGGCGCGATCCGTGGTCAGGCTCACCACCAGGTCGTACCCGGCCAACGCGTCCGTCGTGGCTCGCGCGGGCGTAACGAAGGTGGCTTGCGGAACGTACCGGCGCAGGAAGTGCCGGATCAGTAATCGCTGGCTCTCGAACAGTCCGTTCGTGCCGAGCGGATAGGTGTCGGCCGGGTCCCCGATGATGACGGCGCGCGGCAAGTCGTTGACTCGCGTCGCCGCAAGCTCGGCCAGTTGCGCCTTGGCCAGTTCGTAACGCCGCCACTCGTAGGTGTCGTCTGGAAAGAGGTGCGAGCCCTCCCAGAACTCGTTCCAGCTGTAGATGAAAACCAGGCTGGGGTTGGTGTGCGCGGCCAGCCACGCTGTTTCCTGGAGGTAGCGATTGTCGTCGCGAATCAAGCGCGGAAGCATGTCGCGCTCGGCGACCCCGCGATTGTCGAAGATGTAGTTCCACGTCACGACGTGATGCCCGTACTGCGACTGCGGTATGTCCACCACAAAATTGAATGGGGCGTAGTCGTCCGGCCAGCGTTCGAATGCCAGCTCCTGGACCTGCGACGGCGGCAGGTAGGCCACCGACCAGTCGAAGATCACGTCAACGTCCAGGGCCGACTCGACCCGCCGCACCAGTTCGGTAAAAAACCAGGTCCATCCGTCCGCATCGTCCAGGGCTTCAGGAAAGCCGTAGGCATAGACCACCACCGGAAGCTGGCCGTCGGCGTCATAGAGCCATAGGTCCCGCGGGATCCCCTGGTAGAAGGCGATCACCTCGTCGGCGATCTTGGACAGGCCGGCCTCGTTCGGCGTGATATAGGCGCGGTCGCTCAGCACGGCCTGACCTCCGGCGTACAGCAGCTCCCAGTCGTAGAACAGGCCAATCTTCAGGCCGTGGCGTCGCAGGGAGTCCTGCACAACCGGGGTGGGCGTCAGGCTTGGTGCCGTTCCGTACCACTCCCAGAACACACCGTCGACGCCCAGATCTCTAATGAGGCGGAAGTTCGCGTCGTAGTAGGCCGGCGACCCGACCTGATCGCGCGTGATACCGATTCGTTCCCAGGACAACCCGTGGGTGAAGTATTCGGTCGGCAGATAGTCGTGGCTCCACCAGTCGAAGAACTGCACGGCGCTGACCGGTCGTGGCGGAAGCTGGAAATCGGGTCCGTGGGGCACCGCGGCACGTCGGGGCACCAGCGGCGTCTGCTTCAGGAAACCGGAAATGTCCACGCGGCGCGGAGCCTCGTCGATGTCCGGCGCGTACACCCAGGCCGCCCGCTGTGCCCGCAGCACGTAGCCGGCATGTGTCTCGGCCACAGCCACTGGGAGACCGTGGAGGAGGATGGCGGCGGCGTCGCTGCCCAGCGCTTCCCCCGCCGTGTAGAACGCAGCGCGCAGCGCGGTCCGCCAGGGCTCTGGTCCCTCCAGCAGCGCCATGTGCCGGCGTTGGATGTCCGGCCAGGACAGGCCGGCGCTGTCCGACCAGTCGACGGACGCCGGAATCCCAAAGTCGCTGAGGAGTTGCTCGTCGTAGCCGTTCGACGCCAGCAGATCCATAACGTTGACCACGGAGACGCCGCTGCCGGGCTTCCAGCGCAACATTCCGCGCTCGAATAGCTGCGCCACCTGCCCCTGGAACGTGAATCGTCGCGAGACTGGCGCGCCAAACACTCCTTCGCCGCCCAGGTCCCGCCAGGAGGACCAGAGGCGGGCGTCGCCAAAGTCGGTCACGGCGAAGCCAAGGTCCGGCGCTTCGACGGCGAAGAAGGCGCCGCCGGTATCCGGCGTGCTTTGGTCGGAGGCCTGAGCATCCGAAGCCGTGGTCGTCGCAAGAGCCAGGATGAATCCCAGCAAGGCCGCGCGCAGGAGACCCGTGAATCGGGGCCAGCGGCGACACGCCTTCACACCCATGACAACGGACCGACGTTGCAGGCCGTTGCCGCCGTCGGTCACCTAGTCAAGCGGCAGGCTGATCCGCAGGCCGTCACGGGCCGATCGAGTGGCCGCCTCCATGAACTCCATGTACTTGAAGGCGCGCGCGAAGCTGGGCGCCAGCCCGGTGTCGTGGCTTCCCGTGCGGATGGCGTCGATGAAATCGGTTTCCACGTTTGGGTCGTAGTGCTCGTCCGCCGGGATCTCGATCGGCGACAGCTCGTCATCGTCCGACGTGGCGCCGGCAATCGTGTCGTGATCGAAGTCGTACACCAGCGTGCCCCGGTCGCCGTACAGCCAGACTTCGGTGGCCGGCTCGTGATGGGCCAGCCCCGACCACTGGTACACGTAGTCGGCGCCCGACACCAACTCACCCATCGCGGTGAATGAGTCGGGCACGCGCACCGGCTCAAACGCGTTGGTCTCCGGGTTGCGTCGCTCCTTGATGTGCACGGGCGTCATGGCCTGCACGTCGCGCTCAGTACCCACCCAGCGCTGCAGGGCTTCCACCATGATTCCCACGTTCATCACGTTGTAGCCGCTGACGTCGAAGTCCTGCCGCCAGTGCAGCAGGTCGTTCACAACGGCGGTGTCCCCAAACGACGACATGCGGACCTGGCGCAGCGTGCCGATGAAGCGATCCGCCCTCAACAGGCGGAGCATGGTGCGGTCGCCGGCCACCCCGATGCCCGGGGGACAGACCGCCGCGACCAGCCCGGGATTCCGCTCCGCGGCGTCCAGCATGTCGCGAGCTTCGGCCAGGTTGCGCGCCATGCGCGCCTGGCAGAACACGTGCTTGCCCGCATCCAGGGCGGCCACGGAGACCCGCGCGTGCATGTACGGCGTGGCGCCGATCCAGACGACGTCCACGTCAGGGTGATCCACCACGTCGCGCCAGTTGTCCAGCACATTGGGCACGCTGTGGTCGGCGGCGAACGCCTCGGCTGTTTCGCGACGCCGGTTCGTCACCGCCACGAAGGCGATGTCATCAACTTCCGCCAGGTTCGGCATGTGCCGCGTGCGCACGATGTCGCCCGCGCCCACGATGCCGATGCCGAGGCTGCCATTCGACATGGGAGTTCCTGATCCGGGGGATTTCTGCGGCGGCATCATGGCACGCCCCGCACCGGTTCGCGCGCGTCGCGTCCGCCATCCAGAATGAGCGCGGCAACCTTGCGATCGGAGCCACGATGCAACTGAGGCTAAGTCGGGTAAAGCCCCGACGAATCAGGCATGCCTGACGGACGATCCCGACCGCTCCGCGTCGCCATCGTCGGCAGCGGCGGCATGGCCGTGGCGCGAGCCGAGCGCACAGCCGCCCGCACCGACCTGGATCTCGCGGCCGTCGCCGGTCGCAATCCCGAGACTCGCGCCGCGTTGGCCGCGCGATTCGATGTCGAGCACTCCGAGGATTGGGAGGCAACGGTCACGCGTCCCGACGTCGACGCGGTCATCGTCACCACCCACCCCGACACCCATGCCCCAATGGGCGCGGCGGCCCTGGCAGCCGGCAAGCACCTCTTCAGCGAATCCCCGCTCGCGCTCACGCCGCTGGACGCCTCGCGTCTGCTACGAGTGGCTGAAGAGCGAAGACTTGTCATTCGGGTCGGGCACACCAGTCCGCTCCGCCCCGGACCGCGCCTTGTTCGCGAGCAGACCGCCGCGCTCGGTGGTGCACTGCACGACGACCTGGTGGTCCACTTTCCCTATGACCTGCGCGTCGGCCGCGACGCCGGTTTCGACCAGCGCATCAGCGGACACCCGCTTGTCTACGCCATCCTGCTTGGCTACCCGGCGATATATAAGCGCGGGCCAATCACCCACCTCACCGCCGCCGTCACCCAGGAACCTGATGGCCATGTCTTCGATCGGGCCGTGGCGGTCGTCAACCTGAAGTTCCAGGACGGCGGCCTGGCAACCGTCACCTATCGTCGCGGGTTCGACGGTGAATCCGAGTCGGGCCGCACGGTCATCTGCCGGCGGGGAGTGGTCGACTTCAGCGAAGCCGCCGACCACATTGGCGTTACCGACGCCGACGGGGCGCGAATGTTGCCGATCCCCGACGCAGACCCCTGGAACGAGGAACTGAGCGAATTCGTCGCCGCCATTCGCGAAGGCCGCCCGATGTCCGTCTCGGCCCAGGAAGCCGCGAGGATCGTCGACATCATCGACGCCGCCCGCCGGGCGGCCGATACGGGCTCAGTCTTCGCTGAAAGCTGATCCGCCAGTTGGCGCGAGCGCGCCAATCGTCAATCATTCGGACTGGCGGAACCGATTGTCGGGTTTTCGCCTGGAGAACGCGCCCAGGCTTGATCCATGACCAGCGATAGCCCGGCAGCCCCGCCCTCGCCGCTCGAAGCCCCTGCCGGTCGGCGCTCGCGCCTGGCCCGTCACCGCGACCGCCTGGCGCCCGCCTTTGCCCACCGCGACTTCGTCCGGCTTTGGCGCGCCAACCTGGGAACCATGATGTCCTACTGGATGCAGAACGTCGCCCAGGGCTGGCTGGTTGCGGTCATCACCGAGTCCCCGCTCATCCTCGGCACGTTGGCCATGATTCGCGCCATCCCCATGCTCTTCCTCTCGCCCTTCGGCGGCGTCCTGGCCGATCGGGTGAGCCGCACCAAGTTGCTCATCACCTCGCAATTGCTCTTTACCGTGGCCGGCCTGGCCATTGGCGTGCTGGTCGCGACTGGCCGCATCGAGGTCTGGCACCTGGCGGTCTCCAGCGTCATGGCGGGCACGTCGTTCGCCATCAGCGTCCCGTCCCGCAACGCCCTGGTCTCCGACCTGGTGCCGCGGCGGCAAGTCGGTAACGCCATCGCGCTCACCAGCACCACCATGAACGCCTCCCGCATCGTCGGCCCGGCGCTGGCGGGATGGCTGATCGGGGTGATCGGTATCGCCGGCACCTACTTCGTGCAGACCGGTGGCTACCTGTGGGGCATGGTCAACGTTCTGGCGGTCCGCGGCGGCGATCAGCACCCCAGGACCCGCGGCTCGACGTTCGCCGCGCTGCGCGACGGGTTCAAGTTTGCCTTCAGCACCCGCCCGCTAGCCGCACTGCTCCTCCTGGGACTCTCGCCGTCCCTTTTCAGCATGCCGATGATCTTCATCCTGCCCATCTTCGTGAAGCAGGACCTCAAGGCGGGATCCGAGGAATTGGGCCTGGTGCTGGCCGCCCAGGGCATCGGCGCGGTCATCGGGTCGGTGGCCGTGGTCGCTCATGCCGGTAGCCGTCGGAAAGGCCCGGTCGTCATGCTGAGCGCCGCCGCCTTTGGCGTGGCAATCATCGCGCTCGGGCTGACCCGATCGCCGTTGGCGGCCGCGATCGTGATGGCGTTCGCCGGCCTCTTTTCGGCCGTATATATGGCCAACAACCAGACCATGATTCAACTGCTCGCACCCAACCGGCTGCGCGGGCGCGTAATGTCGATCTGGATGCTCGGCTGGGGCCTCACACCGTTGGGACTGATGCCAATTTCGATCGTGGCCGAAAACTTCGGCATGCCAACGGCCATGGTCCTTGGCGGCAGCCTCAGCGTCGCCGTCGTGCTCTTCATCATGGTCTGGGGCCGCGTGCTCTGGACCCTCGACGCCGAGGCGGCAGTAGACCCCGCCGACCACTGATCCCGCCCCGCCGTACTACCATCACCTGGTCTCACGCAACCGGAGCCAGCGTATGCGCAGCGGAGTCGTTGGACTGTTGCCGTCCACTCCCCCGTCAATCACGGCAGCCGACGCCCAACGCGCCCTTGAGCTTGGCTTCACCGGCACAAGCGTGCAGCTCGGCCAGCCGGACACCTACGCGCTCGACGAGTTTCGGCGCGTCGGGAACCTGCTCAGCGCCGAGGGTCTGACCGTCGCGCAGGCCAACGGCCAGTACCCCTCGCTGGTTTCGCTGGACCCCGCCGTTCGCCAGGCCGGCATCGACGGCATGAAACGTCACATGCAGGCCGCCCACGCGCTGCGGGCCGAAACGCTCTACATCCGCCCCGGCGGCCTCAATCCCGTCGGCCCCTGGTACCCGCATCCCGATCACCACCAGGACAACGCCTTCGAGCGCGCCGTTGAGAGCATTTCTCTCATTGCCGAAGCCGCCGAGGCCGAAGGCATCACGCTGACGGTCGAGGGCCACGTCCTCTCGGTGCTGGACCGGCCGGAGCGCATCGCCGAGCTCTTCCGCCGGATTCCAATCCACGCCCTCGGCTTCAACGTGGACCCCGTGAACTTCATCGGCAGCATCTGGGACGCCTGGAATCCGACCCCGGTCTACCTGCGCCTGCTCGAGTCCGCCCGCGGGCGCATCCCGGCCGCCCACTGGAAGGACTACACCCTCGAAGACCGACTCGTTCTGCACATCGAGGAAGTCCCGCTCGGCCAGGGCGTGGTCGATCACTCAGCCTGGCTCACGGCGCTAAACGAGATCGCCCCCCGCGCCTGGGTCCTCATCGAACACCTCCCACCCGACCTCATCCCCGCAGCCAAGCGCGTGCTGGACGCCGCGATGGCTCAAGCAGGCCTCGACTGGGATCCCGTCTAAGCTCGGGCAGCAAGATTCGGCAAAGTCCGGCCTGAGGCTCCCGAACAGATCCGTACCGGTAGACGCCGAATAGGCCAAACCCGCAGGGAACGGATCAGTTACTCCTCGAAGCCACGAACCCTGACTCGCTTGTTGGTGTCGGCGGTTGTGGTTTCGATGGACGCGACCTTCAGCGCAAGGACGTCCGTGACCGTCGTAAGCGTTGCGATGTCTGCTTTCACCGTGTCCATGTCCACCTTTACCGTGTCCATGTCCGTCTTCACCGTGTCCATGTCTGTCTTGAGTGTCGCTACGTCCGCCTTAAGCGTCGCCAGATCCGCTTCGACCAAAGCGAACCGGCGATCCATGCGTTCCAGGATCCGCAGAATGCTATGGATCGATTCGTCGTCGGATTCCGCGCGTCGCTCAAGCCGCGTCACGCGCGTTTCAATCGTAGGCGTAGCCAGGCGAGTCCCCCCTCGTGTGAATGGGTGTGGTTCCCCGCCCTGCGTCAATTGTAGCGACCCGAACGAATCTCGTAGATTCCGACAGATGACCGCCGTGACCGGCAGTCGGCCCACTAGAACAGCGCGAATGTTTCACGTGAAACATCGCAGCCGCCACGAGGACGCTGCCCGATGACCACCGACTCGCTAAACGCCCGCGTCATCATCGTCACCGGGGGCGCATCCGGCATCGGCCGCGCCACCGTCCAGGTCTGCGCCGAGCGCGGCGCCCGCGTGGTGTTGGCCGACCTTCCGCAAAGCGAGGGCGCGGCTATTGCCGACAGCCTGTCGGCCGACGGTCGAACCGTCCGCTTCGTCGCCTGCGATGTTTCCGATGAGTCCGACGTCGAGAACCTGCTCGCCGCCACGTCCGAGCTTGGCCGTCTCAACGTCCTGATTGCCTGCGCCGGCATCCTGCAGGGCGCCACGATTCCTATCGAGGACTTCGAGACCGCCACCTTTGACCGCGTCCTCGGCGTCAACGCCCGCGGCATGTTCCTCTGCGCCAAGCACGCCGTGCGAGCCATGGGCGAAGCCGGCGGCGTGATCCTGCTGCTGGCCTCCGGTGCCGGGGTCACCAGCGGCAGTTCGTCGTACGCCTACGGCACCAGCAAGGGCGCGGTGCACGGCCTGGGTTTGGTTATGCAAGGACGCATGGGCTACTACCCCATCCGCGTCAACACCGTGGCCCCGGGCAGCATCGCCACCGCCCTCAAGCTGCAAAACGTGATCGATGTCGGCCAGGCCGCCGGCGTCTCCGACGACGAAATCCGCCGCCGCCACGCCGCACTTGGCGACCCCATCGGCGTCGCCCGCGTCCTCGCCTTCCTGGCGTCCGACGAAGCCGACTACGTCCGCGGCACCGTCTTCACCCGCTGATCCCGTAGGGATTTCGAGGCGATCCCGACGACTCCGTGCCGGGAGCACGATTCGGCGGCCAGCGGCCTGCTAGTCCCTTCGGCCTAGCGACCGACGCAAATAGACACGCTGTTTTGCCGATGTCGGCGCCACCTGCCGACCTGATTATTATCTTCAGAACCCCACGCTAGGGAGCGCACGCCGTGACCGGTCGTTCCTCTCCTTCCTTCCGCGGCGGACGCTTTCTGAAGAACTCGGTGAACATTCCGCCAGACCCTCGCCGATTCGGCGTTGAGAATTCAGACGGAACGGCTCCTATGTCTCGCTCAGAGATGCCACCACGGAACCCGGAGTCAAGCGTGGTCTCGCGCCGCTCGCTGCTCCGAAGCGTCGGCTGGGCCGCCATTGGCGCATCGGCTGCCGCCCTGCTGGCCGCCTGCGGCGATCCGGAGTTGCCCGAGCCGCCGCCGGACTCCGGCCGAACCGCCGCATCCCAGTCGCAGCCCGTCACACCTGTCGTCGCCGTCAACGAACGCGAAGCCACGCCGCAGCCAGGCGCGCCGATCACAATCGGCGTCCCCACCGGCAATCCGCTCTTCGATCAGGTGAGCCTGCGCGTCACCGGGCTGGCCGCCGACGCCACGCGCACCGCCGAGGCCCCGGGCGACCTGAGCGTCGTCCAGTTCGAGCAAGCCCTCAGCTTCAATGCGGCCGATATCGCCACCGCGGTCGAGGCCCTGCTGGCCAGCCAACCGCAGCTCGACGCGGTGTTGCTCTTGAACGCCGACCTGGCCCTGCTGCTGGCCGCCCGCGGACACGTGGCTGCGGTCAACGGCCCCGCTGCCTCCGCGGCCGACTTCAACTCGGCCGACTTCCTGCCCTCCGCCATCGACGCACTCACCTGGGACGGCGACCTCTTCGGGGTGCCGCTCTGGGCGTCCGTCAACCTGCTGCAATGCAACCCGGAACTCCTGGAGGACGCCGGCGTCGATCTGGAAGGCCTGCGCGACTGGGACTGGGATCAGTTCCGGGACACCGCCCGACGGCTGATGCAGGTGGATGCCGCCGGCAATCCCTCGCAGTGGGGACTCTGGATTCCACCGACCATGCTGCCCAGTCAGCAGTGGATCTGGCAGAACGGCGGCTCGGTCGTCGACCTGGAGGCGCGCCAGGCGGCCCTGGACACCACCGCCGCCCTGGAGGCCGTGCAGTTCCTGCGCGATCTGGCGAACGACGACGTGAGCCCGAAGTTCGAGCCCGACGCGTCCGGTGAGGGTGCCGTGGCCGTCCAGATCACCGACGGCCGGATGACCATCCAGGGCGCGCCGATCGCCATGTCCGGCACCCCCATCGGCGGCCTCCTTGGCGGACTCTTCGGCGGCGGCTCCATCGGCAACCCGTTTGGCGGCGGCGTCTTGCTCGCCCCGCCGCGCCGGCGCGGGGCGGGGGGGGGGTGGGGGGTGGTGGGGGGGCGGCGCGCGGCGCCCCCCCGGCCCCGCCCCGGCCGCGCGGTGCGGGCCCGGGGCGGGGGGGGGG
>VXPS01000149.1:10804-15482 GCA_009839425.1 Chloroflexota bacterium
TTTTTATCAGACTGGGCTGATTCTGCGCGGGCGGCGCTAGCGGAGACCGGTTGGGGGGGGGGGGGGGGGGCGCCCCGCCGCGCCGGCGCGTCGCGGCTGTCGAATCGGAAGTGTTCGGCGTCCTGAGTCTGCTCACCTCCAGCCCCAACCCGGACGCCGCGTTCCGGACCCTGGACTGGGTGGCGGCCCAGATCGCTCCCGCGGCCACCGTGCCCGCACGTGGGGCTTCGGCCGAGCAGTTGCGCGGCCAGGGCGGCTACGGTGACGCCGACGCCGGCGCGATAATGCAGGCGGTCCAGGCCGCCCGCGCCATCCCGGGACCCTACGCCTCGCCAATCAAGGGCGCCTTGTTGCAGCACGTGGACGGCCCGATGACCCTGGGCCAGGCGGACCCGGCGGAGGCGCTCACGGCTGCCGCCGCCGCCATCGACGAACTCCTCGAGCAAGAAGCCGAGGAGGCCCTGTCCCAGACCGCCGGCGCAGGCATCCAGATAGGCGCCAGTAGCACCCAGGTCCGCGGCGGCTGACCCCAACCACATGCCGTGACCCGGGGGCGCTCCGGGCCATACGCCCAACCTTGCCTGCCCCGCGCGCCGGTGCTAGAACTTTGCGTCCGAACGGTCGGAATGGCAGCGGCCGGACGTCCGCGACCATTGTGGTTGCGGTGCTCGTCTAAGCGGAGTCTGAGGAGCCGGGACGTGGCGATGCTGAGGGGATTGATGACTGAGCGACCCTGGCTGCGATCCTTGTTCCTCTTCGTGGTCGGTTCACTGCTCGTACTTGGTGTTCTCGTGGGTGTTGGATCTGCTTCGGCCATTCTGGCGGTCCTGGGCAGTTGGGGCGGGTTTGATATCAGGCTTGGGCAGCTTGAATTTTTCGAATACGAGATTCTCGATAACGGCGGTTGGGCGACTATCTACGGGAGCGGAGTTTTCTATCTCGCAGTTTTCGCTGGCCTGATCAATGCGCTCCGGCCGCTGTTTTCTGCCCGACGGGGCATGGCGATGACGGGACGCGACTGACCGCTTCGGCAGTCCGTTTTCGCCGGCCGAGCGGCTACGGCCGGTACGCCAGGTCCGGAAACTCCTCCGCCGCCTCGAGTAGCCCTTTCGATCTAACCCGTTCGACCTAGGGGCGGTCCGAAAAATATAGAGATTGGCCGATGGCGAGGCGCGCGCCGCCAGCCAACCTCTTGCGTGGTAGTTCCTTGCTGCGGAGTACGCCTCGTGTCCGGCCATTCCACACAGTCACGCCTGAACCCGCGCTCGCGCCCCATGGCTCGTCGCATGCTGTTGCGCGGCGTCGGCTGGGGCGCCCTGGGCGCCTCCGCCAGCGCGCTATTGGCCGCTTGCGGCGATCCCGACCTGCCCGAGCCGCCGGCCCTCGCGGATCGGGCCGCCTCGCCGGGCTCCCAGCCTGTTACCCCCGTGGTCGCCGTCCGGGAACGCACCGCGCAGCCGCAGCCCGCTGCTCCGGTCACCATCGGCATCCCCACCGGAAACCCGCTTTTCGACCCGGTGGCGCTGAGGATCGCCGGGCTCGCCGCAGACTCCGCGCCCGCCGCCGAGGCGCCCGCCGAGTTACGCATCGTTCAATTTGAGCAGGCGCTCACCTTTGGTTCGCAGGAGATCGTCACGGCGGTCGAGGCCATGCTGCCCAACCATCCACATCTCGACGCGCTGCTGCTTCTCAGCCCCCGAATCGCCCTGACGCTTGCCGAGCGCGGCCACGTGGCGCCCGTCAATGGCCCTGCCGCGTCCGCCCCGGGCTTCAGCGCGGATAGTTTTCTTCCCTCCGCAATCGGCCCGTTGACCGCCGACGGCAACCTGTTCGGGCTGCCGCTCTGGATGAGCGTCAACATGCTGCGCTACACCCCCGGCCACTTCGCTGATGCGGGCGTTAATCCCGATGACCTGCGCGACTGGGACTGGGAGCTGTACCGGGAGACCGCTCGCCGTCTCACCCGGGTCGATGCCGCCGGACAGCCGGAGCGCTGGGGAGCCTTCGCGCCACCGGGCTTGATGCCCAGCCACCAATGGATCTGGCAGAACGGCGGCTCGGTTGCGAATTTGGATGCTCGCAAGGCCAGCCTGGATACCACCGCTGCTTTGGAAGCCGTTGAGTTCCTACACGATCTCGCCAATGAGGAAGTGAGCCCCAGGCTCGAGCCGGGCTCCGAAGGAGTGACGATCTCGACGTCGTCCGACAGTGCCGACATGGTGGTTGAGGGCGCCCCGGTGGCCATGCTGGGCGCGCCGGTCGGCGGCCTGTTCGGCGGGCTGTTTGGCAACGAACTCAGCGCCGGCGGCCTGCTGGCGCCGCCGCGCCAGCGACAGGCGGCGTCCGATTCGACGGTCTTTGGCGTGCTGTCCCTGCTGAGCGACAGCGACAACCCCGACGCCGCTTTCCAAACGCTGGATTGGATAGCCGATCGGATAGCCCCGGTGGCCAGCGTGCCGGCACGCGGAGCGTCAGCGGCGCAATTGCAGCTCCAGGGCGGCTATAGCGCAGCGGACGCCAGCGCGGTTATGCAGGCCGTCGACTCCACCCGGGCACTGCACGGACCCTACGCTCCGGGCATCAGGACCGCGCTGACACACCACGTTGATCTTCCTATCGCCTCGGGCCAGGCGGACCCAGCCGACGCACTCGCCGCCGCCCATCGGGCCATCGACGAGCTGCTCAGGCAAACCCCAGCCGAAGCCCTGACGCACAGGCACAGCGGGGAGCCGTCCGAGTCCGAAAGCTCCCAGCGGGGCAGCTAGCGGCAGCGAGCCTCTGCCACGGGCCGACCGGTCACGGCTGGTAGGCGAGGTCCGGAAACTCCTCCGCCGCCGCGCGCACGAATCCTTCCCAGCCCTTGCGTGACACCGGCAGGTACGGTCGGCGGGTGTCCCAGGTGGTTTCCACCAGGAACGGCGAGGCCGCCGACATGGCCTTGCCGATGATGCCGTGCAGGTTGCCGTCTTCCACCAGGTGGCGTTTGGCGATGCCGCCAAAGGCGTGCAGCCGCTCGTTGCGCCGCGCCGCCGCGTCCCAGTCGCCGCGTTCGATCTCGTCCCACCAGTCCAGCATGAACGTCGGGTTGTAGCCGGCCATCCACGAGTAGTTGCCCCGCGCGCCGTGCATCGCGAACGCCGTCAGCACGTGCTCCCCGGCAAAGCAACTCAGCTCCGGCGCCTGCCGCCGCACGTCCATGAAACCGTCCACTCCCGCTTGCACGTACTTGGCCCCGATCAGCTTTGGAAGCTTTTCGGCCAGGGCGCGGTACTCGGCGCCGCCCAGCACGTGCGGCTGCCGCGGCGTGTTGTATTGGATCAGGCCGAAGTCGTCGGGCACCGCGTCAGACACGTCCTCCCAGAACTGGTCGAACGAGGCCGGCGTCATCGGCATGAACACCGGATGCCCCACGTGCGCGCCCATAACCCCGCTGTCCGCCGCGATCCGCAGCCGGTCCACCGTGCCCTGCGTGTTCAGCCAGGTCACCCCGGCCTGCGACGGCATGCCCACCTTCCGGCACTCGTCCCCGAACGCTTCGACCAGCGTGCGAAAGTCGTCCAGCTCGATCG
The DNA here is from genome assembly GCA_009839425.1 of Chloroflexota bacterium. GTDB lineage: Bacteria > Chloroflexota > UBA11872 > UBA11872 > UBA11872 > UBA11872. The sequence continues at coordinate 14,374 of VXPS01000149.1, forward strand.
CGTAGAACTCGCCGTCGCTGTCGGTCGTATACGCCCCATGCAGCCCCGCGGCATGGCAGCGCCGCACGTTCTCGCGCACCACCCCCGTATCGATCCTGTTGTCCGCCGTAAACGGCGTCGTCAGCGCAATCCAGATCCCATGCAGATTCCCCCGCGTCAACCCGCCCGCCATCTCCTCCCGCGCCATAGCTCGACTCCCCGATCCCGCACGCCAACGCTCCCGCCCATAGTGCGCTCGCTTAGCCACCGGCTGCCATCCCGGACGTGGGAGCTCGTCTCGTCGGTTGCTTTCGGCACAGGAATATGACCCGACGTGAGCCGAACGTCGCGCAGGTGGAATGTTCGCCATCCTGACCGCGACCAGCTGGTGTCGGAGACTCGCTGCCGCCTCGGCCAGTCCTTCCCGGTCAGCCGACTCGCCAACGCAGGCGCCGCTCGACAAACCAGAGGACAGCCACCGAAAGGCCGGCCAGGACACCAAGATCCAGCGCGAGCCGACCGCTGACAGGACCCAGCAGTACCTGTCGTAATGCCGATGCCGCGTAGGTTGCCGGGCTCGCGTAGCCGGCCAGGTTAAGGGCCTCCGGCAGTCGCTCGGGCGGCACGAGGACCGGTCCAAGGCTCAGCAGCAAGAGCGTCAACAGCAGGCTGACCGAGCCGGCCTCTTCGGGAGTCCGTGCCATCGACCCAACCAGGGCTCCGATACTTGCCAGTGGAATGGCGCATAGCGGCACCACCAGCAGCACCCAGGGACTTGGCGCCAGGGCGACGCCCAGGATTCTCGAGCCGGCCGCGATCGTGACGACAACCGCCGGAAGCGCCAGCAGGAGAAAGGCAATGACGGTTGCCACGATGAGCGCCGACTTGTAGACCGGCAGCGTGGCAACGAAGCGCAAGGTGCCCTTCGCCCGCATGTAGGCAAAGTTGCTCGACACTTTGTTCTGGTTCTCGAACATCAGGGCTAGGACCACGTTGCCGACCAGCACGTATTCGAGCGCCACGACCCCCGAGTCGCGGATGAGGATTCCGAGCATGGTGATGCTCAGCAGTGGCGCCGCCATGCCCAGTACCACCATGCTGCTGTGTCTTAATCACATCTCCGAGCCCAC
>VXPS01000307.1 GCA_009839425.1 Chloroflexota bacterium
GTTTCGCGAGAGAAGGGCGCCGAGGCGGCGCTGCACGCACTGGCGCGTTCGCAACGGGCGGCCCGGTGGATTTTCGCCAGCGCTGGTTCAACTGCGCCAAGTGCCAGCGGTTCCGCTGGAACCCGGCGCGAAACACGGTCATTGACCATCACATGACCAAGCACGTGGATCACCTGTTCGCAATCAGCCGGACGCTCAAGACCGCGCTGCGCGCCAACGGGTTCGGAGGCGCTGAGGTCGTATACAACGGTGTGGACCTGGACTGGTGGGGCGGCGGCGATGGCGCGGCGTTTCGGTCGGTCCATGGGCTGGACGGGGCGCCGCTGGCGCTGCTGGCCGCCCGCGTTTCGCGAGAGAAGGGCGCCGAGGCGGCGCTGCACGCACTGGCGCGTTCGCAACATCCCCACCTGCGCCTGCTGATCGCCGGTGAGAATCCACGTTATGCGCCCAAGCTGCAGCGGCTGGCTGACGAGCTAGGCGTGGGCGACCGCCTTCTGTTGCCGGGCTGGATGGAGCCAGAGGCGCTGCGCGACGCCTACGCCGCTGCGACCGTGACGCTGGCGCCTTCGACCTATCCAGATCCCTTCAACCTGACGCTCATCGAATCCATGGCGGCAAGTCGCCCGGTCATTGCGTCCACGCTTGGCGCCGGTTCAGAGATCGTGACGGATGGCGCCTGGGGCTACACCGTCGATCCCAACGACGCGCTGGCCTTTGCCGACCGCTTAGATCTGATCGTGAGTGATCCCCAGCACGCACAACGACTGGGCGAGGCGGGTCGGCAGCGCGCGGCATCGGTGTTTTCACTTGAACGGCAGGTCAGGCAGACGCTTGCGCGCTACGACGCCGTGATGTCCAGCCGCACGTGACGACGGGCCGACCGCGCGTTCTTCAAGTTGTGACCTCGCTGGCGGTCGGTGGCGCCCAGCGACACTTGCTGGAATTGTTGCCCGGCCTACGCGGGTTCGCAGAGATTGACCTTGTCTACTTTCGCGATCACGACCTGCGCTCGGAGTTTGAGGCCTGCGTCGATGGCATGTCGCACATTCCCATGGCTGGACCCTTCGGCGCCGTTCATCTGCCCCGGCTGGCGGCGCAGATCAGGCGCGGTCGCTATGCGCTGGTGCATACGCACTTGCTACGCGCCGACATGTATGGCGCGTTAGCGGCTCGTGGGATTGGCATCCGTGCCATCGTGTCCACCAAGCACAACATCGAAGCGCGGCTTGAATCCGCTTCGGCTCGGGCGCTCCACGCACTGGCGACCCGTCCCACGACGCGCACGATTGCCATTTCCGAAGCGGTCGCTCGTTGGGCGAACCAGCAGCTTGGCGTTCCGCGAGACCGGCTGGAGGTCATTCGATACGGGCTGAATCCCGCGCCGTTCACTGGCCTGAGTCGCACGGCTGCGCGCCACGAGCTTGGCGTGGAGGCAGACACTCCATTGGTCTTCTGCCCTGCGCGTCTCGATCCGCAGAAGCGCCACGATGTGCTTCTGCGGGCGTTTGCGCGCGTCCGCCAAAGCCTCGGTAACGCCCAGTTGCTCTGCGCTGGCGAGACGCAATTGGGCGGTCCTGCCTACCGGACGCGGCTGGTCCAGCTATCCGACGACCTAGGCCTGCGCGATGCGGTCCGCTGGCTGGGCGTACGCTCCGACATTCCCAACCTGATGGCCGCGGCCGATGTCGTGGTGCTGGCGTCGGATTGGGAAGGCCTGGGACTCGTGGTGATGGAAGCCGCGATGGCCAGTCGGCCAGTTGTGGCGACGGCCGTTGGGGGCGTTCCGGAAATCGTGGAGCACAACAAGACCGGGTTGTTGGTTCCCCAAGGCGATGAGCAAGCGCTAGCCTCCGAATTGACGGCCGTGCTGCTCGATAGGGAGCGCCGGGTGCGAATGGGATCCGGCGCGCGACGGCACGCGACCGAAGCGTTCGACTTGGAGGGCATGCGTGCCGCCACGCGCGCCCTCTATGCGTCCGTCATTCGCGATGTCGCCGCGTAACGTCGCAATGGGCTCGCCGATATACTTTCGCAGCGCGCGGCCGGCGCGCCTTCTTCACGCGGGGATTCGATGCCACAGGCAAGCAGCCGTCCTGTAACGCTTGTCACAGGGGCATCCGGATTCATTGCATCCCATCTCTGCGAGTCGCTGCTTGCGCGAGGCCATCGAGTCATCGGTCTCGATGGGATGACCGACAGCTACGACCTCGAGCAGAAGCGGGCGAATCTCAAGACGCTCTGCCAGCACGAGGGTTTCGAGTTCGTCGAGGCTCACCTTTTGGACACCGAGCTTGAGTTGGACCAGGTGGTCGAAGGTGTGGAGTACGTGTTTCACCTTGCCGCCCGCGCCGGCGTCCGCGAAGGCTGGACACCAACAAACTTTCAGCGATATATGCAGGACAACAGCCGCTCGACGCAGCGGCTGGCCGACGCCGCGCTGCGCGCTGGCGTCAAACTCTTCAGCTTCGCCTCAACGTCTTCGATTTACGGCTTCAATCCCAGGATGCCGACGCCCGAGGACCACGAACTTGAGCCGCGCTCGTTCTACGCCATGACCAAGTTGCTTGACGAGCACCTGCTCAGTTCCTACCACCGGCTGTTCGGTCTGCCGGTGGTTGTGCTGCGGTACTACACGCTGTTCGGCCCCCGGCAGCGGCCCGACATGCTCGTGCACATCGGTCTGAGAGCCATCGCCACCGGCCAACCGATCACAATTTACGGCGACGGCGAGCAAACGCGGGAGCTCACATATGTGGCCGATGCGGTCGATGCACAGGTTCGCGTGCTCGACGAACTACCGATCGGCGAGACGTTCAACATCGGGAGCGGACCCACGGCCTCGGTCAACGAGCTGATCGAGACGATGGAGCGAGTCGTCGGCAAGCCTGTCGAGAGGATCTACGGCGAGGCGCACCCCGCCGACCAGCTCCACAGCCAGGCCGACACCTCGAAAGCGCGCCGCGTGCTCGGGTTCGACCCGTCCACCACGATCGAGGAGGGAATTGGGGCCGAGTACGCATGGATGCAACAGGCGGTGCTGCGCTAGCGCAGCCGATGTCCAACCGCCCGATTCGAGTCCTCCAGGTCATGGAGGCAACGATTGGCGGCACCAAACGCCACTTGCTTGATTTGGCGGCCGCTGTCGATCGCCCGGCGTTTCAATTCGAAATAGCGTGTCCCCGCGTGCGCTCCGAACCTCGCGGCGACACATCGTTTTTTGACGACATGTCCGTACTGCCTGTCGAGATGCACGTGGTACCCATGGTTCGAGCCATTCGACCCATTGCCGACGTACGAGCGACCTGGGACCTCATCACACTGATCCGGCGTCGGCGTTATGACATCGTGCATACCCACAGCACCAAGGCGGGTGTGATTGGTCGCGTAGCCGCCGCACTCTTTCCTCGAGTGCGAGCCGTTCACACGCCGCATGGTTTCTACTTCCTCAACTTCGATTCACCGTTTGCACGCCGGCCGCTGCGGTGGTTGGAAGTCGTGCTAGGCCGCGTAACCGCGAACCTCATCGCCCTGTCCGAAGGCGAAAGGCAAGTTGCCGGCGAAATCGTGGCGCCCCGAAAGATCCGGAAGATTCCGCTCACCTTCGCGCCGTTCGAGCCGCTGCCGCGCACCGAGGCACGCCGACGACTCGGCCTGCCCGCTGACGCGCCGATCATCGGTACAACCGCGCGTTTTACCGAACAGAAGGCGCCGTTCGACATTGCTGAGACATTCGCAGCGATCTACCGGCAGCGCCCCGATGCTCGGTTTCTCTGGACGAACGACGGTGAGCTGCGAACGCAAGTTGAAGCTCGCCTTCGAGCCTTGGGCGTCCATAAGGCGACGTCACTTCCGGGATTCGTCCTTGATGCACGGACGCTGCTTACCGCTCTGGACGTGTACCTGCACATGGCCCGCTGGGAGGGCGTCCCCTATTCGATCATGGAGGTCATGACGGCGGGAATCCCGATCGTTGCCGCCCGAGCCGTCGGAACCACCGACCTCGTCGAGCACGGTCGCACCGGGCTCTTGGTCAATCCAGGCGATATTCCCGCCGCCGCCGCGGCAGCGCTGCGCTTGTTGACACACTCGGACGAGGCTCGCACGCTTGCAGCGGAGGCTCGTGCGGCCGTGGCGGTCTATCACGACGCCGAGGCGATGGCTCGGGCAACCGAACTGGTATACCGCGAACTGGTGAGGGGGCGCTGAGGTGAGGGAGCGCGCGCGTCTCTTTGGCGGCACCCTGGCCGTCGTTGATATTGCACTCACGCTCCTGGCGCTCTACCTGGCCGATGTCCTTCGGCACACCCTGCCGATTGGCGCGGGCGACGCCAGCCTGCTCTCCTGGCTAACCGTCCGCGAGTATGTGGTCGTTGGTTTCGTCTGGGCGTTTTTCTTTCGGATGGTCCACCTCTACGACCACCGACGCCTGCTGCGGGTCGTGGACGAAATCCGCGTGCTGATTCCGGCCATCATCTTCGCCACGATTGTTCTATTCGCGGCCTTCTTCGTACTCAAAGTCGAGTTTCTCTCGCGCCTGCTGTTTCTTTACTTCATCGCCCTCGATGCCCTGCTGCTCATCAACCTCCGCTGGCTGCTCAACCTCGTGATGCGAAACCGTCGAATCTCCGGCCGCGGAGCAACTCGGGTCCTGGTGGTCGGCGCCGGACCTGTCGGTGAACGCGTGGCGGCCATGATTCGAGAGCGTCCATGGTCCGGATTCCAGGTCATCGGGTTTGCCGACGACGATCCCGACAAACTTGGCGAGCAGATCCACGATGCCCGGGTTCTGGGCGCATGTAACGAGCTCGAGGACCTGATTGAGCGCTTCGAAGTTGACGACGTGCTCGTCGCCTTGCCCATGCACGCCCACGAGCGAATTCGTGAAATCGTCGTGGCGCTGGACAGCCTCCCAGTCAGAGTGCGGCTGGTCCCCGACGTGTTCCACCTCATGGCTGGCCGTGCGATGGCCGAGGATGTGTGGGGCCTGCCATTGATCAGTGTGCGGGCCCCCGTGATCACCGGCCTCGACCGCTTCGTCAAGCGGGTCTTCGACCTGGTACTGGCCGGGGTCTCGCTCGTACTGATGGCGCCGGTGCTCGCAGTCCTGGCATTGGCCGTCTTCCTGGACGGGGGGCGTCCGGTCGTTTTCGCACAGCGGCGCGTTGGCGAGACCGGCCGGAAGTTCACAATGTTCAAGCTACGCACGATGGTCCCGGATGCCGAGAGTCAGCAGGAAGCCGCTCTCCAGGGCGGCGCTGCCGTCAATGCGGTTTACAAGCCGCTCAACGATCCGCGCGTGACGCGCGTCGGCCGCTTCCTACGCCGGACCAGCCTGGACGAACTACCTCAACTGTGGAACGTACTGCGCGGCGAAATGAGCTTGGTTGGACCGCGCCCCGAACTCCCGTGGGTCGTGGAGAAGTATGAATCTTGGCAGCGACAGCGTCTGGCGGTACTGCCCGGAATTACCGGCTGGTGGCAGGTAAGCGGCCGCGGCGAGCTTCCCCTGCATGAGAACGTCGAATACGACCTTTACTACATCCAGAACTACTCGCCGCTGCTCGATCTCACCATCCTGCTGCGCACCCTCTGGGTGGTCGCACGTGGGCGCGGCGCCTACTGATCAGTGGCCTGATTGGGCAGTACGGAGCAGGTCCTTCGATAGCCCGCGCCCGTAAGCCGACCTCCCGTCGGTCCGCCCGCCGGAAGTTACTCCTTCGGGATCGTACGTCCGTGGGTCAGGCGACCTTCAAAGGTGTAAAAGGGATCGTCCTTGGCTAAGGGCAACGCGACTGTCTGGCCCGTTTCCTGCGACTTGTAGACCGCGCGCGTGAACTCGGCGTGGTGGTGAGGTACGCGCAGCGGCGCCGGCGTGTCTGAATTGCTCAGGATCGACTCAAGCCAGATCTGGCTCTGGTACATCTCCGTGGCGCGCACAGGTGCGTCGGACACTTCAGCTTCCAGGGCCTCCAGGCGCTGAACCAGGGACGGGTCGTGATTGGACCCAAACTTCACGTTGCATTCCCAGCCGTTTTCGCGCGCTCCCAACATCACCGTTGGTATATCCGGATGTGTGTATTCCTGGTGCAGAACCATCGAAGCCTCGCTGCCGATGACCTCGATCCGGTAGGTGGGATTCAGCGGGTTGTTGTGATGCAGCAACGACGACTGCACCAACCCGCGTGCGCCGTTGGCGAACTTCACCAACGAGAGCGTCAGGTCATCGGTCTCGATGTACCGAAGCATGGCGCCCGCGTAGGACGTGACTTCGACGATCGGCGTGCCAACCACGAATAGAAAAGGATCAATGATGTAGCGCCCGTGGTGGAATACCGACGTTCCGCCTTCGCCGCCCCAGGTGCCGTGCCAGTGGGTGGATTTGAAGTAGGGCGACTGTGGCCGGAACAGGTTCAACTCGACCTTCGCCATGGCCATCTGGCCCATCAGTCCACTGGCAACCGCGTGCTGCGCGTGCCGCATGCCGCGGCTGTAGCGCGAACCGACCTGGACGTGCAGCTTGATGCCCGAGGCTTCGGCCGCGTCCAGCATGGCGTCGGCTTCGTCCACGCTGCGAGCCATCGGACCCTGCGTGAAGACGTGAACCCCCTGTGCGGCGGCTTCGACGGTTGGACCGCCCCGAACGGACGGCGCTGTCAGCAGCACGATGGCATCTACGTTCGCCCCGGCCAGCAGTTCGGTATGACTCGAAAACTGCTGAATCGAGTTCGAGGCCGCGTCTTCAGCCGACTCAGCACGGGCCAGCGCGGACTCACGATCGGCGTCGCTGCGGGCGCCCGTGGCGACAGCATGCTCTCGCGCGGCCTCCGCTCGATAACCGTGGGTCAGTCCTTCGGCCCGATCGCGTGCCAACTCAGGGACCAAATCGGCAACGGCGACCACGTGCGCCAACTCGTGGAGCCCCAGGTAGATGTCCGTGTATAAGCGGGAGATCCCGCCACAGCCCACAAATCCAACTCTCAGCGGCGCCGTTGCCATGTCGTTATCCCCCGGAGCCCGACTCCGTCTGTATCGTATCGGAGCCTAGGCGCGCCGTACGCCGGCCGCGACCAGAACCGGCCAGTGGAACCAGCGGCCGCTACCGGTTTCCCGCGCATCGAACGCCGCGCGGACCTTTGCGTCTTCGGTAAAGGCTCGCCAGAGCTGTCGCCGAAGGACGTCGGAAATGCCCGTTCGACCGCACCAGCCGTCGAAATCTTGCTCGGTACGCGTACGTGTGCTGCGCGCAATCTTGAGGCCGGCTTCCGTCATCAGTTCAAGAATTTGGCCCGCGTACCGGTTGCAGACATGAGAAGGGTCGCGGAGCGACTCGATTTCGTGCATGGCCGCGGCCACGTCTGGGTCATCTGGCGAGATCGTGTCGGTTATCACCACCCGGCCGCCCGGCCGAACGACACGCGCCATTTCGCCCAATGCGGTGTGCCCGTTTTGGTAGTGATGGAATGCATGGCGGCACGTCACGACGTCGAATGTTCGGTTGGCGAACGCCAGGGTGTGAGTATCCGACTGAACCACCCGCAACTCATTCGGCGCCGTCGCGCGGGTGTGCCGCAGCATGTTGGGGGCGATGTCCGCCGCCACGACGCGAGTGGGGGTAGCGGCCAGGGCATGGGCGGTAAACCCAGTGCCCGTGCTCACGTCCAGGACCAGGTCACCCGGACGCGCATGGGCGAATTCGCGCGTGAGGTCGAGCGTCGGGCCTTCGCGATGAGTCGGCGACTGCGCGTAGGCGGCCACGCGGTCGTCAAACGCCGCCTGGCTCACTCCTCGAAGGTTTCCAGTGTCTCCGCGATAGACGCGTCCAGGATATCCAGCATCTCGTCGATCTCTTCCTCCGTTGAAGTAAGCGGAGGTGCAAGGACGTAGGTGTGGTCGCCCATCCGGCCGATGAGCCCGTTGCGTCTAGCGGTTCGGCCCACCGCGCGGCAGAGCAAGTTGTCGCCGGGATAGGGCGACCGCGTGGCCCGGTCGCTTACGAACTCCACACCCTGCAACATGCCGACCCCCTCCACGCGTCCGATCTGCATGTACCTCGACATCAGCTCATCCATGCCGGCCCGGAGCTGCCGGCCGCGCTCGCGGCCGTTGTCCAGCGCCCCGCCCTCCACGATCTGCCGAACGGCTTCCAGCCCCGCCGCGCAGGCCACCGGGTTGCCCGAGTAGGTGTGCCCGGCGTTGAAGTGCACGCCGTCGCCTAATTCGCCCCAGAAGGCGCTGGCAACGCGCTCCGTCAGCATCACGGCGGCCAGCGCCGCATATCCGCCACTGATGCCCTTACCGACCGACATGATGTCCGGACAGGTCTCATAGACGTCCGCGGCGAACATCTCGCCAAGGCGCCCAAAGCCCGTGATGATCTCGTCGAAGATCAGCAGCACGTTGTGCCGATCGCAGATCTCGCGCAGGATCTTGAAGTACTCGATGGGCGGTGCGATCAGGCCTTCGGCTGACATCACAACGGGATCCGCAATGAGCGCGGCAACCGTCTCTGCTCCTTCGCCAACGATCACATGGTCAACGAGTTCGGCAGATTGGATTGCGCACTCAACGCCGTCCAGCCCGAACGGGCTTCGATAGCAGTCTGGCGGAAGCACGTGCACGAAGCCGGTGGGAAACGGCTCGTACGGCAACTTGCGTGACGCGCCGCCGCTGGCGGCCAGCGCGCCCATCGTGGCGCCGTGATAGCTCTTGTAGCGCGAAATCACTTTGTACTTGCCGGGGTTGCCGGTCTGTGCGTGGAACTGCCGCGCGAGCTTGAAGGCGGTCTCGTTGGCCTCCGAGCCGCCGCTGGTGAACTTCACGTGGGTCAGCGGCTCCGGCGTGACTTCGGCCAGCCGCTCGGCCAGCGCGATTGCCGGCTCCGATGCCGCATAAAGGGGCAGGGTCAGCGCGATTCGATTGAGTTGCGCATGCATCGCGTCGATGATCCCCTGATTGCGGTGTCCAACCTGCACCGCAGCGACACCGGCCAGACCGTCGATATACCACTGCCCGGTGTGGTCGCGAACCCGAACGCCGTCGCCCTCAACCAGCACCAAGGGGTCGTCAAGGAAGGCCTTCATCTGGTTGAAGTCGACAACCAGATTGTTCAGGCCCGGGTAGGCCTCGGTGATTGGTGTATCAGGCAGCTTCACGTCTTGCATTGGTGCCTCGAAACCGCGTGTGTCGTCCGGTGAGACTACGCGTCCGGCGGCGGCTTGTCGCGTGTTCGTCGCAATTGATCGGCTACGGTGAGGGCGTGCGCAACCCGCAGGATGGCCATGCTTGACGACGACCGATTTCTTTTGGCCGCTCAGAGCGTGGCCGACAGCATCGCGGCGCTGGCGCGTCCGGCCGTCGGCGGCGCCCGCTGGGAGACGCGCAGCTATACCGGCAAGTCGCAGTACTCCACCGCCATCTTTGGTGGGACGGCCGGAGTCGTGTTCCTGTTCGCCGACCTGTTTCGCATTTCTGGCGACTCAAGAGCCCGCGAAGTGGCCGAAGCGGCGGCGATGTGGGTCGAGGCCGAGTCGAAGGCTGATCTCAGGGATCCGGACGGCGACGCGGGCTTGTACTTCGGCACGTCGGGCCACGGCCAGATGTGCCTGCACTTGTACGAAGCCACCGGGCGCGAACGCTGGCTGCGCGACGCGCAGGCCCGGGCTCGTGCGGTGGCTCGCGCATCCTGGCCGGACTCGCATGTGTTGAGCGGATCGGCCGGCAGTGTGATCTTTCTCCTGCGCCTGTACCAGGCCGCAGCGGATCAGAGCGTGTTGGATGCTGCGGTGAGGGCCGGTGACCACATAGCCCGAACGGTTGAACGCGACGACAAAGGAGCGCGCTGGGACTGGCACCGCGAAGGGAAGGTTCGGTTCAGCGCGGGGTTCGTGCACGGAGCCAGCGGCATCGCCTATGCGTTGGCAGAGCTCTGGCGGTTTACGGGCGACGACGCGACCAAGAATCTCGTGTACGACGCCTGGAATTGGATTGAGGCTGTCGCGCTGGAAGACGATCTCGGCGTCTGCTGGAATCGCTGGCCGGGCGATCCGCACCGTCCGCGCGTGCAGTGGTGCCACGGGGCGCCGGGCATTGGGCTTTTCGCGGCGCGCGCGGCGGAAATCTTCGACGATGACGACCTGCGCGGCCTTGCGGAGCGCTGCGCCCAGGCGACCCTGGCCGCCGGCGATGTCCGCAGCAACCCCAGCCAGTGCCACGGCCTGGCCGGGAACGCGGAGCTCTTCATCGAACTCGCCCGGGTGGGAGGCGACGAGTCGTGGATGGCGCGTGCCCGTGACTTCGGCGACGCCGCCATCGCCTATCGCGAGGAGCGTGACGGCGAGGTGCGCTGGCCAGGGGACGAGCCGGGCAACTACAGCCCGGACTTCATGCTGGGATCATCCGGGCTGGGCCACTTTTTCCTGCGCCTCGCCCGGGCCGAGGAGGTTCAGATGCCACTTATGGTTCAACCGCCCGCCGCCGCGGAGCGTCCGGCATGAGCAAGCAACCGGTACGGCTTGGAATGCTCGGCGCGCAGCACGGGCATGCGGCTGGAAAGCTGCGCTGGCTACGCGACCTGGACGAGATCGACCTTGCCGGCGTCTACGAGCCCTGCGCAGATGCTCGCGCGGCCAAGGAATCCGAGCCGAATTCGGCGGGCTTGCCGTATGTCGATGACATCGACCGGCTGCTCGAGGACCCATCCGTGCTCGGCATCTTGATCGGCGGGGCCGAGCGCCAGAACCCGTCGTACGCTCGCCGTGCGCTGCAGGCCGGCAAGCACCTGTTGATGGAAAAGGCCTGCGGTTGGACACACGCCCACGCGGACGAACTAACGGGCCTGGCCGAGTCGTCCGGCCTGCTTTTCCAGATGGGGTACAACAACCGGTTGACGCCACATTTCCGCCGCGTGCTGGACATGGTGGATGAAGGCGAATTCGGGGACATCTACCGGGTGCGCTCGCACATGTGCAGCTTCTACCACCCGTCGGCCGACACCTACCTGGGCCGCGACCGGTACTTCAACGGCGGGATCTTCTACAACCTGGGCTCCCACGCGCTGGACATGGCAATGGCCGTGCTGGGGACGCCGGCCAAGGTCCACTCGTTCCTGCGCTGCGACCGCTTTATCGAGTCTGGCTATATCGACAACGCCACGGTGGTGTTGGAGCACCCGAACGCCATCGCCACTCTCGAAGCCAGTCACCTGGAGACCGAGCAGGTCCGTCCGCGCAGCTTCGAGGTCTACGGCTCGGAGGCCCAGGCCATCGTCTCCCCGTGGGCGTCCATCGGCGACCGCGCACCGGCCGTGGCCATTCACCGCGGCGGTCCCGGCGCCGGGGCGGACGGCTGGAAGGTCTATGGCACCGGGCGGGAGGCGCCGTTTCGCGACGACGTCGAGCACTTCGTGGCCTGCATCCGCGGCGAATGCCAACCCCGCTTCAGCTACGCGCACGATCGGGCCGTCCATCACACCCTGATGGACATTTGCGGCGAAACCGACGTCGCGGAGGAAGTCGCCTAGCCGACCTGGTCCTTGGCGTAGACGTAGGGACGCCGGATGTCGTAGGCGCCGGGGTAGCGGACCTTGAGCGAGCCTTCGTTGATCGCGGCGTCCAGCGGCGCGAGCTTGGTCTGAATGGGAACCTCGACCAGCGTGTGGGTGCGCGCGCTTTCGTAGATGCCCATCAGGATCGACTGCGACTTGATCGCGTGGTGGGCGTTCTGCCGGTGGTCGTCGATGTCGCCGTTGAGCCAGGCCACGAGTTCGTTGGCCTGGGCCAGCATGAAATTCGTTTCCACGCCGTCCCACGGCTCGTCCAGGTCGTCGCGGTTGCCTGAAATGAGCTGGACGCCATAGGACATGGAAATCGCGGGAATGCTTGGCTCCACGATCAACATTCCATCGTCGCCGGTGACGACGAAGGCGCGGTTGCCCACGTCGCCGCCGGGGCCGATGTCGTTGTCGTAGACGATTCGCGCGCCGCCTTCAACCGCGGCGATGCAGAAGCAGAGGTCCTCGCAGTAGTAGCCGCGCTCGTAGCGGTCCGTCTCTCGCTGCACCTGGCCCAGCACCCAGAGCGGTTCCGGATCTCCAAGCAGATACAGCGAACGGTCGATGAGGTGCGACCCCTGGTTGAGCAGGCCGCCCTCTTCCACGCTGACCTTTACCACCAGCGGCTTCCCGATGGCGCCGTCGGCGATCAGGCCGCGGGCGCGTTCGAAGGCGCGCATGTGGCGGCCCTGGTAGCCGCAGAGCAGCTTGATGCCGGCGGCGTCGCAGGTCGCCAGCATGGCGTCGGCTTCGCCCATCGAGTTGGCCAGTGGCTTCTCGGAGATGATCGCCTGCACCGGATAGCGCGCGGCCAGCAGGGTCATCATGGGATGCAACGCCGCCGGCGTGGTGACGCTCACGATGTCCAATGCCTCGGTCTCGAGCATGGTCTGGGCGTCGGTGTACCGACCCGGGACGTCGTACTGGTCGGCAACCTCCTCGAGTCGCGATTCGTCGATGTCGCAGACCGCCGCGACCTCGACCCCGTCGGCCTCGTCGAACCCGCGAACGTGCGACTGGCCGAGATTCAGTCCGATGACTCCGGCGCGGTATGTCGTCATGTCAGCGGCCCCTAATCTGGCGTGGCGGACTTGTGGCGGATGTCGTAGTGCCCCGGATAGCGGACCGGCAGGTCGCCGGCGTCGATCATGGCGGTCAGCGGCGATCCCTTGGTTTCCAGCGGCAGCCGAACCAGGCTGTGCGTCCGGGTCGACTCGTAGATACCCATCAGGATTTCGAGCGTGTGGATGGCCAGGTTGGCGTCGCCGCGATGCTCGTCGAGCTCGCCGGTTGCCCAGGCGGCCAGCGCGTCGAGCTCCAGTGTGCGTGCGTCGCTGAACTCAGCCTCGCTTGCCTCGATGGTTTCCCAGCCCGAGGCGCCGTGGCGCAGGAGCCGGATGACGTTGCCGGCGGTGCCGCCGGCCAGCCAGATCACGCCCTCGGTTCCCGTAATCACGCGAAGGTCCCGCTCCAGGCCTTCGGGCGACGTGTCGCTCTCCATTGAGAGGCGAATGTCGCCTTCGAACTCCACCAGCAGTCCCGCCAGGTCCTCGGCCGGCCAGCCGCGCTCGTAGCGGTCGGTCTGGCGCTGCACGTTGGCCAGCACCCAGAGGGGGGTGGGGTCGCCCAGCATGTACTGCCAGTAGTTCAGCTGGTGGGTGGCGATGTTCATGAGGCCCGCGTTCGGCTTGGGCGGCCCGGCGAATGCGGTAATCACCTGGCCGATCGCGCCGTCGGCGATCAGTTGCCGGACGGTCTCGTGCCGCGGCATCCAGCGGCCCTGGTGCCCGATGGCCAACTTGACATCGTTGCGCGCACAGGCCGCCAGCATGGCGTAACCCTCGCCCGTGTTGCTGGCCATGGGTTTCTCGCAAACGATCGCTCGCGGCGAATAACGCGTGGCCGCCAGGATGGTCATCCAGGCGTGCAACTGCTGGGGCGTGCCAATGCTGACGAGGTCCGGCTCCTCCTCGCGCAGCATGGTTTCGTAGTCGGTGTAGCGGTTCTCGACGTCGAACTCGTCGCCGAACTCTTCCAGCGTGTTGGGGTCGATGTCGCAGACGGCGGCGAGTTCGATTCGGTCGCTCGCCAGGTAGCCCATGGCGTGGCTGCGGCCGATGTGGCCGCCGACGATGACGGCGCGGAGGGGTTGGGCGCTCACGAGTTGCCTCCGCCGTAATCGAACGGCGCGATTCTCGTGCCGTGCCGGATGTCGTGCCAGCCCGGGTTGCTCACGGGCAGCGCGCCGCTGTTGATCATTTCGATCAGCGGCGAGGACTGGGTCTTCATGGGCAGTTGCACCAGGCCGTGGGTCCGCGCCGACTCGTAGATGGCCATCAGGATCTCCTGCGTTTGCACGCAGAAGTGCGCGTCCTGGTAGTGCCCGTCCAGTTCGCCGCCAGCCCAGCGGGCGAAGGCGTCGATTTCACGGTGGCGGGCGTCGATGTAGGGGTCGTTGTGAAACTCGATCTCTTCGACACTGCCGTCGCCGCGCTGAATCCGAAGGCCAATCGGATCCTCGGGCACGGTGCCCGGTGGCCGGACTTCGCCTTCGGTGCGGACGTAGAGCGTGCCTTCGTCGCCGACGAAGGTCAGCCGGTGCTGTTCGACCTGGGCGCCGGCGGGGGTTTCGCCTTCCAGGATCAGGCGGGAGCCGTCGGCGAACCCGACGATGCCGATCGCCATTTCCTCGCAGGGCCAACTGCGTTCCCAGCGGTCGGAGTTTCGCTGGATGTTGCCCATCACCCATTGCGGCTGGGGGTCGCCCAGGATGAAGAGGGCGCGGTCGCAGCCGTGGCACATCTGGTTGAGCATGCCGCCCTGTTCGTACCAGCCGTGCGCCAGGCGTACCGTGCCGATGGCGCCGCCGGTGATGAGTTCGCGGGCTTCCTGGATCTGGGTCAGGTAGCGGGATTCGTGGCCGATGGCCAGCTTGACGCCGTTGCGGTCGCAGGCGGCGATCATCGATCGCGCCTCGCCCATGTTGTTGGCCATGCCCTTCTCGCAGAGGATGCCCTTGGGCGTGTACTGGGTGGCCGCCAGGATGGTCATTTCGGCGTGCAGCGGCTGGGCGGTGGCGATGTTGATGAGGTCGGGCTGCTCTTCGCGCAGCATGGTTTCGAAGTCGGTGTAGCGGGCCTCGACGTCGTTGGCGTCGGCCACCCGGTTGAGGGCGACTTCGTCGATATCGCAGAGCGCCACCAGTTCGGCGGCGTCGGAATGTACGTAGGCGTCGGCGTGGTTGCGGCCCACTCCGCAACCCACTACCACTGCCCTCAGCGTCTCAGCGGCCATGCGTTGGGCCTTTCGCACCTCTGGCGCTCGCCATATTGGTCAGGTCGTGGCCCTGCGGTCAACCGGCTGGGCTCGCGGGACGCGGTGGATGCGCGTGGTGATTGGTTGGGGTGGGCGGGGGAG